>JAADJA010000012.1 GCA_013151015.1 Chlorobiota bacterium
TTGACCCCCACCGACCTAAAGGTGAACGCCCTTATCAAAAACTTTAAACAGAAAGTGGCCTATTACCGCAAAAACCCCACATTGAAAAGCGATGAAAGCCTTCCCGCCGATTCGGTATTGTGGTATCTGGAAGCGACGATCAATTATTCGCATGCATTCCCCAATGAGTATTATGCGGAAATGGAATCAACCGAATTGGTACTTACAGTCCCTGTGGACAATAGCGGAGAAGTTGACATGGCCGTGCTTATACAAAAGTACGATGAGATGAAAGCCAGTATCACCACTGTTTACAACAATAGCGGCTTTGACAACAAAGGGCTTGTTCTGGTCGATATTTTAGGGTCATCGCAAATAAGTGGTGAAATCACACTTGAGGTGGAGGCCGTTGTTGGAAATAAGGGTATTGACCCCGGGCCCGGGCCATTTGTGGTAGGCGACGATTGGTGGTACGGAGAGTTTTTTGGCCATTGTTACCCACATACCCTCGATTCGGATGCTGCCCAGAAATTGGCGCTTGCGATGAACTCCTATATAACGACACAGAACACGGGCTTTTTTTTCACGAACGCTACCAATGTAACGCATAAAGGTGGTGACTTTAGAAGGGACGGCGACCCTGAGCCCCTTGACAATATTTATGATTTTTACCTGTACAGCACTTCTACTGAAAACGGTACTATAACTGACGAAAACGGTGTCCTTTGCCTAAATTATAATGAGATGAACGTTTACTACGATCTCCTCAACCAGCTTGTTTACACCAAGATCCCCGAAGCCGAAATGCCACCGGGCTATAAAATCGAAAAGATCATGTGGATGTTGGGGGATAAAGAAGATGTCGAACCTTATACACATTATTACAATAAGGGGAAATTTAAGTACGGGTATCCCATAGCTTATTTGAACGGTGAAAGTCCTGTGGATCTTTAATGGCAACAGGCAAGGGGCGTTGCCCCTTGCCCTAAACTTTTCAGTTATGAAGACACTAAAAACAATTTTGGCAATTGCACTATTGGCAATGAACCAATTATCGTTCGCCCAAGGTTTCTTTGAACTCAACTATGGCACCGACGGGAACGAATTCCTCTATTACACCTTCGAGAACAGTTCGGGAGGGTATATTTCTTTGGGTGGGCAACAAGAGGAGTATGGCCCCCATCCGGTTTCCCCATTGATAATCGAAATTGGAGAAAATGGACTTTTCCTAAATGAGAATTCGATTTCTAAAACCGATACAAGTTATAGTTATAGATACGGTTTTGAAAAAGCCAATGGCAATTATTTGCTATTTGGGACTTTAACAGATTCTGTTTCTGCACACTACAGAGATGTTTCCTATGTATGCGAAATGACCCCGGGACTGGAACTGGTATGGGAAAAGATGCACCCCTTACCCGAACCATACATTCACCATACTCTGATCAATTACCTTATGGATGCCGACAGCAATACCATAATCCAGGGGAAAGCAGATTCCTCTTTGTATGTTTACAACGATCTTTTGTTCACAATGGTTATCGACAAAAACGGCAACCGGCTCGATTTCAATTTTTACGGTGGCTGGAAGGATTACGGTGTATATAACGATATGTTGTTCAACCATGACAGTACCGCCATTGAATTCTTTGGTAATTATGTGAGGCCAATAGCATATTCCAACGATTGGATAGAAATGAACTTAAACCTTGAAATCACCCAATTTATAAGTACTATTGACGAAGACCACGATATCTTAGATCCTGTTTCGGTGCAAACAATGGGTACGGACAGGTTTGCCATGGCAAATGTGGCCATAATGGAACCGGGGGCCTACCTTGACCTGTACGTGAAGATCATGGACACAAATTTTGTCACCTTGAAGGACACCCTGATTTTGTACCCGGAAAGGACTTCGCTTACCGGGCAAAACGGGTTGGGTTTCATTGATCCTGAAAACATTTGGATTCCTACGTTTGAAGATAATACAACAAACTTTATGGGTACGGAGGTGTTCAGGTTTCATCTATTTGACTCGAACCTTCACCTGAAGGCAATGAAGGAATATGGTGGCGATACCCGTTATTGGTTCTATAATATGCTGGTCACTTCCGATGGGGGCTGCCTGCTCACGGGCGTGGTGCCCGATTATGAAGGTTCGTTGAGCACAAATGGGTATTTGATAAAAGTGATGCACGGGGACATATTGACCCATGCCGAAGAAACCCCTTTTGAAAACGACAAGGACGTTATGGTGTTCCCCAATCCGTTTTCAACGGAAATAAGGGTGCAAACGACAAGAAAGGGGCTTGTTTTCAATCTGGCCGATATTGCCGGGCGCAAAATCCTTTCAAGGGAGATCGACAATATCCCCGACCAAACCCTGACAACGGACATATTGGGCAGGGGAACCTATTTTTATTCGATACAATATGAAAACCGTATTATACAAAGCGGTAAATTGATAAAAAAATAATTAACACATAAAAAAACACATAAAATGAAACATCAAATAATAGGATCGATAATAGTCTTAATAGTAAGCTTAACCATAAGTTTTAATGTCTCGGCACAAAATTGTGTGCAATGTGATGAAAATTCGAGTGCCACGGGTAGCAATTCGAGTGTAATTGGCATGTCATCGTCGGCAACCGCTGATGGTTCGTTTGCCGGTGGTTATGGCTCCGAAGCAAATGGCGCACTATCCTTTGCATTTGGCAACCAAGTGATCGCAGGTGCGACTAATTCGGTCGCTTTCGGAAGGTTTATTGAAACCACGGCCTCCCCTTCAATAATATTCGGGACCGGAGTCGGGCTTCCGTCTTCTGAAAAACTTATCAACAATGTTTCGAATTCTTTGATGATCGGGTTTAATTCCAATAAGGCCACGTTCTTTGTAGGTATGTCGGACGGCCTTGGCCTCACCGGCAAAATAGGCATAGGCGACGTTACCGATCCCCAAGCCAAGCTACACATAAAGGCCGACAATGGCGAAAACGTTGATTTGATGCTGGAACCGGGGGGCAGCAGCAAATATGCCACTATAAAGTTCGGGGAAACCCTGCCCAACACTTCGCCCAACCGTATATCGGCCAAACCGTCCGGTGACCTGAGTTTTTATTCCGGGTCCGACTTTGTGTTCAATGTGGGCAATTTGGGCATAGGCGAGATAAACCCATCAGAAAGACTGGAGGTGGCCGGCACCATGAAGTCCACAGGGCTGATCCTCAACAATGGCACACAAGGGGTGGGCAGGGTGCTGCTTTCCGATGCCAATGGCCTGGCCAGTTGGGCAGACCCTATGTCGCTTGAAGTGGACGATGGCGACTGGGCCTTTAACGGGGGCGACATGTACAGTTCGAACAGCGGGAACGTGGGAATCGGCGTCAACAGCCCGCTTTTCAACCTACACGTAAAAAAATCCGGGACCTTGGGCCTGCAAAACGAAGATGCGGTAATAGGCGGTGAAATGGCTTCGATCACTGCCGGGGATGCCAATGGGCCGGACAAGGCAAAGATTGTTTTTGAAAATGGCGGTGATTATGGTGAATCCTCCGGGATATCTTTCTATACATCGGAAGAATACACCGGGACACTGCACAAAGCGGTGGAGATTTCGGAATCAAAGAGGCTTACATGTTTTGGGGAAGTTTTTTTTCAGGAAGGTGTTGTATTAGGAGGTACCGTATCCCTAAATGGCAATTGGATTAAAACGGGCAATTATGGCAATGGAGGTATATTCATCGACATCCACAACCATGTGGGGATTGGAACAGATACGCCGAGCGCAAGCCTGGACATCAACGGCAACATAAAAGCAAACTCCATTGAAGTGGCCTCCATGAACATTACCACCATGACCATGGAAACCTTAATAACCTCCAAGATAGAGGCCGGCGAAATAGAGGTAAAGAACATGAAAGAATGGGAGGACGAGGTGTTTGATGACAGTTACGGGTTGGCCACCCTTGGCGAAGTGGAAGGCTTTATAAAAGAGAACGGCCACCTGCCGGAAATACCCTCCGAAAAGGAAGTTTTGGAAAACGGCTATAACATTGGCGAAATGGATGCTATGCTGCTGAAGAAGATAGAGGAGCTGACGTTGTATGTTATTGAGTTGGAGAAGAAAATAGAAATCCAAAATAAATAGACATGAAGTATCCAATTTATCTGCTGATATTTATTTCTGTCCATACCAGTATTTATGGACAAACCGATTCGCTGGAAAACATGAACGCAAAAAAAACAATCCATGTAATCAGTTATGAACCACTTTCCGGTATAGGCTATACCTTTTCAAAAAAAAGAAAAAGTTCAAATTATGTTTGCTACGGAATTGTTGGGAGCGTTTTTCAAGGAATGAACCTGAAATTTGGGTACAGTACGGCTTATGACGAAAGGGTTTTCAGGGAATATGGGCAAATAAATATCCGCTTCATGCGGTTAATTAACAAAAATATAAATTTTGAATACGGATTGTACTTTTCCGGAGGAATTGATATTGGCAATATGGATGACCCCTATTTGTCTTATGGCATATTAACATCTTTATTTTACGGTTTCCCTAAATTCAAAATTGGGCACATTGTCCAAATAGGTGCGCAGCATACGGATTTCCAGACAAAATTCGATTTTCTGTTCACAATTACACCAATTTCAATCCGTGTTTATTTATAAAAACTCACAAATATGAAAAACATCCTATTAATAATTGCCTTTTTTGGAACAGCTATAAACTCAAATGGCCAAATATTCCCTAATCCCAGTTGCACTTCAGGAGCTTTTGAGGATATCAAAAGAAGTGTGCCCGGTTTTTGGGATTGCCATAAAGAAACAACTGCTTATAATGCCATGTGCAAACCTTCATCAAACAGAAGGTATAAATTCCGGATTGCTTTTTGGAACGAATGCTGGGGTACAACCGAAGATGATAATTGTGGTTGGAACAAAGCTGGTAGGGTTTACTTTCAGCGTAACGGCAGTGTAAACAAACAAAAACTCCATGTAGGTTGGCGTTCAGATATAAATCAAGAAAGGATACTGAAAATATCAGCATATTTTCACGAGGCAGCTTGTTATAATTGCACAGACTACCATGTGTCCCATTATTTGACAAGCGTGCACACCGATAATTGGGTCAATGTCGATATGTTTTTGGGTCTTGAGATCATAGCCTTAAAAGTCAATAACACAGCTATTGGCATGAGGAAGCCGGGATGGATACCAGGTGAAAAGAAATCTAAATTGGCAAGTACTTTCTATTTTGGCGGGACATGTTGCCCTCCACGAACAATGGCCGCAAAATTTATCGACCAACAATATGATGATAATGGCTTTTTGGAAGCTTTCAATTCGTCAGATAAGATCATTTGGAATATTTCTGAATTCACGAGTGGTGATGAGGGGTATTTTTATGCCTACAACGAAATTTGGGGATCCATTCCCAATGAAATGGCAAACAATGTAGATGTGCAGTATGAAGGAGGCCATCCAAACATTGTCAGACAAAAGTGCATAATTGATATCGGGGCCAACATTACTTTTAGTTCTGGGGGATCCGTTTTGCTATTTCCAGGTTTCCATGCCAAACCGGGAAGCCACTTTGTTGCAAAAATCGAAACCAAAATAACAGGTGAAGGCTCACATTATATACCTGTAAAAGCACACCTGCCCCCTTTAGTTGGTCTTGATTCTTTATCTGAAAAAGGTGCGGTTATTACAAAAGGTGGTGAATCAGTTGAGGATGAAAATATTAATTGGACATCGGTAAAAGAAAACTTCCAAATCTTCCCCAACCCTTCCCCCGGCCTTTTCACCCTCCGTTTCGATGATGGTGGAAATTCCGGCTTTGCCGTTGAAATAACAAACATGATGGGCAATGTGGTTTACAAAAAGGGGAATGTACAAATGGGCAATACCGCTGTTGACATCAGGGAGCAGCCCAAAGGGGTTTACTTTGTGAAAGTGCAGGCAGGCGGCAAGGTATATACGGAGAAGGTAGTAGTAGAGTGATATTGCCAACCCTTTCTTGTTGGTGACAACACCAACAAACGACCGAAGTTGATTTTGAAACGGGTGCAGGGGAAATTGATTTTGGCAATAGTGTCTTGATATACCCCAACCCCAACAATGGCCGGTTCACGATAAAAACCGATTTGCCCATTGGAAAGAAGGATATTGCTATTTTTGGGGTTTTGGGGAATGAACTGCATTTCGACTTGCTTCAAGAAAACATGGGGTTTAAGGTCGATTTGCAAAAAAGTTACAAAGGAGTTTTGTTCGTGAGAATTAAAACAAAAGATATTGACATGGTCTCAAAACTAATTATTGAATAACATCAAAATGAAGAAAGTCAATACCTTAATTATTTTGATGACAATTTTGGTTTTTTCGGGTTTTGGACAGAACGAAGATTTAAACGGAAACCATCAAAATTCATATAGCGTGTATTTGGAAACGCCATTGTTTTTTAAGGATTATTCCGGTGACCCGGGAAATGCAGGTTTTATCAACTTCGAGTACCTGAACAAACGAAAAAAGAACTATTACAATAGTTTTTCCCTTGGTTTGTTGTTTGTATTAAGCATAGACAATACTGTATTCATGCCAAGTGTCCCTGTCTTGAACTTTCAATATAATGCCGTTTTTGGTAAGAGCAAGCATTTCTTTGAGACAGGGGTAGGGTTTGTTGCACCTATTTTTATTCTAAACCTTAGATTTGGCTATCGTTTACAGTTAGGTCAAAGGCTCTTGTTCCGAGCTGCCTATACTCCTTCATTATATCTGGAAAATCTTATCACAGAGGAGGAATCCCCGCCTTTTTTAGGTTACAATGCACTTTCAATTAGTATAGGTTACAGATTCGCTAAAAATATGTCAAATGGGACTTGGGACTTCAAATACCGTTGGCTCTCCAATATCCAGATGGGCTGGCAGGCAGGCTTCGAACATTTTAGGGGCCATGGTGGGTTTTATGGCACGCTCAAAATTGAGTTCCTGTTGGCCAGGTTTGAAAAAGTTTCGCTAAGATCGTGGATTGGCTATGCCTACGGTCCTGTCAACTATCCCGTTCAGGGCCTCCCCCTTGGTTTCTGTACGGTTTATGGCAAAGGCAGGCATTTCATCGAAACCGGGATGGGCTTTGCATGGTATCCCGAACCCCATGGCAATTTCAGTGGCAATTATTATGCACTTCAGCCTGAAATTGGCTACCGTGTCCATCTTGGCAAACGCTTTTTGGCAAGGTTGGCTTACACACCTTATTGGTGGCTGGCGGATAAAAAGGGTAGGGAACATATCCAAAAGGAATTCGTGAACAGTGCCACTATTGGAATCGGTTACCGTTTTCATTGATAAGTTGCAGGCGTATGGCCAATGTTGCCCGGCACAAAAATTTCAAATGGAGGAAACCTTGTGATCATAAAAGCCGGTGATGGAGGCGGGGCCAAACAAAACCCCGCCTCCATGTATTCGATTTATGATAATATCAGAACCGTTGAATTGTATGGTGGAAATAACCAAATTGATACTCTTGTTAAATCCTCTGAATTTGATTTTTTTCCGGTTCAAGACAAGGATAATGAATACGCTGAAATTGTTTTTCATATATTTCCCAATCCCAATAATGGCGAGTTTTTCAATCGTGTAAACTGGACATTGGATAAAGGGAATGTCAGCATTTATGGTGTTATGGGCAATGAACTGCAATTTGGATTAACACAAGACCAATATCACACAAGGATAATTTTGCTTGATAATTATGCCGGGGTATTGCTTGTTAAAATATTAAAAGGTGGTGACCTTGTAATAAAAAGAGTATTAATCCTAAAATAATCAAGCAATGAATAGATACCTTAGGTATATTTTATTTTTTTACCTTTTTGCATTTGCCATCGGTTTCTCTTATTCGCAAGATAGCGGTTCCGGAAATGATTTTGCAACGAAAAGTGATAAAGGGTTTTCGGCTTATATCGATTATCCGGTTTTATATAAAAATTTCACCTCGTTATTTCTATTTAACGTTGAAATGGCATTGATAAAAAGAGATCGATTGATTAACCCGGCTTTTAGTATTGGTTTTGGAATGGGTTTTTCCAAATATGGTGTAGGCCCATATGCTGTGCCCATTGAATTTAAACTACATTATGGCAAGTCAAACAATAAAATTGAAGCAGGGTTTGGAATAATGCCTATTGGTGCTGATGTAGCGACCAACGCAAGGTTTGGTTTCCTGACCTATCTGTTCAGGCACCTTTTGCTTCGGTTGGCATATACTCCTTATTTTTTAGTGCCTTATGGCGACATGGAGCAAGACGAATCCTATATTGATATTAAAAACGATATATCAATAGGCATTGGGTACCGGTTTTAAAAGCCGGCACAAAAATTTCAAATGGAGGGAACCATGTGCTGATACAAGCAGGGGATGTTTGCGGGGGCAAAAAGGCCAATCCATCAAAATATACAGTTTACTCAATTGTTGGAAAAGATGAAAATACTGATTTTTGGGAAACCGTTAAAATTGAAATGAAAACCAACATTGGTGATAATGTAATTGGCAATAATATCAAGATATACCCCAACCCCAACAATGGTCGGTTCTCGATAAAAACCAATTTGTCCACTTGGAAAGAAGGATATTGCTGTTTTTGGGGTTTTGGGGAATGAACTGCATTTCGACTTGCTTCAAGAAAACATGGGGTTTAGGGTCGGTTTGCAAAAAAGTTACAAAGGGGTTTTGTTCGTGAAAATCAAAACCAAAGGTATTGACATGGTCTCAAAACTAATCATCAAATAATATCAATATGAAAAAAGCCAATTCCTTGATTGTTTTTTTGGCAATCTTGGTTTTGCCGGGTTTTGGGCAGGACCTTGATTTGGGCAAATTGCATCAAAAGCCTTATGGCGTTTATTTGGAAACGCCTTTGTTTCTTTCTTCATACGTAAATGATTACAATGTTTATACCGTGAATCTTGAATACTTACTGGAAAGAAAATCGAAAACTTCTTTTTCAGTTGGATATGGGATAATGTTGTCCTCAAATTATTGGTCTTATCAGAGTATGGTTTTAACCACTGGAGTTAACAAATTGATAGGAAGGAAAAATCATTTCTTTGAGGTCGGAGTAGGTTTCTTTGAAGACTTTATCATTCATATGCTTACTTTCCGGTTGGGTTATCGGGCCATATTTTGGAAAAGGTTGATGGTAAGGGCGGCATACACCCCCGGACTCCCGGTGTTTTACGGTGAGCAACTTACCGGGCCTGTTGACCGAATGTTGTCTGTTGGTATCGGCTACCGTTTCGGCATCCATATAGATCGTGAAAAATGAAACTTAAACTGGAAATGTTTTTCGGGCTTACACCTGGGTTGGCAAGCGTTTTACAAAGACTTTCAAAATGTAGGGAGTTCTAGCGGGAATGCCAGTTTGGAGTTCCGGCTGGCAAGTTTGAAAAAAGTATCTTTAAATCACCCCAAAAGCCCGGATAGGACTTGGAAACAACCCCCGGGTTTTCTATTTCGAGGTTTTTATGGAAAAGGCAGAGCGGGGCAAATGCCAGTGCCATACGGTGATCGTTGTAGGTTCTAATGATTATTCTTTTATTGGTTTCAACTTGCTTATTTCTTTTGGGCAGGCTTAAGGTGAAATGCTTTTTGGATTCGGTCAAATTTATTTTATAACCCAGTTTCTTTAATTCGCTTTGCAAGGCTTTTATGCGATCGGTCTCTTTTATACGCAGGTTCTTGGGCACGATAAAATCTCCCGGTATATTTAAACCTGCACAATTTACCACAATCGATTGGACCAAATCAGGGAAGTCGGTAAAATCAAAATTAAAATGCTTTGTTGGTTTACTCCCTTTTGTTAACCGTATCCCTTTTTCCTGAAAATCAGTTTGGATTCCAAAATATTCATAAATTTCCTGCAATACAGCATCGCCCTGAAAACTATCTTTTTTTAAACCGGGAAGGAAAATATCGGAATCATCCGAAAAGGCGGCTATTTCGTACCAGTAGGCAGCAGAGCTCCAGTCGGCCTCAACTTTGAAATCTTTTGCCAAATATTTTTGTGGGGGGATTTTAATACGGTTGTTTTCATATTCCCAATTAATCCCCATCTTTTTCAAAATGAGCAATGTCATTTCGATGTAAGGTAATGAAGTTGTTTTCCCCGAAAGGTGTAATTCCAGTACATTTGGCATTACCGGGGCAATCAGTAGCAGGGCCGAAATGTATTGGCTGCTGGTTGTGGCATCAATATTGACAATCCCGCCATTTAAGGTTTTGCCTTTGATAAACAGGGGAGGGAATCCGTTTTTTCCTTTGTATTCGATATCTGCACCCAATTCACGGAGTGCTTCAACAAGTATCTTAACGGGCCGCTGTTTCATCCTTTCCGATCCGGTCAATTCCCAGATGCCGGGCCTATTTGCGAGGAAAGCCGTTAGGAACCGAAAAGCCGTCCCAGCATTTCCACAATCCAGGGGTGTTTGGTCTTCATTGCTACTCTGTATTCTTTTCAAAAGGTTTTTCAGGATGAGCGTGTCATCGGCATTTGATAAATTGGTGATTTCAAAAGGGTAATCAACTAAAGCCCGGATAATCAAAACCCGGTTGCTGATGCTCTTTGATGCGGGCAGCATTATCGTCCCCTTTAAGGATTTTGATTTGTTATGAAGGGTGAGCGTATGCATTTTATCTGAAAAGGTTCTGATAATAATGAAGGCTTTCCCTGATGAGGGTCAGTTCTACGTCCTGGTTGATCAAAGCATCGCCAATACCCGTTAGCAGGGTGAAGTTGAACTTTCCGCCTGTGTTCTTTTTGTCGTGTTTCATTATATCAATGATAAAATCAAAATTCCCCGAACGCAAAGGGTACTCATCAAAAACATTAAGAACGTATGAGGCAATTTCATCCAGTTCTGTTTTCTTGAGGCCGGTTTTTTTAAACGAAATGTAGGATTCGCAAATCAGGCCGATTGCTACGGCTTCACCATGTATCAATGGGTCTTCATCGTTTTGCAAGGAGAAGGTTTCGATGGCATGGCCTATGGTATGCCCATAGTTCAACACCTTCCGAAACCCTGTGTCCAGAGGGTCTTCCATTACAAAATAGTTTTTTATTTCGACTGACCAACTGATGATTTCGTCCCAATTATGTATATCAGAAAAATCCTGGACAGTCAATTCTTCCCAATAATGCTTTTTATAAATAAGTGCATGTTTGATGATTTCCGGGAAACCTGCCCTGATTTGCCTTGGTGGCAAGGTTTCGATAAACTCGGGAAGGATAAAAACGGTCTGAGGGTTGGAAAACAAACCGATTTGGTTTTTCAGGCTTTGTAAATCCATCCCTACCTTTCCTCCAATTGCGGCATCGGCCATGCCAAGCAGGGTAGTAGGGATATTCAGGTAACGGATGCCGCGCTTAAATGTGGAAGCCACAAAACCGCCAATATCGGTCACCATCCCCCCGCCCAAATTGATCAGGATCGAATTGCGGTCAGCACTTTTATCGGCCAGCTTTTGCCAAATTATCGAAGCGGTTTCTATCGTCTTCGTTTCCTCGCCCCCTTCAATTTCCATGATAAACACTTTCTGGAAAAGCTGCACATTGCTCATGAGCACCGGAAGGCAATATTTCCGGCTGTTCCGGTCAACCAGTAGAAAGACTTTGTTGCCCTTGAATTCGTACTGGAGCAGAAACGATTTTATGGTAGCGTATAAATTATTCCCGATAAAAATGGGGTAGCCGTCCGAATTGATTATTGTTTGTTCCATCAGCGCAAAAATAAATATTATTCGTGGTTGCCGGATAATAATTTTTTCCCCACCTTTGTTTTTAATTAAAGTGAAATATATATTGACTTATATCCCTGATAAACAAATTTATATAAAATGTTATCTTTCGAAAATACTGAGATTGCTTTTAAAAGCCGTTCCGATAAAGATTTGCTGCGGGCTTACCTTCTGTTCAAGACCATTGCCAGCAATACCTTGGTCTCCATTGGGAAATTCCTGTCGTTGACAGCGCTTAAACTACACCTTCCGGTCGATTGGGCTGTAAAGCCAACCATTTATTCCCATTTTGTGGGGGGCGAAACCATCGAAGGCTGCCATAAAAACGTAAGGGTACTCGAAAAATTCAATGTGAAGGGCATCCTTGATTATTCCGTGGAAGGGACCGAGTCCATCGAAGACATTAACAAAGCCCTGGAAATTACCTTGCAAACCATCGTGAATGCCGGAAAAGACCCCAATGTCCCTTTTGCCGTTTTTAAACCAACCGCTTTTACTACTGCCAATGTCCTGGAAAAAGTGAGCGCTGGCAGTAAATTGACGGATGAAGAAAAGAAAGAGGCCGATAATTTTAGGGAACGGGTCGGGAAACTTTGCAAAGCAGCTTACGAGAAAGATATCCCGATATTGATTGATGCCGAGGATTCGTGGTACCAGAATTTTATCGATGAGGTGGTTACAACAAACATGGAGAAATTCAACAAGAAAAAAGCTATTGTTTTCAATACTTATCAGATGTACCGCCGGGACCGCCTTGCTGTTTTGGAAGAAGCATACAATCGGGCAAAGGAAAAGGATTACTTTCTTGGGGCGAAATTCGTAAGGGGCGCATACATGGAAAAGGAAAGGGAGCGTGCGGAACTGAGAGGTTACAAAGACCCTATTCAGCCCGATAAGGACAGTACGGACAGGGATTACAATGCCGCCCTGAAATTTTGCATCGAGCATATCGACAGGATCACTGTTTTCAACGGGACCCACAACGAATACAGCTCTACCTATATGGCCGAACTAATGGAAAAGCACAGTATCCCCAAAGATGATACCCGTTGTTGGTTTGCGCAACTCTACGGGATGAGCGACCATATCAGTTTCAACCTGGCCGAAAGCGGTTACAATGTGGCAAAGTACATCCCCTTCGGCCCGGTACGTTCGGTTTTGCCCTATCTGTTGAGAAGGACCGAGGAAAATACGTCCATCGCGGGACAAACAGGCAGGGAACTCAGTTTGTTGATAAAGGAAAGGAACAGGAGGAAAGGGAAGTAAGTTACCCTTAATTAAAATTTAAATCACCTCACCCTTTCCCTCTCCTTTAGGAGAGGGAAAATGCAAAACAGTTATTGACCTTCAGGTTTTGGGGTAAATTTCTTCATCCTTATTTTCCGTTTTTTCTCGATGATGTGATAGGTGATGTACATATTGTCAACTTCCCCGCTCAAATCCAGTTCGTAATTGTTTTTCACGATGTAATACCTCCCATTCAAAATGTTTTCATCCAGCGTTACGGTATAATCGCCAAAGGGAAGGTAAAACTCGAAGGAGCCATCTGTTCCGGTAAGTGTATGAAATGTATATCCATT
>JAADJA010000041.1 GCA_013151015.1 Chlorobiota bacterium
TTTTATGGCGACAAAAACCAAATCCTCGATACGGTAATCCCTGATACACTCGGGAATTTTTCATTTTTGTTAAAAGACAATTATCCTTCGGGAATGTACCGTGTTTTCCTTGAAGAAAAAGTCTTTTTTGACATTATCTATAACCGGGAGGATATTGAAATCCAGACCCAGTACAATCATTTGTACGATAGCCTGGAAATTGTTTCTTCCAGGGAAAATGGGGTTTATTACGATTTTCTCAGGAAAAGAAACGATTATCTCCGCAAGTTTGATTTACTGGCAACGCCTGTGGAATATTACCCAACTTCCGACAGTTTTTATTTTGACCTTCGGAACCAGTATGTGAAAATCCAGGAAGATTATGCAAAATATATTGATGATGTAATTGCTGAAAACCCTGATTATTGGTCAACAAAAATCATAAAACAGCGCAGGCCAATTTATTTCGACCCGGAATTGAACGAAGCCGAAAGAAGGGAATACAACATTGCCCATTACTTCGACCCAATTGACTTTTCGGATGTTGAACTGGTAAGGAGCAATATTTACACAACGCTGGCCATCGAGTATATGTCGCTATACAGCAATTCAAACTTTACCCAGGAACAATTGGAAAATTCCTTTATCGTTGCCGTTGACAAGATAATGTACGAGGCCATGGACAATAACATCATTTATGATTTTATCGTGGATTACCTTGTGGGTGGTTTTGAGCGTTTTCATTTCGATAAGGTTTTGGATTATATTGCCGAAAACTACGCACCGGAACAATGCGAAAACGAAGAACGGAAAACCGACCTGCAAACACGTCTTTCAAAATATGCGGAGCTCACCAATGGCAAACAGGCCCCTGACATTAATATCCCGGATGTTGACGGAAACACGATCAAACTTTCAAGAATCAAGGCAGAATATACCCTCGTCCTGTTTTGGGCAAGTTGGTGCCCCCATTGTAACGAAACCCTTCCAAAAATCCAAAACATTTACGAAAACAGTACCAACAGGAAAAAGCTGGAAGTCTTGTCCATTTCCCTCGATACGGAAAAAGGAGAATGGAAAAGCGCCATTGATACGGCAAACTACACTTGGCTGAATGCCTGTGATCTAAGAGGATGGGACAGTAAATCTGCTACGGATTACAATGTTTACGCGACGCCCACCATGTTCCTGTTGGACAAAAACAAAAAAATCGTGGCCAAACCCATTACTTTTGCAGAATTGAAAACCGTATTGATGAAAGAGAACATTATCGAATAAGGGAAAGGGTTACGGGTTGTGGGTTGTGGGTTGTGGGTTGCTGATTTTGGTTTAAAAAAAATGGAATTCCTGAACACAAAATAATTCAAGAAATGGGATTAACAAGCTGAAATTCATTGTTAAAAAACAAAAGCACCCTTCTTGGGTGCGATATTATGGTAAAGATAAGACCCATTAATAAATAAGCTTCAGGGATAGGACATTATGGTTAAAGTACAAACTACAGATAATAACACGAAAATGGCTGATACACGAAAAATAAACATCACATCGGAAATCGGGAAACTCGAAGCTGTCATTCTTCACAAACCGGGCAGTGAAGTGGAAAACATGACCCCCGAAAGTGCCAAACGGGCTTTGTACAGCGACATATTGAACCTTGATGTGGCCCTCAGGGAATACAGTCAATTTAAAGGTGTTTTGGACCGGGTGGCCAAAACCTATGAGGTGAAAGATTTATTGAACGACATTTTGCAAGATGAAAATGTAAAGGATGAGTTGTTGGATGAAATCCTGTCGCAGGAAAATGTATGGGGAGAAGAGGAAAAGATAAGAAGGCTTCCTGTTGACAAACTTTCGGTTCAGCTAATTGAAGGAGTCCCCATCCACAAAGACAACCTCACAAAATTCCTTTCAAGGGAACGATATTCCCTATTGCCCCTGCATAATTTCTTTTTTACCCGGGATGCTTCCATGGCCATCCAAAACAATATTGTGATCGGTTCCATGGCCAATACCGTTCGAAACAGGGAAGCACTCATTATGAAAGCCATTTTCAACAACCATCCCGAACTGAAGGCCAACACATTCAATATTTCGGAAAGGAAAAACTGCTCGCCTGCCTGTACCATCGAAGGTGGCGATGTGCTGGTGGCCCGGGAAGACATCATCCTGATCGGTATTGGGGCACGCACCACTTCCAATGGGATCGACTACATTTTAAGGCGCCTGAAAGAGAGAAACCTGACCCGCCACCTCATTATCCAGGAACTCCCCTATTCACCGGAATCGTTCATCCACCTTGATATGACCTTTACCTTCCTTGACCATGATAAATGTATGGTGTATGAACCGCTGATCCTGAAGCCCAATAAGTACCAGACAGTCCATATCCATATCGAAAACGGACATGTGAAAAGTATCCAAAACGAAAACAATATCCTTGAATCCCTGAAAAAACTGGGAATGGACCTGGAACCTGTTTTTTGTGGAGGCACAAATGACCAAATGACACAAGAGAGGGAACAATGGCACAGTGGCGCCAACTTTTTTGCCATTGCCCCCGGAAAAGTGATTGGCTATGAACGCAATGTTTATACGATTGAGGAAATGAACAAACACGGCTTTGAGATAATAAAAGCCAAAGATATAATCAAAGGCAAAACCCATCCCGATGGTTACAACAAATGTGTGATTACCATTGAAGGCTCTGAACTTGCACGCGGCGGTGGTGGTGCAAGATGTATGACCATGCCGGTGAGGAGGCAATAGACCTTCCAACATCAGTACGACCTTGAAGAGTCGGCAAAATGGAGAAGAACACTCAGAAAAATTTAAGGTCGAAAACTTGCTTTTCCTTTACATTGTACATATATTTGTACAATTTCAAGTACAAATATTATGATTACAACGACTATTTCCGATTTCAGGAAAGATATTAAGCGATACCTTGACAAGGTGACAGACGATTTTGAAACCTTAATAATTAACAGGGGAAAAGATTCTGGGGTAGTAATTCTTTCAATTGACGAATATAATTCATTGAACGCAACCCAACATGAATTATCATCAAAAATAAATGAACAAAGATTGGATTCAGCAATCGACAAATTAAAAAAAGGTTCATTATTTCAAAAAGACCTCATTGAACCATGAAGTATATTTTTGTTGATGAATCATGGGAAGATTATTTATATTGGCAACAGACCAATAAAAAAATGCTAAAAAGAATTAACACCCTTTTAAAAGATATTTCCAGGATCCCTTTCTCAGGAATTGGTAAACCAGAACCATTAAAACATAAATACAAAGGGTTTTGGTCTCGAAGAATAGATGGGGAACATCGTTTAATATATCAATTTAAAGATAATGAAATACGCATTGTAAAATGCCGGTTTCACTATGATTAAGTTTACAACAACTCTTCCACCAACTCAGGCACACCTTCGCCCGCTTTTTTTTGGATTACTTTCAGATTGGAAATCCCACCAACATGGGAAGCTTTTGGGTCGATGTAATATTTGGGGATATCGTGCGGTGCATAGCCAATAAGCCCGGCTGCCGGATAAACTACCATTGAAGTACCTATCACAATAAAAATATCGGCAGTAGCTGCAATTTCTGCTGCGGGCACTATCATGGGTACAGCCTCTCCAAACCAAACAATATGTGGGCGCAACTGTGAACCCTTCTCACATTTGTCCCCCATCTTCAATTCCCACCGATCCAATTCATAAACGAGGGATTCATCCACCGTACTCCTCACTTTTTTTAGTTCGCCATGCAAGTGCAACACATTGGAGGAGCCTGACCGTTCATGCAAATCGTCCACATTTTGGGTAATGATCTGCACATCGTATTTTTCCTCCAGTTTTACCAGTACAAAATGGCCTGCATTGGGCTTCACTTCAAAAAGTTGTTTGCGACGGGCATTGTAAAATTCCATGACCAGTTCCGGGTTCATGGCCCAGGCATGAGGTGTGGCAAGGTCTTCAAAGCGGTGCTTTTTCCAAAGGCCATCATTATCACGAAATGTGCTTATACCACTTTCGGCACTCATTCCTGCTCCCGTAAGGATTACAATTCGTTTCCTGCTCATTTTAACAGATATTTATAGGTTCGTATTTATTGTATCTTAAGGAATCAATTTCATTTTTAATATTTACATTTATTTGCCACAAAAACGCCAAAATACTAAATCCCACTAAAAAAGGTATTAAAACAAAAGTAATGAAATTATACAAAAAAAGGCGTTTCACTACTGAAACGCCCTTCATTTTAAACAAGTTAAACTAAATTGCAGCTCAAAAAAAACCATGTTTTTCATATGGCTTTAAGAAAACGTTAAGAACAAGGCTTGCGAAACATTTAGAATCCAAGAGTTTACTTTTGTAAATGACTGGTTCTAAATGTGAGCGTAACGAAGTTATTGACGTTTTCTTAAAGCCACGATATTAAACTTAGAAAAGTTTCATATCGTCCAAAACCTTCATCACCTTCTTAACCGAAGCCGCAGATTCCTGGAGCATTTTCATTTCGTCCTTGTTCAGGTTGAGCTCGATAATTTCTTCGATACCTTCTGAACCCACTTTAACGGGAACACCGAGATAAATATTCTTCAGGCCATACTCTCCTTTCAGACAGGCACAAACCGGGAAAATCCTTTTTTGGTCGTCCACAATGGCCTCTACCAACTGGGCAGCAGCAGCGCCCGGGGCATACCATGCAGAAGTGCCCATGAGGTTCACAAGTTCGCCACCACCGAATTTGGTCCTTTCAACAATTTTGTCCAACTCACCTTTTCCAAGCAATTCGGCAATAGGGATACCGTTTACGGAAGTATAACGTGGCAATGGCACCATCGTATCGCCATGCCCACCCATCAATAAAGCATGAATGTCCTTTGGGGAAACATCAAGGGCATTTGCCAAAAAGGCCTTATAACGCCCTGTGTCAAGTGTCCCTGCCATCCCGAACACTTTATTGGAAGATTTGTTGGCAGCCTGATAAGCTGCATAGGTCATAACATCAAGTGGATTGGAAACTACGATAATTATCGCATCGGGTGAGTATTTTACCGCTTTTTCAGTAACTTCTTTTACGATACTGGCATTGGTCTTAATCAGATCGTCACGGCTCATGCCCGGCTTACGGGGTATCCCGGAAGTAATCACAATGACACCGGAACCTTTGGTTTTCAAATAATCATTGGTAACGCCCGTAACGCGCGTATTGTAATTATTGATGGAAGAAGTCTGCCAGATATCAAGCGCTTTGCCCTCGGCCACACCTTCTTTAATATCAAGCAAAACAACTTCACGGGCAAGGTCTTTATGTGCGATTACATTTGCACAGGTTGCGCCCACGTTTCCGGCTCCAATTACTGTTATTTTTTTCATTTGATTAGTTTTTATGAATTTATGAATACGTTGAGATTTGATCTAAATTTTTTAGAACGGCAAATATACAACGAACTTAAAAGGAAAGCAAAATTTCGCAATATTTAGAGAGGGTTTTAAATAATCATGAAAATTAGGTTGATAGGAAATTAAACATAACTGATGGTAATGGAAGTCCCCTTAAGTTTTATTAGGATTGGTACAACGCTGCAACCCTTCAACTGCTTTCCCGTGTCTTTTATCACACATCCAAGTAAAAACTCACAATATTAAATATCAGGGTATCTTTGTATCCTGTAAATTCATCAACAATCATAACATGAAAAAACTTAAAACACTACTTATCACCATTGCAATTTCTTGTATTTCCCTCGGGGGCTTTGCACAACAAAACCTTCCGGCAAACCAACCGGACACAGCTGATTTTCCTTATTGGATAGAAATGATGCAAAATCAATCCGTTAACTTTTACGATGTACGAAGTGCCTTCAACACCTATTGGGAAGGACGGAAAATAACCAAGGGAAGTGGATGGAAGCCTTACAAACGTTGGGAATGGTGGACCGGGCAACATATCTATCCCGATGGGATACGCCATGAAGCCGACAAAGTATATAAAGCGTATAACCAATATTTACTGGACCATCCCGATGCAAAGTCCTCAAATGGGGATTGGGAAAACCTGGGGCCTTTCAACTTGCCCGGGGGCGAAAAAGGCTACAAAGGCCTTGGACGGATCAATGCAATCGCTTTTCACCCTACGGATCCCAATATTGTTTTCATAGGTGCACCTGCCGGAGGGTTTTGGAGATATGAAGATGGCAACTGGACCAGTACGACCGATGTGCTTCCTACCCTTGGGGTTTCTTCCATTGTGATCGATTGGCAAAACCCTGACCATATCTACATTGGAACAGGCGACCGGGATGCCGGTGATGCAGTTGGAATGGGCGTTTTCAAAAGTACAGATGGCGGACAGACCTGGTTACAGTGGAACAATGGAATGGGAAATGCCACAGTTGGCAGAATGCTCCAGCATCCCATAAACCCGCAATTGATATATGCCTCAACAAGCAATGGCATTTTTAAAACCGAAGACGCCGGGGCCAATTGGGAACAAATAGAATCAGGTGGTTCAAAGGATATAGTATTTAAACCCGGAAACCCCGATATTATTTATGCGGTAAAAGGCAGTGGTTTCTACAAATCAACAGATGCAGGTGATAACTGGGAACATATCACCAACGGACTGGTTTCAGGGGAAAGAGCGGCAATTGCCGTTACCCCGGCAAATCCGGAAGTTGTTTATTTAATCCAGACCCAAAGCAGTGCCTTTAAAGGATTATATAAGTCCGTAAATAGTGGCGAAAGTTTCACCGAACAATCCACATCGCCTAATATTATGAGTTGGGGCTGCAATGGTGGAAGTGGCGGACAAGCCTGGTACGACCTGGATATTGCAGCAGACCCAAACGATGAAAACCTGATTTTTGCGGGCGGTGTCAACTGTTTCATGTCCTCCGATGGAGGGGTCAGTTGGGAAATCAGTTCGCATTGGTGGGGCGATTGCAATGTTCCGTCCGTACATGCAGATATGCACATATTGGAATACAACCCTTTGAACAACCGCCTTTATGCAGGAAACGATGGAGGGGTTTATTATTCACCTGATGGAGGTTTAAGCTGGCCCGAAATCACAAGTGGGCTCCCCATCGGGCAAGTATATCGCATCGGGCAAAGCAAAATCACGAAGGACAAAGCCATCAACGGTTATCAAGACAATGGGACTTCGACCTATTATGGCAACAATACCTGGCTATTCACACACGGTGGCGATGGAATGGAATGTGCTTTCGACCATACTGACGACACCTATTCTTACGCAACCGTTTATTATGGGGAAATTATCAGAAAACACAATAATGGCAGTTCATATACAGTGGGTGGGGAAGGTCAGCATGGCATAACAGAAAGCGGGGGATGGATAACCCCTTTCTGTTTGCACGAATCCAATTCAAATGTAATGTTTGCGGGATATAAAAATATCTGGAGGGCAGATGATGTAAAATCAAACAATTTCACATGGAAAAAGCTCACTAATGTTGGTGGTGGGAACATCAATGTGGTGGAACATTCCCCTGCAAACGACAATCTTTTTTATTGGTCTGTTAATGGGACAATGTACCGCAGTGATGAGGTTATGAACGACAACCCCGAATGGATAAACCTGACACAGTTCGTGCCCGGATCAGGGCCGATCAGGGACATCGAAAGCCATCCCTTAAATGAAGAAATCGTTTATATGTCCCGTGGATCAAAAGTTTACAAATCAGGTAACAAAGGCTATAATTGGGAAGATATTACAGGTACATTGCCCGATATCAACATGAACTCACTGGCATTTAACCCAAATAGCCAGGAAGGGATTTATGTAGCTTCGGATGCCGGCGTTTATTACCGCGATGCTTCCATGGATGATTGGATTATGTTCAGCAATGACCTGCCCGTGGATGCTTCCGTAAATGAAATCGAAATCTATCATAATCCTGCTGACCCATCTGAAGATGCCATACGGGCAGGGACTTATGGCCGTGGGATGTGGACCTCACCTCTTTGGCAAGGTGTTTTGGAGGCCAATTTTGAAGCAGACCAAACGAATGTGCCAATAGGATGTGAAATCAATTTCTTCGACCTCTCACCAGGAGTTCCAACCTCCTGGTCCTGGACATTTGATGGTGCCGAACCCGCAACTTCTTCTGAGAAAAACCCTGAAGGGATCAGTTACAGCGCCGAAGGGGTTTATGATGTCTCCCTGACAGTTAGTAATCAAGAGGGCAGCGATACGAAAACCATCAACGGATACATTACTGTTAGCGAAACAGCCGTACCGGAAGTTTCCTTTTATGCAAGTGATTCCATCACGTGTTCTGGGCAGGCAATCTCGTTTTTTGATGAAAGCACAAATTGCCCGACAGGATGGGAATGGAACTTCTCCCCCAGCACAATTACGTATGAAAACGGAACAAATCAGTTTTCTGAAGAGCCACAGGTCAGCTTTAACGAAACCGGCAGTTATACAGTTTCCTTGACCGTCAGCAACAATGCTGGCAGCAACACACTTGCAAAGGAAGGCTATATTTCAATTGGAGGAATCGCCCTTCCTTTCTATGATGATTTTGAATCAGGGAACCTGAGTACCAAATCGTGGACGATCGAGAACCCTGATTTCGATAAAACCTGGGAAATTGCCACAGTGGCTGGAAATGGTTCCGGAACACACGCCGCTTCCATGAATTTCTTCGATTATATTGTTCCCCCGGGGCCAAGGGACAGGATTATTACGCCGGTAATGAGTTTTGAAGACCATGACCAGGTATATCTTTCGTTTCGCCATGCTTATGCAAAAAGGCACGCCACCGTTACCGATTCGCTCATTATTTATATCACAAATGATTGTGGTGACAACTGGACCCGTTTAACTCAATATGGGGAAGATGGAAACGGTGTTTTTGCCACACATGAACTTATGACAGACCCATTTGTTCCTGCTATATCCGATGACTGGTGCCTGTCTGGTTGGGGCGCTTCCTGTATCGTGATCGACCTAAGTGCCTGGGCAGGGCAAAACAATATCCAGATTGCCTTTGAATCCTATAATTATTTTGGGAACAACCTATATATCGACAATGTGCATGTAGGCCTGTTGCTCGATATTTCTGAAAACAATCCTGATTTCGACCAGGTTCAGGTATTCCCCAACCCATCTACCGGCATTTTCAATGTTTGGGTCCCCAATAACGATGAAGAAAGCGAGATAAGTGTATTTAATATGCAGGGGATTGAAATACTAAGCACAAAAACCAATAACCGGGAAAATATCCAATTGGATTTAAGTGATTTCGTAAAAGGTATTTATTTTATAAGGGTTAAAGCCAACTCTGAAATGATCATAAAAAAGATTATCAGGAATTAGCAATATAAAGCAATATTTTCACATAAGTGAAAGTTACAAAATAAGTTCAGCAGAACAGACATTGTTGTTTTTATTTTTTACGAGGCGGAAAAACTGCGAATAGCCACAGTTTATTTAATGTTTTTCCAACAAAGTAAAAGGTGAAAAGAAAAGGTGAAAAGAACTTGCCTAAATGGGGAAGTTATTTCGTATCTTTCACTAAGGCATAAACACAACTAAGGATACTTATTCTTGGCAGGTCTATTCTGATAATTGTAACAAAAATACATGAATTGCGTATTTTTAGAACTTTATCTTAACCTACTTAGTTGTGAAGAAACAAATTTTATTGGCACTGATCGCTTCATTTATCCTTTCCAATGTCCTTCAGCAAGATGAGAACATACCTACCGGTACAAGGCGAAATACAACACTTGGCTTGCAGGAGTTAAATTGGGCGTAACGATCCCTTATACCGATATAATGGATAATGACTTTTTCCCTTCAAATGCCAAAAGCCATCAGTTTGGTTGGTCAGCCGTTGTAAACAAACAAATCAGCCCATTTGTGGGCTTGTAGGCACAATTCACATCAGGGAAATTATATGCCGAAAAGTCAAACAGGCACTTTGAATCTTCTTTTGTCCAGTACGGCATCAATGGCTATATAAGCATAACCGACTTGATTTTTACAAATGTCCAAAAAAAGAGGATCAACCTCTACTTTCTTGTGGGGCTTGGGATGATTGACTTTCGGTCGGTTTTATACGAAAACGATATCCCCATCTCCAATGAAGGTTATTCTGACCCGGTCAGTTTGGGAAAAAACAAAGCGTCTTCGGAGTTTATCATTCCGGTGGCCATTGGGGCGAACTTCAATATCACAAAATTAATCGACCTTAATGTTGAAACATCATTGCACAGCCTTGTAAGTTCCGACAAACTCGATTGCACGAGGGAATCGAGGAACGACAAATACGGATATACGAGTGTGGGTATTTCTTTTAAGATAGGTAATAGCAACCCCCCCCATCTGGCCTGGATCAGCTCAAAGGAAAAACAAAAATTTGAAGAAAAACTTGCCAGGCAGAACAAATCGGAAATAGAATTATTAAGTGAAGACAGGGATTTATTGGCGACCAAAGTGGACTATCTTGACAGTATCGTAAATATTGATAAGCAAAAGGAGATAGAGGCTGACGATGACAATGATGGCGTGCCAAACAGCCTTGATTTGAAACCGGAAACACCAAGGGGGGAATTGGTCAATTTTCAAGGTATCGGGATTTCACAAAAAGAAACCATTGTATATATCGATACAATCATCGACAAAAGCAAGGAACTCCTTTTCTCCATTTACTTTGAATTCAACAGCACCACAATATCATTCTCCGACAATATGAAAATTGCCGAAGCAGCCAAAAAATTAAATGAAAACCTCTATTATAAAATTGAAATCAGGGGGCATACGGATGAAATCGGGAACGAAGCCTACAATGAAGAATTGAGCAGAAGACGCAGCCAGGCAGTATCCGATGTACTGGTGAAAGATTTCAATATCAACCCGGACAGGCTAATCCAAACTTACAGGGGGAAAGATGACCCACTGTCAACAAAGGATGATTATATCAACCGCAGGGTCGATTTTATTATCCAGAAATAAA
>JAADJA010000165.1:0-5007 GCA_013151015.1 Chlorobiota bacterium
AAAAAATTATTCAAACAGAAATAAACTTTGTTAATTTTGCACCTGCTTTTTTCGGCTTGGGTTTCGTATCCCGAATTTCGGAAATCGCAAATCAAACCGGGTCCCGTAGTTCAACTGGATAGAATACAAGATTCCGGTTCTTGAGATAGGGGTTCAAGTCCTCTCGGGATCACAGAAAAGCCCCGCATTTGCGGGGCTTTTTGTTTTTTTCATAGAAATATTCTTGCACAAAATAAGCCCGCCCTGATGGGCGGGCTTATTTGTTATTTTAACCCTATGGGTTATTTGGGAATCTGGCTTGCATAGCCATTGTTTGCTTTAGCTGGTACCTGTCCACCTACGTTCAGGTTGGGTTTCCATATTACTGATTCGTCAGTATTTTCCACAATCCCATTCAAACTAAAATCCCCGCCAATGTAACCAGAGTTTCCAAGATCTGATTTCCAAACTACGGATTCATCAGTATTATCAACAATCCCGGATGCATTGCCATCCCCGGCAACCATTCCCCAAACATTTGTTTCCAGTTCTTTATAGCCATTGGCTCCGCCAAATACTTTATCGGAGCCTGTAGTGAAGTCATAGGTATATGTCCCACCCAGGCCGGTTAAGCCCGTTGCTGACATTATCCCAAGATGGTTGCGGTGATAAACAACAGCATATAAATTTTGGCTGACCGTTACGTTAAACGAAAGCTTGCTGCTCCCATCCAGTCCCACAATACTTCCGTCAGCTAACAGGAAGGCGGCCTGTGTGCCAAGGATTGTTGCAGAAGAAGCATTTCCAGGTGCATCTGCATCCCTTAGCTGTACAAGTGCCCAGTCAACGACCCCGGCCGGTACAGTAGCAACTGTCTCGGTTCCGGTATATAGCCATATGGGGGTTCCGCCATAATACGGGTCTTGTCCGTAAGGTTGGGTTATTGGGATGTACCCTCCATCGAAAAGAGACGTAAGCATTGTATGGGTAACTGCATCGTACGGCCCTTCAAGGTTCACGGTAATGTCAATCATTATCCCACTAACCAGGTTTTGGTCGGAACCATTGCTGCCCGGTGAGCCGAGATCGCCTGTTGCCCCTACATAGGACGGTTCGCGCAAGGTGGCTGTTGTCCACATGGCACCCACATTATTGTCATCGCTGACAGTTCCTGTAAAGACCATGGAAGCCCCATTGGGATCGGGGAATTCAACACCATTGTCCCATTCCACCATGTTGACAAATGTACTATCGGGTCTTAGCAAAATGATGGCATCACTTGAATTTCCAAGGAAGAACCCGGAAGAATATTGATAATCGCAAGTGTAATCACCGTTTAACAGAGGGTCTGCGTTTTTCCCCAGGGTCACAAATCCTTGTGCCGGCACTATTACCGATGACTTGATCGTATCCAGGTTGGTGCCGTTGTCACGGATGATCCATCCATTCAGGTCAATAGGATTTGCAGTAGTGTTGAAAAGCTCGAACCATTCCCCATCAGTATCGTTTACGGCAGATGGGTTTTGCATGACTTCGGTTATCATAATGTCAGGTGTCACAAAAGGAAGTATCTCCAACACATCGAATGGGGCACTTGTTCCGGCAGTAAGCCCGCCAAATGTTGCGTCATCGGTGGCGGTGATGGTAACATTTGTGCCAAAAGGCGCCATTTGAACCCCTGTCACAGTTACCTCAAAATCCCCATCGAGTATGGTTCCCGTAATCGTGGTTCCACCTACAAAAGCTACTGTTCCTAAATCGCCACCATTGGTCGTAAACGTGAAATTCACATTGCCACTTACAACTGCTGGAAGACCACCGGCATCCTGTGCTTGTACGGTTACGCTAAAGTTGGTGTTTTCGTCAGGGTTGGTCCCCCCGTTTACCATTGTTACCGCTAATTGCGCAGCAGGATTGGCAGGGGTCGTAAAGTCGGCAAGGTCACGGCTTGTTATGTATTCACCATCTGTCCTTGAATTTGGCAAACAAACAATACTGGCAACTGCCGGTATCAATCCTCCAATATAATCCACACTATAAAAAGTTGTCCTGAAATTATACAATGCTTTGCTTCCATCTGATATGGGATACACGGTGCCATTGGCAAAAGTACCCCCTGCATCGGTAAAGGAAACATCCATTACTTCGACAAGCTCGGCTTCGTACATTTCAAAGTTGGTTATAAGATCATTGAGCGTTATTGTTTGGGGCGTAATCGTGTTTCCTGAAGAAGTGGCCGCGCCCGGATCGGATAGAGGTATGAACTGCATCATGTTCCCGTATTCCCCAAGTGTACCGGTTATTCCGGTAATCCCGTCATCAAGTGAATACGTTGTTGTTATTGTCCCTGCATTATCATCGATCATAATTGCTGCAGTTGCATCCTCTATATATTTTTGGTTCCTGTAAGATTGTTGATAGGTAAGGATGACCTCATTGCTTAAAGTGTAATGTTCGCCTATGACACCTGCCCGCAATGCCGCAATATTCGAAACCGGGGTTACGGTATAAACTGTTATATAGTCAACTTTTGTTTCGGTGTTTACCGCAGATATATTGTCGGTCACTGTTAAGCTTACCGTATAAATACCGGCTGTATTGTATTGGTATGAAGGGTTTTGAGTGTTTGCATCTTCAAAGCCGTCGCCATTGAAATCCCATGAATAGGAATAAGGTGAAGTACCTCCTGAGGTAAGGTCTGTAAAGTTTACGGTTGTCCCAACTTCCACAGAAGTTTGATCGGCAGAAAAATTGGCATCCAAAGGAATAGGCCCGCCACTACAGCTTGATGTGTGCGCCCCGATGTAGGAAAAGTCATTCTGGGCATAAACAATCCATTGTGAATCTGTGGCATTGGTGCCAGCGGAAGTTGCCCAATCCGTTGTTGGTGAGCAAACGTCTGCTTTTCTGACCAGGGTGTGTTCTTGTGTCCCACATGCAACATCGGCAACCGGCCAGCAGCTTCCCGGGTCTACTCCCAATACACCAATCACATCCATTACTGTCCAGGTTCCGGCCATATCTTTTTCAAGTGCAATATAATCATCGCCATTGAAATAGGTAATTGTACTTGTAATATCGGCAACAGCAAGGATTGCAGCATCGGCTGAAGGGTTTGCTATAACATAAACAGCGCCGTCAGCAAGTGTTCCGACAAAGTTGAAAGTCCCGCTAGGGGTGCCAGTCCCGCCATTGTTGTACCTTACAAACCTGTATAGGGTCAGATCGACTACCGCACCTGTACCGTTATAAACTTCGAGGGCCTTGTTGTTACTTGAGCCTTCAATGTATTCCGATATGATGAGGTCAGTTGCCTGCCCAAAACCGGAAAAGTTCATGAACACTATTGCCACGAACGACAATAGAAAGAATTTTGTCCATACGGACTTACTTTGTTTCGTTTTTTTCATAATAATTGTTTTTTAATGAATAGATTTAATTGAAGTGTATGATGTTTTAATTATTCCAAATTTTATTGTCAGGGAAAAAAGGATGGCAAATATAAGAAAAATGATATTAGGTGTAATGTGTTAGTTTTAAGCTTTTGTTAACAATTAAGGGCAAAGTGCCTAATTCCCCTTTTTATTTTTTCTCTTCTTTTTCTTCATTTCTTTTTCATGTCCCTTTTTGGCTTGTTGGATTTTCTTTTGGTCTTTGCTTTCGGCCATAGGGGCAATTATGGACACCAAGCCCGATTGGATGCTTTTCCACAGGTAATTAGGGATGGCTTTGTTTTTGTCCCTGCTGAAATGGATAAGACCTGTTTTGTATTTCTTTTTCCCTGGTATGTTGTTGTTGTTCATCACCCCATTTGCGATTGCGGACAGCGCTTTATGGCTTTTCATCGAATCTGTTTTCATCACTTCTATTTTCAGGTCTTCATAATCCATGATCAATTCCCCATTGCTTTGATCGTTGTTGGCCGTAAAACGAAAAGATGTCTTGTGTATATCGCCCGACTTTATCTTCACCATCATCATGGATTCGGAAATGCGGTTGATTTCAGTGGCATCTATCCTGCCCATTTCACCCTTGACCGTGAAAAAATCATTTGCCTTGCTTTGGTCAAACCTGAAGTTTACCTGAAGCTTGGCCTTGCCCATCAATAGGGCATTTACGTCTAAACGGAAATCAGGGCGAAGGGCGATTTGCTCTTTTCGGTTCGTGATATTGTAACCATTTATGTTTAGGTTGCTGAATTCAATTTCGCCCGGCGTATCCCTGTGTTGGTGCAGTTCGCCATAAACAAGGTTCCCGTTTTTGATCTTTAACGTATCAAGTAAGATTGGGATGGGGATTTTTTTTATTAAAGTTACGAGCAAGGGTTTGTATTTATAGGGAGGGTCGGCAATGCGTTTGTTCCGGTAAATATCAATATCGGGGTTAATGATTTCCAACAAAGGGATGTTGAGCCCCTTATTGGAAAGGGAGCCCAAGACACCTATCCTGTTTATGATGATGGCTTTTGTACCAATACTGAAAAGGTCTGTTTCGTAGGGTGTCCGTTTGTCAAACCCTGCTTTGCTGTATTTTGGTTTTAGCAGGAATTCCGAAATCGTCAAGGTGCTGTCCCCCATATTGAAATCCAAACCTGAACAAATGATGGAGTAGAATTCAGGTGCATTGTAAGCAAACTCCCTTGTTTGTAAAGTCATGCTGCGATAGGTAGCGGGAATGGAATTGTTTATGGTGGTGGAATCCATGTTTACCCCCTTGACCGAAACAGAAAGCGAATTGAGCTTTAAAAAAGGTTCTTTTTCTTTTTGTATGTCGGAAACCGTGATATTGATATTCTTAAGGATAATTTCATCTATTGAGGCACCCTTGATTTTTTTTGAAAAGATATTGGCCATGCCCTTCGTGGTTTCTGGCTTGTCGGTTTTAAGGGAATTGTTGACAAGGAGATCGATATCGGCATCTTTAACTTTGATTTTCCCGATATGAAGTTCCTTGCTGCCAAGAAAATCCAAAACATGAACCCCGCTTACGCTAAAAGATTTTATTTTTATGGAAAACAGGGATTTTAAG
>JAADJA010000165.1:5030-39805 GCA_013151015.1 Chlorobiota bacterium
ACTTTCCTCTTTTTTTGTTCCCGGCCCTATTTCAAGGTTTTTTATGCGGATAAAACCGGTGTAGATATTTACGTTGATATCCCCATAAGTGATCATAAGCGTACTGTCGGGGTTCTTGTTGATTTTCTCCCGGACGGCATTTTTTATTTTGTGCCCTAAATACGAATTGATGCCCACAAGAACAATAAAGACCACGGCCAGGACAGTCCCGGCAATTATCAAGGGTTTTTTTCGTTTTCTTGTGTTTGGTCTTTTTTGTGCCATGGCCCGAATTGTTTTTTAGTGGGTGGTTTGCAAAGATAATAAAATGAAGGGGAAATATTATTTACCTTTGTACTTTTGATATGCGACAAATTGTTCTTTTTAGCCCCTAAGTTGCCAAAAGGGGTTTTTGAAAAAGCTTTTAGTGCTAAGTTCCTAAATACAAAGATCCTTATGAAAAAGAATTTCCTGATAATCGCTGTGATGATGTTACTTGGCCTGGCCGCTATTGCCCAGGATACCATTGTTGAACCCGTGCAACCACAGCCCAAAGAAAAAAAGCAGAAGAAACAAAAACAACCGATCGGGCAAAAAATGTATTTTGGTGGAAACCTTGGGTTGACTTTCGGCACTTATACGAGGATAGGGTTGTATCCTTTGGTCGGTTATAAGTTCAACCCTAAGTTTTCGGGGGGCGTAAAGGTATTGTACGAATATGTGAAGGACAATTACTACACTCCGGCCTATGAGTCGTCCAACTATGGAGGAAGCCTGTTTACCCGCTACCGTATTTTACCATCCATGTACCTACATGCCGAATACGAGATGGTCAGCTTTGAATTGTTTGGTATTAACGGGGAAAAATCGCGTGAATGGGTCCCCTTTTTGTATCTCGGAGGAGGGTATAGCCAAAACCTGGGCGGGAATGCCTGGCTCAATTTCCAGGTTCTTTTCGATGTGTTGCAGGATTCGCGATCGCCATACCGTCAGTGGGAACCTATCTTTAGTGTTGGGGTAGGGGTAGGGTTTTAGTTTTATTTGACCGACGGCTTCGCTTAAAGCGAAACCGTCGGTTTTTGATTAATAGTATTTTTGGTAGAAATCCAGGAATTTTTCGGCAATGGCCTTCCAACTAAATTCCTCCTCGATCAGTTTCCTTGCGGCTTTTCCCATTTCGTCCCTTTTCTTATCGTCCGACAGGAGCTCGGTAAGGGCATCGGCAAACTCCCGGGGGTTGGCCGAATCCACTAACATACCGTTCACGCCATGGGTAATAACGTTTCTTATCCCACCAAATTTGGAGGCGATAACCGCTTTGCCACAGGCCATTGCTTCCTGGGTGGTCATCCCGAACGGCTCAAACAAAGAAGGCAAGACGAATAGCTGTGATTTCTGATAAAGCGGGGCCATCATTTCATCGGCCACATAACCTATTTTGCTCACCCTGTTGGCCATGTCGTTTTCGGCAATGATTTCGTCCATTTTTGCAAAAACGCCCAATTCGCGCGGCTTTGGATTTGGCGATCCCCCTCCAATGACCAAATCAACATCTTTTATTTTATCTTTAACCAATGCGAAAGCATTCAATAAAAGGTCGTGGCCTTTGTTGGTGTCAATGCGAGAAAGGCAGAAAACGTATTTTTCAGGTGTGTTTGTTTCAAGCTTTAAATCTTCCACAGTTGGAGGATGGTAGCGGTAAATGTCAACGCCGGGGGCAATAATATCAATGTTATCGGCATCATAATGCGAAAGCTCCCTGAGTTTTTCATATTGTACCTCCGTGGTTAGCGAAAGGCCATTGACGGCTTTGTACAAACGCATTTCCTCGGAGTTCCTCAGTTTGAAATTGAATTTCTTTTCCATCTCTTCCGGGTCGCCGCCCATCTGGTCCTGTTTCCATGCACCGAGAGAATGAGGGGTGAAATAGCAGGGTTTGTCGAAGTGTTTGGCAACATCCAGCGCAACAATACCGGCATCCACGTAATGGCCGTTGTACAGGTCGTATTCCAAGCCGTTGTCATTAATAAACTGAACCATATTGTCGGATAATTCCGGTAAAAGATCATAGATGAATTCTTTGGGGACAAATCCCCAATCGCCCGCCCTTATTTTTATTACCCTCACGTTGGGGCTGCCGGGCACAGGGTTTATCTGTTTGTCGTTTTTGTCGAACCACCGGGTGTAAATATCAACCTTGATCCCCATTTTCCCCAAGGCTTTTGCGAGCTCCAATACATAAACCACTTGTCCTCCAGTATCTGTCCTTCCCAATGTGGGCACTGCATCGAAATAACCATGAGTGGAGAGCATGGCTATGCTTTTGAATTTTTGTTTTGTCATTTTCTTGATTTTTATGTTTTCTATTTTCTCGGCGTAGTCAGAGACTACGCTGAGTGGAGTGTAAATCTCCCGATTTGCAATTATTCAAATAAATCAAATTCCATTAAACAATTAACGCTGTCGCAATAATTCCCGGCGCTTTGATCTTTGATTTTATATGCTTTGGGCATTGTATTGAGTTTTAGGCAACGAATTTACAAAATAATATTTCAATCTGAAGATTGTGACACCGCTCGACTTAGTCAGAGACTACGCCGGGAAAAGGGATATTGATTCGTTTTTCCCAACTACTTCTTTGTCGCTTCCCACTCCTTCGATATAACAATATCGGCCAAGGCTTTGTGTTTTGAAATGATTTCGTGTTCAATGGTCAGTATCTTGTCAAGGAATTCATCCTGTGCTTCCCTTGCCCTTTTTTTCCTCGATTCGATGGTGTCCATTTTGTTGCGGTCGATAAAAACGCGGCAGTCCGCATTTTTCAGGCTTGTGGTGTAAGTCCCTTCGGCGATCAATACATCGTAATCTTTCAGGTCAAGGGTTTCTTCCCCGATTTTATCTGCATCAAAATCAACCAAGGGTTTTGTGAGCCTGGTTTTTCCGTCCAAGACATCCTTTAGGTTCTGGTCAAGCAAATCAAGTTTCACTTCCCGCATCCCGACCCAGTTAATATCTTTTTCCCTTTGTGCCGCATTGGTTTTTGGCGGATAGACGAAATAATCGTCCTGGCCAAAAATGAAACATTTCAGGTTTTCTTTTTCCAGTACCTCGGCAATGGAGAAAGCGGTCTCGGATTTGCCGGCGCCCGATTCCCCGGCCACGGTGATCACATATTTCTTTTTACTGTTTATAATGTCTTTCAAGATCAGGTCAGCTACTTGTTTCCCGGCTCTGCGGTGGTTGTCGTCAATAATTAAAATATCGCCTTTCATAAATAATAGATTTTACCACAAAGACACAAAGACACCGCGGAAAAATTTTCCTGAATCAAAAATTCCAATAATCTTGGAAAAAGTTGTGTGTTTATAGCCAATTATGGGATTTTAATAAATCGAATTAAAAGTTTCCCCAAAATTACAATTTTTTCCTTATTTTCGGGCTGTGCAAGTTAGCTCAAATAAAATAAAGGATATAAGGCGTTATTATAAACGGCAACTCGCTGGCTTATACGAAGAAAATGAGATAGACTCTTTCTTTTACATCCTTTTTGAGGAATACGCCGGGCTCTCAAAAGCACAGATTTTATTGAATGCCGAAACAACAATAAGCGAATCGGAATTGTTGAAGATTCATTTTGCCGTAAAAGCCTTGATGAACCACAAACCCATCCAATACATAATCGGGTCTTCCGAATTTTATGGATTGAAATTTAAGGTAAGCCCCGATGTATTGATCCCCCGGCCTGAAACCGAGGAGTTGACAGAGCTTGTCATCAAGGAAAATTCAGGGAAAAAGGATTTGTCAATAATGGATATCGGTACGGGTTCGGGGTGTATTGCGATCACATTAAAGAAGTATTTGCCGGATGCAAAAGTCCATGCCCTTGATGTTTCAACAAATACCTTGAGCCTTGCCAAAGAAAATGCAAAGTTAAACGGACAGGAAATCGAATTCCTGAAAATGGATTTTTTGAAATATTCAAATTGGGATAAATTGAATGCTTATGATATAATTGTGAGCAATCCGCCTTATGTGAGGAAATCGGAAATGAAAGGGATGAACAAGAACGTGCTGGATTATGAACCCGCCATAGCCCTTTTTGTCGAAGATGAAAAACCCCTTTTGTTTTATGGGGCCATAGCAAAATTCGCAAACGGACATTTGAACAAATCCGGGGCTGTTTACTGTGAAATCAATCAATATCTTGGCGAAGAGACTTTAAGCTTATTTGTGAAATCAGGATTTGAACAAGCTGAGGTTTTTAAAGATATAAATGGGAACGACAGGATATTAAAGGTTAAATTAAAATGAGAAGAATAGCTTTTGTTTTCTTAATCACGGTTTTCTCTTTTTCCTGCAATAACCCAAAACAGGACGACAAATCCAACAAAAGGGAAACCTACACCCCCAATATCGAATATATGGTTGTGAAGGCCCATCCGCACGACGTTACTTCCTTTACGGAGGGTTTGCTGTTTCATGACAACGAACTTTATGAAAGTACGGGCTCGCCCGAAAACCTTTCATTCACAAAATCAATTTTTGGCAGGGTCGATTTAAGTACAGGTAAACTCTTAAAATTGGGTGGACTGGATAAAAACAAGTATTTTGGTGAAGGCATAAGCTTCCTGAACGGTAAATTATACCAATTGACCTATCAGGCCCAAAGCTGTTTTGTTTATGATGCCAAATCATTTGAACCCATCGGTAAGTTAAGATATGAAAACAAAGAGGGCTGGGGAATGACAACGGATGGCGAATCCCTGATAATGAGCGATGGCACGCATGTTTTGACTTATATTGATCCAAAAGGCTTTCGGGTCACAAAGAAATTAAAGGTGACCCAAAATGGATATTTGGTCGATTATCTGAACGAACTCGAATTCGTTAAGGGTTTTATCTATGCAAATGTGTGGACGAAAAACCACATTGTGAAAATCGATACGGCAAATGGCCATGTGGTGGGTATCCTTGACCTTGAAGGGCTTTTCCTGGATGCGAAAAGCAAAAACCGCTATATTGATGTGATGAACGGCATTGCCTATAATCCTGTTTCCGGGCATTTGTTCGTGACGGGTAAAATGTGGCCGAATATTTACGAACTGGATTTTTATCATTAACTTATTGTTAAGAAACCACTTTCCCCTTCTCGTTTTTCTTAACCTAAAAGTAAGCATTCCTTAAACTTCCCTTCTTATTCACTTTCTTCTTTTGCACAATCAAATTTACGAAGATTGTTTTTAACTTAAAAAATGTAAAAAGATGAAAAAAATGGATTTAAGGATTTTAGTGGTTTTATTTGCCGCATTCGTAATTGGCGTGTCCTCGTGTCGAAAAACTAATGACGCGGAACCAGAGCAGGAAACCGATGAGTACACGATTTCAGATAATGGTAGCGGCACCGGCACCACGACCTGGAAGTCGGGGAAAACCTATTTTATTGAGGGTTTTGTTTTTGTGAACGAAGGGCAAACCCTGACCATTGAACCGGGCTGCATAATTAAAGGAAAAGCCGGGCAGGGTGAGAATGCCAGTGCGTTGATCGTTGCAAGGGGTGGAAAGATATTGGCTGAAGGGACTGCCGATAACCCGATTGTTTTCACGGCGGAAGCCGATGACCTGAACGGTTCGGTAAGTACTACCGATAGGGGTTTATGGGGAGGATTGATTGTTTTGGGAAAAGCAGGGCTGAACTCAACACCGGGCGAATCGCAAATAGAAGGAATCCCGACCAGTGAACCCCGTGGAAGGTATGGTGGCAGCAATGATGATGATAATTCAGGTGTCATTAAATATGTATCCATTCGCCATGGCGGGACTGACATTGGGGAAGGGAATGAAATCAATGGCTTGACATTGGGTGCAGTTGGCCGAGGAACTATCATTGAATATGTGGAGGTGATTGCCAATAAAGATGATGGTATCGAGTTTTTTGGTGGCACAGCGCAGTTAAAGCATATCCTTGTTGCTTACGTGGGCGATGATTGTTTTGATTACGATGAGGGTTTTCGGGGCAAAGGCCAGTTCTGGTACGCTATCCAGGATGCCAATGAAGGCGACCGATGTGGAGAACATGATGGTGGGACCGATCCTGAAACGGGCACTCCATTTGCTATTCCAACTATTTACAATGCGACCTATTTCGGGCGTGGCGCAGATGCCGGAAAACGCACGATTACTTTTCGCGATAATGCGGGCGGGCATTACCTCAATTCTATTTTTGCCAATCAGTCAAAAGGGATAGATATTGAAAACCTTGCCGATGCCCAGGACAGCTATGCGCAATTTGCCGATGGAAACCTGAGCCTTGAGAGCAATGTTTTTTGGGGCGTGGCAGATGGGACTGCTGAAGGGATTTTCAAAATATCCGGCCCCGGTGCCAATGCTGCCGACTCAATAGCTGCTCTCCAAACGTTTGCCGCTTATTTCGAAACCGCCAATAATGTGGTTGAAAACCCGGGAATTTCAAAAAACAATCCGGTCCCTTCCAACCCTCAAGCCGATAACCTTGCCGCTTATGATGGCAGTTGGTTCGAAACGGTTTCCTATAAAGGGGCATTTGGTGCTGAAAACTGGGCAGCAGGTTGGACAAAGTATTTTTCAGAATAATCCAGCCCTGAAGGGCTGGGAAACTCAGGGCTGGGAAACTCAGGATGAATCAGACTGGGACTTATAAATAATAAAATAAGGAATGGAAATGCTTCAAGGTTGTATCTGGTTTTGTGATTTGAAAAATAAAACAATGGGTTTGAACAAGAATGGCAAATTATGGCAAAAATTCACTCATATAAATGAGTTGCCCAGCCCTTCGGGGCTGGGTCCAAGGGTAGGCCGTGGAAAAACAAAATTCTTCCTTCTGCAATTCCTTCTCCTTTTGTCTATTGTAGGAATCTCCCAAACAGGAGCTTTGAGGGGAAAAATCACAGATGAAGGAACAGGTGAAGAGTTGATAGGGGCGGCCGTTCTGATTGAAGGGACTTTTCAGGGTGCATCGGCCGATCTGGATGGGAATTATTCCATTTCCGATATCCCCGCCGGGGAAATAAATATCCGTTGTACTTATATTTCCTACGAACCGCAGCTCATAACCGGGATTGAAATCAAACCCGATGGGGTTTCCTTACTTGACATCAAACTGAAATCCGTATCGGTGGGTTTGGAAGAGGTGGTGGTTTCGGCCAAAGCTGTCCGAAATACGGAATCGGCCGTACTGACCATGCAGAAAAAGTCGGCTTCGGTGATGGATGGGATTTCTGCACAGCAAATCAAAAAAAGCGGTGACTCGGATGCGGCCGGGGCAGTTGGCCGGATAACCGGCGTATCGGTGGAAGGTGGAAAGTATGTATATGTGCGCGGCCTTGGCGACAGGTACAGCAAAACCACTTTGAACGGTGCCGAAATACCCGGCCTTGACCCGGAGCGTAACACGGTCCAGATGGACATATTCCCGACCAATGCAATCGAAAGCATTATTGTTCATAAAAGTTTCTCCGCAAACCTGAATACGTTTACGGGTGGCCTGATCGATATTGTCACAAAGGATTTCCCCGAGGAATTCAACCTTCATTTTTCAGCATCCTACGAATTCAATACGCAATCTTCATTGAACAATAACTTCCTGACCTATGATGGCGGAAAAAACGACTGGATCGGCTTTGATGATGGTACGCGTGATTTTCCGGTACAGGCCGAAAATATCCCGCTCTACCCTACGGACAGGGATGCCATTGACAAAACCACCCGGAAGTTCAACAAAATTATGGAGCCCAATACGAAACGCTCATTCCTGAACCAGAATTACAGCCTTTCGGTTGGTAATCAAACCAAATTGTTTGGGAAGGCATTTGGCTATACCATTGGTGTCAATTATAAAAACGAAGAAAAGTACTACAACGATGGTGAGCGGGGCATTTATAAACTCACCGATGCAAATGCGGAGGTTTTGAACACAGAACAAAAGTACAACGAAACCGCAGGCATGTATGAGTCTTTGTTGGGAAGCCTTTTAAGTGTGAACTATAAATTGAATAACAGCAATAAGTTGAGCTATGTGTTGATGTACAATCATTCGGGGATTAAAAATGCCTTTGATTATTATGGAGAAAAGCCGGAAGATGAAATTGGGATGTTCATCCAAAGCCGCGAATTGGGTTTTAAGGAACGGTCGATCCTCGCCAATCAACTGAAAGGGGGGCATTTCATCGAGTCATGGGGGAAATTGAAAATAAACTGGATTGTGTCTTACACCAAATCCAAACAGGTAGAACCCGATCTCCGCTTTTTCACAAATAGCTATTATCCCGATGCCGTTGGGGATGCGCAATACGAGATCAACCCATCCAAATATAAAGTCCCTTCCCGCTTCAACAGGGCGATGGACGAAATAAACCTGGACAATAAAATCCATTTCGAGCTCCCGTTTACCGTTCTTGGGAGTGCTTCTAAATTCAAGTTTGGGGCTGCATATGTTTATAAGGACAGGGAGTTTTCGGAACAAAAAATAGATTACCTGTCACAGGTTCAATATTATAATGGAAGTGTTCCCGATTATCTTGACGATGGGAACATTGGGCAAAACAATCCTTTATATGATCCTGCGACCCGGCAGAATTATGGTTTGTACGTGCAAAACGCAACCGATATCCGAAACTCGTACAATGGAACACAATCAGTTCTTGGTGCTTATGCAATGGTGGACATGCCGTTGACCGAAAAGTTTCGGATGGAATTGGGATTGCGCTATGAAGCGAACAAGATGGAAAGTGCCAGCAAGAAAAAAAACTATAAAAAAGGGGAGTTGGACGACAAGGATTTCTTACCGGCAATTAACCTCACGTTTACGGTCGTGAAAAACATGAACATCCGCCTTGCCTATACCCGGACACTTTCAAGGCCAACTTTTCGCGAGGTCGCACCTTTCGCATCCTATAGTCCGGTTGCGCCTACCATCGTCGGAAACCCTGACTTGAAGAGGGCCTTGATCGATAATATCGATTTAAAATGGGAATATTATATGAAACCGGGAGAAGTGGTTTCTTTTGGCCTCTTTTATAAAAACTTCACCGATCCCATCGAAATGGTGGACAACCCGGTGGCGGTCAATCCTGAAATTTCTTTTCAGAATGTGTCGCAGGCAATCAATTATGGCCTTGAAACCGAATTCAGGAAATCCCTTGATTTTATAAACCCCCTCCGAAATATGTACCTTGGGATAAACTTTGCCTATATCCGGTCCGAAGTTTCCATTGACCCGGAGGAATTGAAATTGATAAGGGCATTGGTCCCCGGTCATCCCGATACACGGCCACTTTTCGGGCAGGCCCCGTACATCGTGAACGGGATTTTGGGTTTTGACAGTGAAAAAACCGGGCTTTCGGCCAGTATGGTTTTCAATATGACCGGTGAGCGTATTTCATTGGTGACCAAAGGTGGGACGCCCGATGTGTTCCAGCAGCCCGTTCCCATCCTGGATTTGAATATCCGGATAAATTTGAACAAACACTTTACACTTACACTGAAAGCGAAAAACCTGTTGAACGCTTTGAACCAGCAAGCTTATACGTACAAAGGCATCAAATATTCTTACTATGCATATTCGATGGGAAGGGTCTTCGGTATCGGGGTTTCCTATAGGTTCAGGTAAGTTTTAGAAAATTATTAAATTCGTAAAAATTTCCAATCTAACAATTATGAAAAGGTACAGATCATTTTTTACCCTGTTTTTACTCGTCATTTTTGCTTTTTCCGGTTTTTCACAAGAGTTGGAATACCGGGATGGCCATTACTATAAAAAGGACATGCTTTATTCGGGAAAGAACATCGAATATTTCGAAAACGGAAACACGAAAATCGAGAGGAATATTAAAAACGGACATGAAGACGGGCTGGTCATAACCTATTTCGAAAATGGGAAGAAGCAGGAACAGCGCTCATACCTCGAAGGGAAGAAAGATGGGTTGTGGATTACCTGGGACGAAAAAGGCGCAAAGTTGGGGGAAGCCCGCTATAAGGATGATTTAAAGGATGGCGAATGGTTTATCTGGAACTCGGATGGCGTGTTGCTTTATGAAATGCATTATACCGGGGGCAAAAAATCAGGTGTTTGGAAAATGTACAACGAAAAAGGGGAACTAGTCCAGGAACGCTCCTATGATAATGAGTAGCTTTCCGTAAGTTTTGGTAGGGCTGCATAAAAAAAGCCACGCATTTGCACGGCTTTTTTTGTAATTAAATTTTAAAAAAATGAAAAGTTAAAAGTTTGGTTGGATAATTACCATCGAGGCGTCTTTTTCGCTTTTGATGGTCTCTATGTTTCTATGGTGCGATCCGTTCAACAAGAATGAATTTGGATGGTCTTCAAGGTTGATTACCCAGTTAAAATTGTTTTCCTTATCAGGTAAAACGAAATAAAAGTCGTTGCAATCCAATGTGGAAATTTCACTTGCACGGTTCAAAAATTCAGTCATGTTTTCAGATTTTAATATTCTCGATTGAATGTTGAAATATGACTTTCAATTATTGTGCAAATTCATAAGTTGCTGGTTTTCAGATATGGTTGGAAACCTAATGTCCCAGATAGGGAATTTTGCTTTATCATTGGGGGAAAACAAGACCTTTCAGGGTCGGAACGACCTGAAAGAGTCTGTGGCGAAGAATTTTATTGTCGGAACGACCTAAAAGAGTCAGTATGAAGAAAGCGTGAGCCAGAATGCTTTTTACCAATCCTTATCGGAATAATACGCTTTCCAGACAGGTTCCGTTCCTTTTTTGACCCTTTCGATTTCTGCTTCCGTCAAACGTTTTTTCCAGGTATGGATATTCTTTTTCGAATCCCTTTTTAAATGCCCGGCCTTGCTTGCCGAAGAAGATTCCCTGATTTTGCTTTCAACGGAAGCCCCAAAGTGCAAATCAAGTTTCTGGTATATTTTCTTGTATTCGCCCACCGGGTCAAGCGACAGGTCCTCGTGTTTGACAATAATCCAATCGGGCCGGTTTTTTCGGTATTCGTTCAGGATGTAATAGTCGATGTTCCAAAGCAATATCCCTTGTTCGATGATGTCAGGTGGGGTTTTGACATATTTTTCGATATCCGCCGCAAAGGGGCTCAGTTTTTCCATCAGGTCTTTTTGTTCCAAAAAATGATCGAAGGAGTGTGTCCAGTTTTTTACTTTCAAACTGGCAACAAATGCTGCCGGGTGTCTGATGAGCGCAACCACATCACAATTGAATTTTTGGGCCAACCATTCTGTTGACATAAGTGCAAGTGGGTCTTTTATCAAAGCGCGTTTGGTGGCCCGCATGTAAATGTCCCTGAAAAAACGAAAAACATCCCGTGGGCCGTCGATTACTTTAAAATCCTTGGCAATCCCCTTGCCGCTAAACGAAATTATTTCGTTCATAAAATCATAAACTGCCTGTTGTTTTTCCCTTGGCGAATCCAAAGAAACATATTCGTACCAATACTTTAAAGGGGAAATCCTTTTTTCGTCAATGTTAAATGGCTCGTGGATATAGCGGGTGTTTTTATCCAGGCAAAGCATTTGTCCCACCCAGGTCGTCCCTGAACGATGGGCTCCGGTTACGAGGATCGGTTTTTTGTTTTTCGACATAAATGTTTTATTGTTTTTCCAAAGGGTTTTACGGGCAAAAATAAGTGTAAACCTTATCCTTTAATATTTCATTTAACAAGAAAACTTAAAAATAGTTCTGTTTTTTTTGGCAATTCTGTTTAAACATAAATTGCACGAACTTGTTAAGAATATTTTAAAGCTTTGTTTTTCCAATATTTGTCCGATGGAAGCCAGAAAAAAAGAGTTTGCCAATAAATTTTACCTTGTCCTGAATGCGATATTCATAGCTTCCCTTGTTACCAGTAACCTGATTTTCCAAAAGTTTTTCCAGTGGGATGCCTTCAATGTTTACCTTTTTCAGTTATCGGTTGGGATTATCCCTTATCCCGTCACTTTTTTGGTAATGGATATCGTTTCGGAGATTTATGGTAGAAAGAAGGCCAACCGTGTGGTCCTTGGTGGCCTGTTCGCCAGCATCTTCACCTTGCTTATTGTCCTTGTTTCCGATTATTCAATGGCCACGGAATGGTCGCCGGTTTCCGACAGCGAATTCCACCATGTGTTCGGCGTGACTTTTATCGGTGTTGGGGCATCCATGGCAGCTTACCTTATCGCCCAATTGATCGATGTGCAATTGTTCCATTTCTGGAAGGGTTTCACAAAAGGGAAGCATCTCTGGTTAAGGAACAATGCCTCTACCTTTACTTCCCAATTTGTTGATACATTGGTGATTTTATTGTTGCTTTGTAGTTTTGGGATTATCGAATGGGAACTGTTTGGGGTTTTGCTCCTCAATGGGTACTTGTTCAAAATGTTGGTCGCACTGCTCGATACCCCGATTATCTATTTTATCGTTTGGCGTTTCCGTAAACATTTTGACCTGAAAAAGCCGGGGGAGGAACTGTATGTCGAACTTTGACCCGGATTATGCAGCAGAAAATCCGTTACGGACTAAAATTTCGGCAAAACGCCACTTCGTTGACTTTTGAAGCCTCACCATAGCTGTGGCCGTAGGTTCTATTAGTAAATACAACTTTTATGGATGAAAAACAAGATTGCTTTGATCGTCTGCCTTTTGCGGATTTCCTAAAAATGCACATCGAGCTGAAGCCTGTACATCAAGCTATTGTTTTCGTTGCCCACCGTTAAATAGCTGATGTCGGACTGGACTTTAAGCTTATGCCCCGAAATGTATTTTGAAACACCAAGGGTATATTGATTCTGTACATCGATTCCCGTTATGGTTTTATCGAGGTGGACAGTAGTATATCTTGCCGATAATTCCCAATTCCTTTGGAAGATGTACCCGCCTTGTACATTTAAGGCCTCGCCTACCTGGACAACATCCCCCGTTTCGGAACCGTCACTGTTCACTGCAATAGGATCGTCGGCGACCCTGCTTGCATATTCTGCCTCGAGAGAAGCCCCATGGTATTTGAACATTGCATCCAGGAAGATCGTTGAAATATTGGTATTGTAAAAACCACTGCTGTCGGTAATCATATATTTCCCCATATTGCTCCTGGTCTTTACAGCATCGCTATTATAGTCATATGTTGCCCCAATTGCCAATTTCGGGGAACTTTCCCTTTTAATATCCGATCCCTTGTAGTCGCCATTGCCTGCAAAGTTTCCAAAAGGCAGTACTTCTAACCTGCCGGTATATTGGTAACCCCCTAAATTCCCAACGGTAATGTTCCTCCCTTCCCCTTGGGCAAACGAAAATATTTCCCTTATCACAAATTGATTGCCTATATTGTCGTGATGTCTCAATTGGAGGCCAATATCCCTGTCGATGTTGAACCATTTGTTCAAAAGGGATCTGTCAACCAATTGTAAATTGGCCGAAGAAATCACCCTTTCCCGGTTACCGGGCAGTTTGGTCTGTCCGGCCCAAAGTACAAAGTTTTTATAAAAATTCCACTTTACAACAGCATCAAGGATAATCCGGGGGGTCAGGTTGTTATAAACAGATACCCCGGCTATGTCGCGGTTGGTAAGGCCCAGCTCCAATTTGTACTTTAGCTTTGGCGAAAAAGCAAAACCGCTGAACTTCAGCCTTGCCCTGCGGACCAAAAAATTGGATTCGGTCTTTTTATAATTGCTGCCATCATAAGCTTTCCTGAAAACCGAGAGCAATTGGATTCGGGGCGCAAATTTAACGCTCCATGAACTGTCTTTGGCCACTACGTTCAACATGCCGTTTCCAAATTTCGTATTCGTAACTTCTTGCGACATACCGACCAGCAAGGAAAACAGAAGCAGTATAAGTAAGGCTTTTTTTAAAATCACAATGAATCGTATTGCATGATTAAAGAATAACAAAACGGCAGATTTGCCAGATTGCTTTTTTTTGAATGCAAATGTAGTTTTTTTAAGGAAAAAACCACTTTTCGATAAAAATAATTTTAGTCACGCAGTACCTATGCTGCTCCGTAAAGGTTGTTTATTGGGTTTTACAGTAGATACATGATACAGAGCAAACCTACACCACCAAGTACGATCGCATAAGGGAAAGCCATTTTGACCATTTTCCCATACGATAAATTGATGAGGGGCGCCAAGGACGAAGTGAGCAAAAACAGGAATGCCGCTTGTCCGTTTGGGGTCGCCACACTTGGTAGGTTGGTTCCGGTATTGATGGCAATGGCCAATTTTTCGTACTGTTCGCGCGATAGTTCACCGGCATCGAAAGCAGCCTCTATTTCGTTGATGTAAACCGTTGCCACAAAAACATTGTCGCTTATGGCAGAAAGCACACCGTTTGCGATGTAAAACATGGTGGGCTGTGCGGATGCATCCATCGACAATGCCCATTCGATAACCGGTTTGAACAAATGCTGGTCGTGGATCATGGCCACGATCACAAAAAAGACCACCAATAAAGCGGTAAACGGCAGAGCTTCTTCAAAAGCAGGCCCTATGTGGTGTTCATCGGTGATGCCCATGAAGGCCGTTTGGAATATGATAAGTGCCAGGCCGATAAACCCTACCGGGGCAAGGTGCAATGCAAGGCCAATAATCAACAGGACCATGGCAACAGCTTGAACGATGATCTGTTGTTTTTCCTTCTTGCTTCGTTTTTCATCTTCTAAGAGCGTATAGTTCTTGATGATCTTGTACGCAACATCGGGCAGCTTAGCCCCAAAACCGAACAGCTTGAATTTTTCGAGCAAAACGGTTGTGGCCAGTCCTGCAAAGAAAACGGGTATGGTAATTACATCCATTTGTTTGAAAAACTCGATGAAATCCCATCCCATTTTTTCGCCAATCAACAGGTTTTGGGGTTCTCCCACCAATGTCATCACCCCACCGAGGGCAGTCCCTACAACACCGTGCATGATCAAGCTGCGCAGAAAACTCCGGAATTGCTCCAGGGTTTCACCGCTCAACTGGCTCCGGTCGAAATCACCATTGTCGCTCAAACCCAGGTCGCTCGAATGGATTTTGTGGTAAACACCATAAAACCCAACGGCAACACTTATTAAAACCGCAGTAACCGTTAGTGCATCAAGGAATGCGGAAAGCACCGCAGAGAGGACAACAAACAAAATAGACAAAGCCATTTTTGATTTCACACGGATGAAGATTTTGCTGAAGATAAACATCAGCAATGGTTTCATAAAGAATATGGCGGCCACCATAAACATCAGTAGCAACAATACCTCCAGGTTCTGCTCTACCTCGTGGTAGGCGTTTGTCGAGCTTGTAAGCTTCAATGCCAATATTTGTATGGCGAGCAGCCCACCTGAAATCAATGGATAGCATTTGAGCGCCATGGCCAGTGTAAAGATAAACTCACCAATAATAATCCATGCGGTTATTGTTGGTCCCAAAGTGAAATAGGACACAACGTTGAACAGCAGGAAGCCTATGATTGTTAATTTGTACCATTTGGGGCTATGCCCTAAAAAAAGTTTGTTCATATTTATGCCTTTTAATTACTTTTCCTAAAATCTATGTTTAAAAATAAAGCGAACTGCAAATACCATTTAGCCGAATCGGTCAATTGCTGGTGCAAAACACCGATTTGCACATTGGATACCTTGTTGTATTGGAAACCCAATGCGCCGTACAACCTGTTCCTGTCGAAAAAATCCTTTTTGGTGTTCAGGAAAATTTCATCATAAACCCCAAGGAACAAAGTCCCTTTTTCGATCTTTGGCTTATTGAGCGGGACAAAGAGCATTAAACGGTAGCGCAAACGGTTTTTGTAATCCTTGTTTACCCATCGCTGTTCGATGCGGTAACGGTGTTCGAACTTTATGCGTCCGATGGTATTGGCCAGGATAAGTTGCTGCCATATCCTGTGTTCAATGGATTCCGGGGCTATTTGTTCCGACTCGAAATCGTATGAAGGGACATAGGCGTATCCTGCCGTTGCGAAGGCTTTTCCTGAAAAGTGATAATTCAACCCCGTCCGTAACAACAACTGTTCGGTGTTGTTTGGGATCAAGGTGTGGTTCCGGTATTGTACCTCCGTGTGGATGCTGAACTTGTCACTTAGCTTGTTCATCCCAAAATACATTATCCAGTTGCCCGTTTCATTTTGCTGTGATAGAAGTGAAATGGGCATTGTGAATAAAAACAGTAGGATGAAGGTCTTGTTGGAAATAATATTTCTTCCCATTGTCATGACCCTAAAAGTTTATCGTTGGAAGATCCGTTTTCCACATTTTCCCTGATCCAGGCAAGGCAGTCGTTGAAACTGTCAAAGACTTGTTCCTTTGGGATCAGGTCGGGGATAATGTCGATGCGTTCGAGCATGTAACGGGGTTGTTTGAAAATCTTCACCAACAACACTTTCTTCCCTTGCTTTACCAAATCGACCAAAACATCTTCCATTGCATACAGGCCGGATTGGTCAATGTACGGCATTTTCCCCATTCGGATGATAACCGTTGACGTATTGTCGGGTATTTGCTTTACGAGTTGCTGGAAATAACTTGTGGAACCAAAGAACAAAGGCCCCCTGATATGCTTGATGAAAATCTTTTCCTTGAATTTTTCCTGGATGCTGATTTCATCGGGCCAAGCTTTTGACCTGTCAAAAGATTCAATGCTGGAAAGTTCGGCGGTCATGTCCCCTATTTTCTTCATGAACATCAATGATGCGATCACCAGGCCGATGCCAACGGCATATACCAGGTTCCATACAGATGACAATACCAACACGATGAGCATAATGATTACTTCCGGGCGGGGCATGAAAGGGATTGCCTTCAAACCTTTAAAGTCCATTACGCCAATACCAACAGTAATAAGTATGCCGGCAAGTACGGCAGCCGGGATCATTGATGCTACGGGTCCCAGGGCCAATAAAATAACAAGCAATAGCACACCGGCCATCATTCCCGAAAGTTTGGTCTTTCCCCCGGCGTTTATGTTGACGACGGTACGTATGGTAGCGCCCGCTCCAGGGATGCCACCAAAAATAGCGGCAACACTGTTTCCGATCCCTTGTCCGATCAACTCTTTGTTGGGCTTGTGCTTTGTTTTGGTCATGTTATCGGCAACCACCGAAGTGAGCAGCGAATCAATGGCCCCGAGCAATGCCAGAGTCAATGCCGTAAAGATATAGGGCGAAATACTCGCAAGGCTGAAACCTGTGAAGATTTCGAAATTCGGGATTGGCAAACCACTTGGTATTTCTTCGATGGGCCGGTAATCAAGACCAAACCCTATGGCAATCCCCGACATGGCGAGGAGTGCCACCAATGTGCTGGGGATAGCTTTTGTGATCCGCTTAAAACCATAGATTATGATGATAGTCCCCAGGGCCAGAAGTAATTCCAACCAATTGATGTTTTGCAGGGCCCTCGGCAAAACCTTTATGGAACCAAGTACCCCGGATGCTTCCGAAGCGGCCAGGCTTTGCGATTCTTTGAGTATCTGGGCGTCTGTGATCTTTTCTGCCTGGACAATGGTTTCCTTGAAATTCTCCAATACCATGATACCTTCCCCGGCTTCTTTCTTCAGGATATTGTCAAGGATTATTTCTTCGGCGTAAGGCTTGAACTGGTTCACGAATTCCACGTCCTCCTTTGGGTAATAACCCACGGATGGAAGGATTTGGGTAACCAGTATAATCACCCCAATTGCGGTCATAAACCCGGAAACAACGGGATAGGGGATGTACCTAATGTACTTTCCCAAACCAATAAGCCCCAGGCCGATCTGCATTACACCGGCCAACAAAAACACAATAAGGATGGCGGGCAAGGCATTGTTAATGTCACCGTCGAAGGTGGCCACTATCCCTGCTATTACAACCATGCTCACGGCCGTCATTGGAGCCGTAGGCCCCGAAATCTGGGTGTTGGTGCCACCAAACAATGCAGCAAAGAAGCTGATGAAAATGGCGCCGTACAACCCGGCACTTGGCCCCAGGCCCGAACTTACACCAAAGGCAAGTGCCAATGGCAAGGCCACGATCCCGGCAGTTATGCCACCAAACATATCCCCTTTGAAATGGGAAAAATCAAAACCAAATATTTTTTTCATTATTTTTTTTATTTAAATTCATGTTTTATTTTAGGAACTCAACTTTGCCGCTCTCCACATGGTAAAGGGCTTTCACCATCTCGATTTTACCGGCCATGTACATTTCGTGGAGCACCGGGCTTTTGCTGTGAATATCGTCAATGGTCAGTTCTACATTGTTGGTGGCCACCCTGTTCACAAAGCCCGTGTTTGACGAAGCCCTGCTTTCACCAGGTGCGGTTTTGGTCAGGTTTACGGCGGGCATTAGCTTGTTGAGGAGTTGGGTCAAATTTCCCGTCCGTACGGAATCACAGGCGCCTTTCACGGCTCCACAAGAGGTGTGGCCCATTACCACTATCAGTTTGGTGCCCGCAAATTTGCAGGCATATTCCATGCTCCCGAGGATATCCTCGTTCACAAAGTTGCCCGCAATGCGCACACTGAATATATCGCCGATCCCCTGGTCGAAAACGATTTCGGCCGGAACGCGGGAATCAATGCAGCTCAAAACAATGGCGAAAGGGTATTGGCCCGTGGCAGTCTCCGCCACTTGTTTGCTGAGTTCCCTTGGCAAGGGTGCATTGGCCAAAAACCGTTCATTGCCTTTTTGGAGCATTTCAAGGGCTGTTTTTGGTGTTATGTTATTTTGGGATTCTTTTGTTTGGGCGTTAATGTTATTTGATAAAACTGATTTTTTCATTTTGTTGAATTTTAATGTGATGACCTTGTGCCGCTGTGCAATTATTTAATGTTGGGCGAAGGGTCGATTGTTTTTAAGGTTTTGCCTGATTGTTTTTTTAGGTTGGATTTGACATCGCTTTACGATGGATAATCCTTGAACCTTACAGTATAATATATTTATTTTTGAAAATGTGGTAGTCCGAGTTGCATTGCCAATACTGTTTTTGCGCTATCGTGTTTTAATACGAAACCCTTAATGAAACCTTGGAAATAGGAGGTTTCCTTTAAGAAAAAATACTGTATTGATCAATTCAGCGGACTGCTCTTTAGGAACGGGAAAATATAGGTTCCGGTGGTGGTGTTGTGACTTCAGGGGCGTGCATCGACAAGAAACTGTCGTACAAGGAAAATTTTGTTGAGAGTTTGAGTGTCCCAAATTCGGGCACGGACAATCTCATCCTGAATTTTTCGTCCAGTTCTTTCCCAATATCTTCTTCGGCAAAGTTGATGTTTTCCGTGCTGTTTAGTTCGGTGGGTTGAAGCTGGGTTTTGTCCATCCAATCGGAATATGGGCCTGCATTGGCCCAAACTTGGCTCACGAGCAACAAAAAGACGATACTGGTCAGGAAAAGCCGATATGAAGGGAAGTTTTTCAAATTTATTTTTACAATTGTTTTTATTGAGGCGCAAAATTACTTTTTAATATCTTGGCCGGGATAATTTTTAGAAAAATTAACATACTAAACAGCATAAAGCCGAACATGTTCATTCGGCTTTATGTTGTTGTTCATTTCCTTGCCCTGGAACTGGCTTATTTGGAGGATTGCATTTTAATTTCAACCTTTTGGTTTTTTTTCTTTAAAGAAAGGTTTTCAACCAGGCTTTTATTGTAAGAAACATACGAGGCAATAATGTTGTATTTACCGGGTGCCAGGTTCTTGACCGTGTAATTCCCGTCAAAGTCGGTATAGGTTTTAATATTGGTCCCTTCTATCGAGATTTGAACACCGGTCAAGGTTTCACCGGAAACCATATCCAGTACTGTTCCTGAAATACTCATGGTTTCAACAGAAGAGGGCTCAGGGGATTTTACGGTTTTCGTTTTGTTGCCTTCGTTATCTGCATATGAACCGAAGGCAATGATCAGGGCGAAAATGACTGAAAATGTTTTTTTCATGGTTTCTATTTTTTATGTCGCAAAAATAGAAGCACATTATTAAGTCATCCTAACCCCAACCTTAAGTTTATATTAACCTTTTTTATTTCTGGAAATCTGCATTAAAAGTGCCTTCTGTTATTGTAACACCATCACCTTCTGTGTTTTTTGCAGTAAACTGGAAAGTCCCTTTAACACTTTTGTCGCTGATTTCGGTTATCTCAACTGTTCCTTCGCCAAGGCCAACAGAAGTTGTATAGGTATCGCTTGTGTTTAAGCCTTCGGTCCATCTGCCTGTGCTTGGATTGGTGAGCGAACCGCCCAATGTGTATGTCCCTGTCCCATCTGCATTGTAGATAAGGACTTGGCACTGCTTTGCGTTGCTGTCGCTTCCGGTAACGGTGAGTATCCCGCCAGAATTGGTGGCAACCACTGCAAGACTTGCTGTCCATGCAGTTCCATTGACTTTACAGCTTAAAGCTGCCGCTGCTGGATTGTTTTCGGGTTCCGTGTTGTCGTCGTCCTTCTTGCTGCATGAGTTTAACAGGGAAATGGCAAGAAATGAAATGAGCAATAGTTTTCCAAATGTTTTCATTTTTAAGTTGTTTTGAGTGAATAAATAATTTTGTTGCAAAATAAAGATGAAAACCCATCTGGATTGATACGTGACTGTTCGTATATCCCATACGACGATTACCGTATTTTTTCAGGATATCAACAAAAAAACAGCGCAAGAAATATTCCCTTGCGCTGTTTTTTTATTGTTCAAACCAATGAAAAACCTAAATTTCATCCGAAGGGCTTTCCCCATTTCCGTCCACAAAGTTGATGAAGTCCCTTTGCGATTTCAACAGGTTGATCATATACAGTATGATGTTTTTATATTCCTCAAGGATATTGAAGAACAACATGCTGTTCCGGGTCCCCAGATCATCTGTTTTGATCCTTTTCACCTGGAGTTTACGTGTTGATTTGATCAGGTCCAGGGTTTCATGTTGCTCTTCGACAATAGCATCAAGTGTTGCGAAGTCCTGATCTTTAATGGCTTTGTTAACCTTCGAGATCAAGTCATTGATCAGTTCCTGAATGGCCTTTATCTCTTCTATCTGGACAGGCAGCAATGCCCTGTGGGAGTTGCTCAGGTGTTTAAATATCGGTTGGATTATATGAAAGACCGAGTGGGAAATTTCACGGAGATAACCCACAACTTGTACATAATAGTGACCGGATTCAACCGCACTGTCTTCCAATTTGTCAATGGTATGGCTGATATTGTCTTTAAGTGCTTTTGTTTTTAGGTTCACTTTTTCAAAATCGGTATAGGTTGTCCTCAGTTTCTTAAGGTCTTCCTTGCCAAAGTACAATATGGTATTATTGAGGAACTCACCGATCCTGTCAAGTGTTTTGATCACGTTCTTGGAGGTTTTGCTCACAATTTTGCTTGTGTTCAATGTTTCGCTTTCTTCATCCTCGTCTTCAGTTGTTTCTGCAATATCTGCAACCCTTTTCTTATGGAGGAAATGTGTGCGATAAATCATAAACCCTGCAAACAACAGCATGGCAAATACGGCCACAAATCCAAAATAGCTAAACAGAAGAGCCATGATAAATGCGGATGTAAACGCTGAGAAAGCGGTAAAGAACCAGCCACCGATAACCGAGATTACCCCCGTGACCCGGTAAACCGCGCTTTCTGTCCCCCAGGCCCTGTCGCTCAAGGATGTTCCCATGGCGACCATAAACGTTACATACGTTGTAGAGAGGGGGAGCTTTAAAGAAGTTCCAATAGCAATAAGGATACTGGCAACAACCAGCGTAACCGAAGCCCTAATCATATCAAAGGCAGGCGCGTCCACACCGAGGGCTTTTTGTTTTTCGCGGAAAGCGGTCTGGTCGAACTGTTTGTCGATCGAAGCCTGAACCGCTTTTGGTACAATGGTAGCCATGAATTTTGCCAGGTTGCCGCTCCCGCGAACAATGGCCCTTGAAATTGCCGTGGATTCAAATCGCTCGTAACCTTCTTCCTGGCGGCCCAGGTCAACGGAAGTCTTGATTACCGATTTGGCTTTTTTCGAAGTCCATAAAGTAACGACCATTATCAGCCCTGCAATGAGCAAAAAGTAATACGGGGTTTCTACCTTTCCGGCAAGGGATGTCATTAACAGTTCGTTGGCAGGAACACCACTTTGCGAAAAATCGATATAAGCATGGTAACCCGCAAGCGGAACTCCGATAAAATTCACCAGGTCGTTGCCCGCAAATGCTAGTGCGAGTGCAAAAGTCCCGATGATGACGATGAAGGTGAAGATGTTGAACTTCTTGATAAAGCTTAAGAGTTGCAGGACAACCACCCACATAATGAACCCGTAAGCAATAATCCCAAAAGTGTGGGCCTTTACCCAATCGTTGAGCCCCATGCCATCCGACATTTCATAGGAGGCAAAGGAAGATCCTTTTAAGCCCTTCAATAAAATGAAATAGGTAATTGCGGTAATAGCCAGGCCTCCCCATATTGCCCCAAAATATTTAAGGCGTTTTTCGTATTTAAAGGAAAACAAAAGGCGGCTAAGGTATTGGATTATCGCACCTGTTGTAAATGCAACCACCACCGACAACAGTATCCCTGCAATAATAAGCAGTGCTTTATCGGAATTTATATAATCACTTAAGCGTGCTATTTTTTCGATCCCATCTTCGGTTGTGATCAGTTGCCCGCCCGGGATCGCAAGTTTTATCAGCGAAACCCCAACGGCCGCACCAAGAAGTTCAAATACGATGGATACCGTTGTGGAGGTGGGCATCCCAAAGGTATTGAACCCGTCCAACAATATCACATCGGTGATCATCACCGCAAGGAAAATAAAAATGATTTCGGAGAAATAGAAATATTCCGGGTGGAAAATCCCTTTTCGCGCAACTTCCATCATACCTGTGGAGAATGTGGATCCGAATACGATCCCAAGGGCCGCCACAACCATGATTATTTTAAAAGAAGCGGCTTTTGAGCCAATGGCCGAGTTAAGGAAATTCACGGCATCGTTGCTCACACCAACAATAAGGTCGGAAATGGCAAGAAGGAAAAGGATTACAATTAAAATAAGGTAAAGTGATTCCATTTGAACTTGATTTAATTTTTTTGCAATGATATGAAATAACTTAATGTCGAAGTGCCTTGCAAATTTAATTTTAAATTAACAGAATGTTAAGTTAATGTTAACTTTTCCCTGACAGATCAATCCCTGTGGCCTTTGCGGATCAGGAGCAGTAGGGGGTTAACGGGGATATGGCAGTATCCCGGGCTTTAAAATGCTTTTGTCCAGTTCCCTGAAAGATACGAACAGGGCAGTGGTGCCCATACTGCCCGGCGCGATTTCATAGATATTGTACAAAAAACCGATGCCGTCATTGTTGATGTAAAAGTTGTTGTTATGGGAAATTTCCTCTGTGAAAAAACCTGCATCCTTCAAGCTTTCACCGGGTTTAACCCCATTTAGTTTTCGGAGTTTGGTGTTCAAAAGCCCATCAAGCAGGGGCAGTCCATTTTCCGTAATAATATCGTTGATGGAAAGCTGACGGTTCAATGCCGAACTAAAAACAAAATATTTGTCCATTTCCATTCCCGGGGAATTTCCTGTTTTTGCAAACTTCTTGAGGACAATGCTCAGCAATTGGTTCTCGTTGTAGGCCACCTGCATGTTTATGTTTTTTTCGCGGTTGAACGATTTTGCGTTCGAGACATCTGCAATGCCTTCCGAGGATTTGATGTATGAATCGAAATAGTCGTTTTTTAGTTTTCCCAAAAACTTCATCGGGGAAATTATTTCTTTGTTGTTTTTCAGGAGGAGTTTTGAAATAAGCTGTTTCAGTGAATCATTTGTCTGTCCGTCTTGTCCTGCTAACGGAAATAAAATATTGATTTCGATTTTCGCCCTTGGAGAAGCCTTGTCGGCATTTTTTCCGTTGAACAAAAGCTGTTCGTCTTTTACCGCATAACACGAAAGGGGGATGCTCCCGTTGGAATAGTTTTCTTCAACCCTAAAAGGAACAGCTTTGTCAATTAGGCTTTTTTGCCAAAACCCTGAAATTTCATTGTCGTTTACAAGGCTGCCCGAAAATTGCGATTCCGGGTTATTGAGTTCCGTAAAGCTTATTTTCCCATTGGAAATAGTCCCTCTGACAGCAATGGTTTTCCCGTAATGCAGGGTGGAGGGTTTTCCGGGTTCAGGAAACGAGTAATAATAATATCCACTTACAGTCCCATTATGGGAAAGCAAGTCAAGGGTGATATTCATGCTGGCATCCAGTTTTCCCTGAAAATGCTTGTAAAAGCCAGAAGTGACCGTGTTTTGGGAATAGGCCTGAAACCCGCATAAAACCAACAGGTAAAGCCAAGATATTCTTAAATATTGAATGAACTTCATAATTTATTTTTTGCAATATTAGTTTAGAAAATAATTGGTTAGGAATTTGATAGCGTTATTTTTCAACAATTAATAATTTAAAGGTTCAAACCTTTTTTAATTAATTTTGTTGCGATTTATCATAATAACCATAAACTATCAAATAGGAATGAAATACGTTAAAACACTTTTTTTTGCCCAACTTGTAATACTGTTCAATATTTCTTTATTTGCCCAAACAAATGTCGCCCTTGATTTTGACCGGGTTGGCAGCGATCCCGCTAATGTTGATTATGTAACTGTTGAGGGGATAAATGCCAGCAGTTTCCCGGGCCTTACGATCGAGGCCTGGATTTACTTAAAGGAATATAATCTGGGTCCCTATACGGGAAGCTATATTTTTGGGAAGGAGGGCCCGGCCTGCCAGCTCCCATATGGTTCTTTTGTTTTACTTGTTACAAGCAAGAACCATGTGACTGACTCAGTACTGAAACTTGATTTTGGCCTAGACCCCGGCGGTGTCCATACTGCCCTTTTATCGCACACCGAAGTATCTTTGAATCACTGGCACCATGTTGCGGCAACTTACGATGGCTCGTATATGCGTGTTTACTTGGATGGCAAACTTGAAAACTCTGTTGCCATCACAGGTGCGATTCAAGGCTTTGACAGCGATATGCACATTGGCAACTGGACTACCTGTGCCGATGCCGAGCGTGGATTCAAAGGGGTAATTGACGAGGCAAGGGTGTGGAATGTAGCCCGGACACAAGCACAACTGAGGGAGACAATGTACACAGAGCTTTTAGGGGCCGAGACAGGCCTTTACGCCTATTATAAGTTCAATGAGGGATCGGGGCAAACTGCTGCCGATTCAAGCCCAAACTCATATGATGGCTATCTCGGAAGTACAACAGGTTCTGATTCCAATGACCCTACATGGGTTTCATCTACGGCCCCCATGCCATATTATACAGTTCAAAATGGAAACTGGGGTACGGATGCCACTTGGGCAACTGGTCAATTTGCCCCTTCAACGGATTGGGCAGATGTAAAAATACTTCATAATGTGGCACTCGATGTAAATGATTCAATCAGGGACTTGGAAATCGATGCTGCCGGAAGCCTTACGATCAATTCCGGGATTCAACTTTCAGTAAGTAGTGCACTTTTGAACAACTCCGGCTTTGATGGCTTGGTAATCAATTCGGATGCTACCGGGACAGGTTCGTTGATCGAAACCTCAGGTAGTGTAGATGCAACGGTGAACCGGTTTCTGACACAGGGAAAATGGCATTTTATTGGGATTCCTGTTGGTACAGGCACAGCTTCCACTTTTTATTTGAGCGGGGGTTCCGATATTTACCTCCGTACACATATTGAATCAAACAATTCTTGGGACAACTGGATTACTGACGTAAACACCAACCTTCTCCTTGGAAGGGGATATGAATGTTGGGTCGATAACAATGTGAACCAGGATGAGACGGTCCAATTTCAAGGGACTTTAAACTCCGGGGATTATACAACAGGTGCCGGAAGTTTTTATGATTTGGTTTATACTTCCGGTCATGGATTGAATTTGATAAGCAACCCCTATCCATCAGCTTTGCGCGCCAATATCAATACATGGGCGAAAACAAATATTGCCAATTCGGTTTGGACATGGTCCGATGCCTATGGGAATTATGTGTATTGGAACGGTATTGATGGTACAAATGGAGATGGCTTTGGAACTTTAACGAACGGGGTGGTCCCCGCCATGCAGGGCTTCTTTGTTTTGGCAACGGGCAGTGGCCCATCGCTTACAATTCCTCAGGACAGCCGGATCCATAGTGGCCAGCTCTTTTATAAAAACTCAGGGAGCCAGCCAAATACATTACGTGTTGAAGTGGAAGGGAATAATTATAAGGATGCCGCATTTGTCCGCTTTGATGAAAAAGCCACAAATGATTTTGATGTGGATTATGATGTGCAAAAGCTTTTCGGATTGGAAGAAGCACCCCAATTATTCTTCATGGCATCTGCTGAAAAACTTTCAATAAACGCTTTGCCCGAATTAACGGCATCAAGGGTAGTCGATATGGGGTTTGAATGTGGCCAGGGTAGTTTGTTTACACTTAAAGTAAGCGATATTGAAAATTCTTTCATGGGGACAATAGTTGTTTTAGAAGATACAAAGGAGAATGTATTTCAAAACCTGAAAGAGAACCCCAACTATTCGTTCAGCTATGACCCAAATGAAGGAAACAGGCACTTTAAATTGCACTTTGATTATTCCAATCCGGGAGAAAACGGACCCAGCAATGGAATCGATATCCGGTATTATGATAATGTGGTTTATATTTATACCTCAAATGATGCTCCTGCAAATGCAAAGATCATCAACCTTCAGGGACAGGAAACCGTGCCCGGTTTTGGGTTTACGGGAGATACAAAAATCAGCCTGAATGGCCTTCATGGATTCTATCTCGTTCAGGTAATTACCGCCAATAGTACAAAATCAGAAAAAATATTTATTCGGTAGCATATGGAGAACGCTTTGTGGGGTTTTTGAAAAACCCGGAGGCATTTAAAGGTTTTGACCCCTCATGGACAAGCCAAAAGTTAATAGACCTACAGTTTGGAATAGCCCCTGAAAAGCTTGCCGATATGTTTTTTGAGGATAACGCCAAAGCGTTATTGAAATCGTGGTTTTAAGCTTTAATCCCAAACATTTTTGCTTTTGTTGGTAGATTTTCAACTTATACTTGTACCTGTTAAGTTACAGGTTTATTGGAACTTGCAGTACTGATTGGATTTTTTAAATCAGCATATCGTGAAAAATTTGAAAAGTTAGCGAGGTAAAACCGGATTACAAATCCCGAACAGCAGAGGACGAGGGGATAAGACAGGGCTAAAAGGTGTTTGTAATATAAGTGTCACCTTTTTCTATACCTTTTTTATAAAACACAACATGCGAAAGACCCATGTTGTTATATATTTTCCACTCACCTTCTCGAAACCCATTTACAACATTTCCTTCTTCTCTAAGCTTCCCATTTTTATTATATTTTTTTAAATGACCATTTCCATTCTTTATATAACCATAGTCAAGCTTATTTTTATTAATGTCGTAATATTCATATACTTCTAGTAAATGTCCTTTATCATATTTTACATAATATTTAAGTTGACCATTTTTATAAAAATCTTTGCACAACCCATGAAGCATATTGTTCCAATATTCACCCATAAAAATAATTGTACCATCAGGCATATATGTTACGGATTTTCCATGCCGTATTGTTTCCTTTGAAGGCCATTTTACCTCATAACTTTCCATCAATTCTCCAGTAATATAATAATCTTTTCTTTCCATTTTACAAGAGAATACTATAACGGAAAGCGAGAATATTATTATAATCCTTATTAAGCGATATCCCTTTTTCATTTTTTATCTTTATATTTTTTTATGTCAAATGTAATTTTATTTACAGGTGCTAAATTGCCATAATTATTTTCTGATACAGAATCAATTTTGCCCGTATTAAAAATAAAATTGCCAAAATCTAATACCATTTGTTGATAATTTTCGCCTGAGATAATTTGCCAATTATCATTATCATCTTTATAATTTAATGAACCGTTAAAATTATGAGTTTCCCCACTGAATATTATATTAATAATATCTGTTGCTGCTCTTTGGTAATTCGGACTTTGTTGCATTTCATCAGGTATTATACCACTTTGTTCAGCATCATAATACAATTTCATAGAACTAAATAAATCAATCAACTGTTTTTCAGCAGTATTAACATCATCTTTTATCTTAATATTACTATATACTGTTACCCCAATGTTTAAAGCTTCTTTAGCTCCCATTATAATTGCGGCTATTGCACCTCCTTTAAGTGGGGTTTTCCACCAAACCGGGCTATACCTAATATTATATCGTTTATCATATTCATTTGTACTGTTGGCAACCCTTGTAGAATTATAATACTTAGGGTTCAATGTTTCGGAATTCTTATTTACATATCCATAACCTTTAAGAATTGTTTCATACGTACTTTTGAACCTTTTATAATTTAATGATGTATTTGAGTGTGCAATGTTATTTGACCATTCCATTCCGGACTGTCATACTTGGTTTTTCTTATCATCTTTTTCTCCGAAATGCTATTTTTCAAAGGCATTGATATGTTATCTGAATTCCAAAAAATACCGCCATCGCCCGCCTTAATCAATGCATCATTCGAATCAATAAATTCCAATCCATCCAAATCTATTCCTGTAATAGGCCTATTACTGGCATATTGAAATGGTGTCAATTCGGGATAATCAAACTGCAACGGGTCAACACTCACAAACCTGCACAACCACGCAGCATAATACCGTGCGCCATAGTAGTACAACCCCGTTTCATTATCCCTTTCCTTGCCTACGTATTTGTATCTTTTTAAGGAAACTTCTGTTTCTGTCCTTCCGCTTCGGTAGCTTGTTGTGCCAAAGGGGTGGTATTCCTCATAGCTTATAATTTCCCCAGTCTCATCCAACTCCAAAGAAGCTGAATCAAGGTGGTTGTCGTATTGGTAACGGATGGTGGTTTTGCCCAAATCGGCACCCGGGTCGCTACCGGGCAGTGTGGTCGTGCCACTCGTTGTTCCCCCTGTGCCGCTGCTGGTGGCTTTTTCGGTGTCAAGTATGGCTATGCGCTTTGTGCCGTCATTTATGCGCAGGGTTTCCCTTTCGGTTTCTATGGTTCCATTGTTTGTTTTGGTGTAAACCTCAAACCCACCAAAGTAAAGGCGTTCTTCTTTTATATGGTGGTTTTCTATTACTTTGCGAACACGCTCGCCACTTGCATCGTAAACATAATACGCTGTTCCACCGCCACCCAAATCAACCTCTTTTAACTGGTTTTGGTAATCCCAAAGCATTGTGGGCAAATGGGGCATTGTGGTCATGTTGCTTGAATAATCCATTTATATGAAATTGGGCTTTTGCAAATATCGGGAAAAATTTGAAAATGTAGGGTGGCAAAACCGGATTGCAAATCCTAAATGTATTTAGTTCGGGATTAAAAACAAATCCCGAACAGCAGGGGCGAGATTGGGGTACACTATCTACCCACTATCAGTTTATCAGTCTTTTAAGCTTTCTCCTATCCTTTTTACATTTAATATTGCTATAAAGTAAACACTTATCATTTTGGCAGAATCCTTTTAATCTAAATAGATTATTCTTTTCAGCACTTAATGCAATCTTAAAAATAGTCGTAGGTTTCCAGACCTCAACTACATCAATATCAAATTTCTTATCCTCAATAACATATTCAATATTCCAAGTTACATCAATTATATAGTAAATTTCATCTGTCGAATAATAAGTATTTATTGTATCTAATTTTATAAAATCTAATTCTGAATTTAAGATTTTACCTATCGGAACCAATAATCCATTGTGAACTATTTTATCCAATAAATATAGTGATTTTACTCTATTTTCTATGTGGTTACTGTTTACTTGTGAGATACTACAAAGGGGTAGAATCAAAAGACAAAATAAGAGAATTCTCATAATTTATTTTCTTTGGTGATTAGGATTGTGTTTATCAAAATATCCTTTCTCTTTAATAACTTTCTTTTTCAATTCCCGATAATGGGTAGTTTCAGACTTTGCACTTTCCCCACTTGGGTCATCTTTAGCATGACGGATACTAATATCAGGATCAGATAAATGCGTTTCATAAAATTTAAAATCAATTTCAAAATCCAGAATCTCACTATCCAAATGACCTTTTTCATGAGCAATTGATGTGTCAAAATTATTTGGTGCTAATTCAATAATTAACGTGTTTTGTCCAAACTCTTCAGTTCTTGTACTCCAAAATTCATATTTTTTTGGGTTCTTTTGCAAAATGTAATTTGCTCTTCCAAAATGACCATAAGGAAGCTTGTCAGAGGATTGTGTAATTTCTAATTCCGGGTTAATTTTGATATATACATCAATTGGGTTACCTTCATGATCTGTATAACTTTGAAGTTCTTTATAACCATTGGGATCATAATATGCATATTCATTTAGCAAATCTTCTACTTGCTGAAAATATTTAGTTGTTGTTTTCAAATCTTTTTTTGCACTATTAAGTTTTGATTTTGCTGCTCTTAAATCTATCTTGTATTGCTTAAATCCTTTAGATTTTTTCTCAACTGGGTTTCTTTCAAGATTGTCAACAATTTCTTGTTTCTCCTTAACTACTTCTTGTGCACTAATCATTTCTTGTTTATGTGCATTTATCACCTCACCTCTTTTTTCATCCCCAGTCCCCTGCATACCGTCAATATCAATATGGGTCACTGGTTTGTTCCCTGCATAATTATAAGGAGTCAATTGCGGATAATCAAATTGCAAGGGGTCAACACTCACAAACCTGCAAAGCCAAGCGGCATAATACCTGGCACCGTAGTAGTACAATCCGGTTTCATTATCCCGCTCTTTCCCAACATATTTATATCGCTTCAAACTTGTTTCTGTCTCACTTCTACCGGAACGGTATGAGGTAGTGCCAAAGGGGTGGTATTCCTCATAACTTATAATTTCTGCTTTTTCATCCAGTTCCAAGCTTGCACTACCGAGGTGGTTATCGTATTGGTAACGGATGGTGGTTTTGCCCAGATCGGCACCCGGGTCGCTGCCGGGCAGTGTGGTTGTGCCGTGGGGGTTGTTGTCGATATGTTTGCTGTTTCCGGTCAAATGTGTTTTATCTTTTACTTTTGTCTTGATACAAAAGTAACAAAAAATCAAGGCATTAAATTTTTTCCCTATTTTTCACATCCTCACAATTCCCGCGAAACCCATGCCCTGAAGCGTTAATCGCGACAAATGAACATGGCAACAGGCACTTTCTGGTTTCGTTATCTGAACAGGAGGGGGTTCAAGGGTTTCTTACATAAGCCCAACACAAATTGCAGCGGTGGAAAAATTACGTGAAAAAATTTAAGGCCGTCAGTTTCCGTATGTATGGTTTTTATGTTTTTGTGCTGGCAGAAAACATGCACCTTATAAGTTTTGAAGTTTAAAAATTGCCAGATGGTACATTACTGCCAAGATGTTTGTCATACTAATAAAGTGTTAAATTACGAATGACATTAGCTTGCTTTTTTAACTATCAATACAATAATTATTAAACCTACAAAAACAATAGTGAATCCAAGTATTGGGGAATCGACAATCGTCAACCTACCAACACCATAAATACCAAGAGAGAACAAAAAAAACAATACTGCATAAACTAAATTTTTAAATCTAAAGTGTCGCATTTTTCCTAATTATCTTTTAATGTGTTATAAAAAGATTTTATTTCAAATGCTCTAAAAGGCAATCCAACAAATGGCTTAGACCTATTCATAAAGCTATTCTGTATGAAATTTAATTCCAATTTATATGCTTTATATGCTTGCCCTCGAAGTGTATTATGCCCATATCCAATATTTTAACCTTTAAATTGACCAGCAGTAACTTTTGAAAATTTTTAGTAGGATTTAAATGGGTAGAGAATTTTTGGCAGATTAGCTACAACAGTTAATTCAATTCCCATAAATGCACCTTGCTTCATCCTTTGCCCGGCAGGAATAATCATGTTGTGTTGAGAGACAGAAGCCATAGGGAATGCCAAGACAGCTTGCAAGTTCCTTCAAGTTGGTGACAACACCAACTTGATGCAAGGATTTACAAACCCATGTCCGAAATTATACTATCCAAACGCTTTTCCAATTTGGCATTTAAGGTATCATATTCTGATTTGTTTTTCAACTCATCTTTCACGCTAAAATAAAACTTGATCTTTGGTTCTGTGCCCGAAGGCCTTACTGAAATTTTGCTCCCGTCCGCAAGGAAAAACTGCAATACATTTGATTTGGGCAGATTAATTGTCCTTTTGGTTTTATCGACCAGGTTTTTTTCAATCTGTCCCTGATAGTCTTTTATCACCACCACTTCGGAATTATTGATTTTTGCCGGTGGGTTTTTACGGTAATCCACCATCATTTGGGCAATTTCTTCGGCACCGGTTTTTCCTTTCCTCACGATGGATTGCAAACGTTCTTTGTAGAATCCGAATTCAACATAAATATCGGGAAGGAGTTCATATAGCGTTTTTCCCTGTTCGGCGGCCCAAGCTGCGGTCTCGGCAATCATACAGCATGAAATGACCGCATCTTTGTCTCTCACAAAGTCCCCGACAAGGTAGCCATAACTTTCTTCCCCGCCACCGATAAACGTCTTTTTGCCTTCATTAAGCCGTAAGACTTCTGCAATGAACTTGAACCCGGTAAGCGTATCAAAATAATCAACCCCGTTTTTAAGTGCTATGTCTTTCAGGATTTCAGAGGTTACGATGGTTTTAACAATATATTCGTTTCCTGTGAGTTTCCCGTTTTCTTTCCATTTCTTTATCAGATAATTAATAAGGAGGGTTGCAGTTTGGTTTCCGTTCAGCAAAACAAATTCGTTTTTGTTGTTCCTGACGGCAATCCCAACCCTGTCCGCATCCGGGTCGGTGGCCATCACGATATTCGCGTTTATCTCTTTTGCCTTGTTGATGGCCATGTTCAGGGCAGCGGGTTCTTCCGGGTTTGGCGATTTTACCGTGGGGAAATTCCCATCGGCAATATCTTGTTCGGGAACGTTGTAAATGTTTTTAAATCCAAAAGCCTTCAACCCTGCAGGCACCAATTTCACGCCCGTCCCGTGGATCGGTGTATAAACGATTTTCAGGTCTTTGTGCTTTTTAACGATTTCGGGCGATAATGAAAGTGCAGCGATATTTTCAAGGTACGCCTTGTCGATTTCTTCACCAATGCTTTCGACCAGGCCCGATTCCCTGTTGAAATTGATCTGGTCAATATCTTTTATCTTGTTCACTTCCCCGATCACGTTTTTATCGTGGGGGGCGATCAATTGTCCACCATCTTCCCAATAGGCCTTAAAACCGTTGTATTCCGGTGGGTTGTGCGAGGCCGTGATCACGATACCGGCCTGGCATTTCAGGTGTCGGATCGCAAACGACAACTCTGGTGTTGGCCTGATATCGTCGAAAACGAAAACCTTGATCCCATTGGCCGAAAGCACATCGGCACAAATACCCGCAAAAAAGGTATTGTTGTTCCTTGAATCGAAAGCGATTGCCACACTCAGGCCTTCCCTGTCGGCAAACATTTTTTTCATGTAATTTGCCAATCCCTGGGTTGCGGCCCCTACCGTGTATTTGTTCATCCGGTTGGTCCCGGCGCCCATAACGCCTCTCAAACCACCAGTCCCGAATTCCAGATCTTTATAAAATGCATCAATTAATTCCGCAGGGCTGTTTTCGATCATTTCCCTGATTTTCGATTTGGTTTCAGTATCGTAATCTCCATCTAACCAAAGCTGTGCCCGGTCAAGGACATTTTGGTCTATTTTGTTGTTTTCCATTTGTTTTGCTTATAAAGTTCAAATTCAGTTGGCAAAAGTATTTATTTTTTGAATAAAGATTTTATCAATTTCCATACTTCAAAAAAAGAATGGCCTTATCCGGTGTCCTGTAAACTTAAATAGTATTTTTAGGGCCTGAAAAAATGTGGTTTAATAAATTGTGGATTGTGAAATCCGGTAAATAAAAGCCCTACTTCTGCCTTAAAGGACCATGACAACTTTTTTATGGCTTTTCCGTAAGAAATCCTACTTTATGAGGAGGACGATAAGAATACTTTCAGTAGTCATTTTGATGCTGCCTGTTTCCATAGTTTTTATGGGCACTTATACTTCATTTATTGATACAACTGGAAAATGGGAAGAGTATGTCGTGGGCAAAGGCCACCATTCTTATTACCACCCGATCAAGTTTGTGAACAACCTGAAGGAAATAGAGTTTTATTTCAGGACAAATGACACCTGGTTTTATAAAATGCCCGAACGCCCCGGTTGGAACAAGATACGGGGTTTTTCGAATGGTTTTCACCACAAGGGCTCTTCGGTAAGGTTGGTTTATAAATGTATTGACGATACCTTGCTCGTGGTGGGCGGCTACTGCTATGTGGATGGCGTGCACCCGAACAACGGAGTGGGGCAGCAGGCAACGATCGACACCATCCAGCCAAACAGGGTTTATCATTGCATCATCAAATTGGAAGACGGCAAGTATAAAATCTATTTTGAGGATAAATACTGGGATTGTTTTGCAGGCAAAGCTTACTCCAATTGGGGATATTTGCTGAACCCGTTTATGGGCGGCGTGTTCACCATTGACCATGATTGGAAGATAGATATCTATGATGTGGACCCGGCAAAGAAATTGCCTCCGGCCCCTTTTGTTAAAAACACGGATTGAGATATAAAAAATCCCGTGATTTTATTCCCGGGATTTTTTATTCGTGCGGATGAAAGGACTTCCTGACGAAGCTTTGCTTGTCTGGACAGGCTTCTCGCCCTTTAACCTTACTTCGTGCGGATGAAAGGACTTCCCGACGAAGCTTTGCTTGTCTG
>JAADJA010000165.1:39859-50215 GCA_013151015.1 Chlorobiota bacterium
TTGACGAAGCTTCGCTTGTCCGGACTGGCTTCTCGCCCTTTAACCTTACTTCGTGCGGATGAAAGGACTCGAACCTTCACGCCTCGCGGCACTAGATCCTAAGTCTAGCGCGTCTACCAATTTCGCCACATCCGCAATAAATCAAGAACGTTGTTTTTATAATGGCGGCAAAAATAATTAAAAAATCAATAGTCCCCCGAAATCTGGTTTTTATTTTTGGTGGATTGGTTGGTTTGCCTGGAATGGTTGGGGCGATTGGGACGTAGAGACACAACGGCTGTTGGTATGTAGAGACACAACGGCTGTTGGTATGTAGAGACACACGGCCGTGTGTCTCTACATACCAGCCCCCAATCCCCCAATATCGACAACCCATCCCCTAATTTCACCGGTTCGGTACGTTTTGTTTTATTATTGCTTTCTGTGGATATAGTTTTGCTGAAAAATTAATTCATGTTTAACTAAAAAAACTAAAAAAATGAAAAAGCACTGGATTTTGATTATCGCCGCCGTCCTTGTAATCGTAGGACTTGTTTTAAACTATTACACCGGAACTGCCTTTGACTCGGGCCAATATGCAAAAGGCTATTTCGCCAGTGGGCAATATGCCATCGGCGTTTTTGCGGCAGGCACTTTCGCCATAGGCGTTTTCTCCGCCGGGATTTTTTCCATCGGTATATTTGGGATTGGGATATTCAATATCGCGGTTTATGGGGTTGGACTATTTTTGTTGGGATACAAAAAAAAGTACCTGAAATTGAACAGGGAAGCCGAAGTTGCTTAAGCCGTATTCTGATTTCAATTAAAAAGCCGGTAAGGAAACCCTTATCGGCTTTACCATATTAAATACTATTTTTGTAGCATAAATGCAGTAAATATTGAAAAGAGGCTACAAAATATCAGTTTATACCCTTGCCGCCGTAATTGTTTTAATGGTGGTTTTCAACTTTATGTTCAGCAGTATCCTGAGATGGCAGGTCAATAATTTCAGCAATGGCAAAATCCATCTCAATTCCGAGAAAGCATCTGCGAACATATTTACTTCGAGCATATTGTTTGAAGATGTATTGGTCGGGTTCGACAGCGTATCTGTGGATGCGGCTTCCAAAATCTACCTGCGGAACTTAAGGTTTTCTTCCCTGAAAATAAGCCATATCAGTATTTTCCAATTGTTGTTCAACAGGAACATAAAGGTTGGGAAAATTAGCTTTACCGACCCCGAACTGAATTTTATGCGCGACACGGTTATTTTAAGGAAAGACCTTTTTACAAAAGTGATAACCCCCGAAGTGGTCAAGGCAAAAAGTCAGGATGCAACGTTTTCCTTTGATATTGGTGAAATTTCAATTGATCAGGGGGCGATGCACTTTCGGGGCAGGAGAGGGGAGGAACTCGATCTTGAGAAAATCAATATCCGAATCCGGGATTTGCGCCTGTCGGACCTGAGCCAGATGGAAATGGCAAAAAAGGATTTGAGCGCCCATTTTAAATTGAACGTGAACCTGTACAATGTACGGAAACGTTTCCAGGATGCTTACACTTTTTCGGTTGATTCGTTCAGTTATTTTTCCGGGAAGAAATATCTGCTGGTGAGCGGGATTGAATTGACGCCAGACAGCCTGGACGATTTTTCGGGGAAGCCCGAAATTAAGTTCAGGACGGATTTCCTGCGGATAAGCGGTTTCGACCTGAACGAGTTTATTATGGACGAAAACCTGGAATTCGAAAAATTTGAGATTTCTAACGGTGATTTATGGGAAAGCAAGGATTGGTTCTTCTTGAACAACGATGACATCAGGGACACCGTGAAAAAAAAGAACGGGCCTGGCTTCAATTGGTTGAATACTTTTAGGACAGACACCTTTTTGGTAAACGATATCAATGTGTTGAGCATGACAAAAAAACTCGATACCATTTATGAGGTGAAGAAAGGCCACCTGATGGTGCTCGACATCAGGGTGGATTCCAATTTTTTGAAAAAAGCCGCATACCTTGACCTTACTGAAAACACTTTTGCCCATTCAAGTGCCATTAAGTTCCACTGGGTCAAACCAGTGATTGATTTCAGGTGCGATACTTTTTCTTTCACCGGGGACGATGGTAGGGAATTCATGAAAAATATCCGCTTTTCGCAACATACGTACTCCAAAGACATAAGCCAACGGAAATTGCTGATAAGTGCCCGGGTCGATTCCCTGGGCATGAAGGGCCTGAATATCCGAAGACTGTTAAAGTCGGACAGCGTACATTTGTCCCTTTTCATTAAAAACCCACGCCTTGAGGTTTACGAAAGGGACAGTCCCCACAGGAAAAACAAGAAAAACACAAAGCTCTCTTCCACTATTTTCATTGATGAGTTCAGGATACAGGACGGTGCTTTCGGTTTTGCCTCGGATATTTCAAGGGTGGAAGCAAAGGTGGAAAACCTGAACCTCCTTTTTGATACACTTCAAATCAATACAAAGCGAATAGGGAAATCCGGTTTTATTGATTTTGATGGTTTTATCCTGGATTGTGACGGGATACTGTATAAGGACAAAAAGAAGCCCATCTCTGTCAGGATTGCCAATTTGTTCATGGACAAAAAGGATTTGATGTTAAGGGGAGTCCGGTTTTCGGAGGGGAAAGCCCCGGCAGCCGGCTTTAGTTCACTGGAGATGGATGGTTTTACGGTCAACAACTTCAACCTGAAAAAATTAATAAATAGTAAGGAGTTTGTTTGTGAAGAAATCGTGCTTCAAAAACCGGGATATTATGGAAAAGCAAACAAGGGCAATAAAAAACAGGGAAAAAAAACCGTTTTGTCAAAAAAGATAATCGCAGGGAAAATCGCTGCCGGTCTTAGGGGAAAACTCAATAAACTCTATATCGGGAACATAAACATAATTGATGGCTATGTTGATTTTCAAACCGAAAAGGATTCCCTTCGCCTGAAAACTTCCCTCGCTATGAAAATGCAAAACATCCGTTTCTATCCCAATGACCCCTCTGGCGATACGCTTTTTTATTTTCCCGATTATTTCCAATTCGTTATGGACAAGCCTGGTTTTTCAACTTCAAAACTAAGTTTCATGATGGATGGTATTTCCTATGACAATTCCAAGGAAGAACTCGTGGTAGCTGGCTTGTCTGGAGAAAGTGTGGGAGGGGACAAGGCCAAGTACAATATAAAGGTGCCGAGGATAGAATTGTGGAAGCCGTCTTGGGACGCTGAAAAAGAACGGCCTTTCCGCTTTGCATCCCTCGATATAAAATCGCCTGTTGTTTTTGTTGAAATAAATAAAAAGGAGGAAGCTGTCCCCAAAAAAACCAAAAAGAAATTCGTTTTGCCTTTTCAGGTTGATGATGCCGTGAAGGTATTGGCAGGGAAATTCAAACTACAGATCAATAAGCCGGACGATACGCTCGGTTATTCCATCGGTGATTTTGACCTGGAATGGGACGCCAAGGCCGGCCAAGCATTAGGGGATGGGTCTGAAAATGATTTATTGGCCGCAATAAATTTTGATTTTGAAAATATTATCTTGAATTCGGGCAAATCGAACATCAGCCTTGACAATATCTATTTCGACAAGGAAAACAATATCATCGAAGTGGAGGGTATCAAGCAATTGGCATGGAGGCCTGCCGACGAAGGGGGCGAGAAGAAACTGAAGAACCGTATTGCCATACCAAGGTTGCACATCGAGTATCCCCATTTGTACGGAAAGCCCGGAGAGCCGCTCGGGCTATGGATTTCAAATGTCACGGCAAATGAAACGAAATTCGAGTCTTATGCAGTTGGGGGCAAAACCAAAAAAGTCCCCCGTTTCAAAATATCGGATTCTGTGGCCATGAAATTCCTCGGCTTTTTTGAATATGTTAAAATCGATTCCATTTATTTCCCCAATATCCATATAAGGGTGAACACGGACACGATGATACGAAAGCCCATTGATTTCAAGCATATTTCGTTTCACGTGAACGGTTTGTTGATGGATTCGTCCTTGCTCGATCCCCAAAAGAATTCCTATGCCGATGATATTTTTGTCCACCTCCATGACCGTGAGGTATATTCGGCGGACAGCATGTACAAATTCCGCACGAGTTACCTGACCTATTATTTTAGCAAAGACCAAATCATTATCGATTCGCTGGAGGTTATCCCGCAGTTCGAAAAAGATGCGTTTTTTGAAAGGGCTCGTTTTCAGACCGATCGGATGCAGGTGAGCACAAAAAACGTTATTGTTGATGGTATCGACCTGGAATCCATCATTAAAACAGGCGAGTACCATTTCGACAAAATATCGATAAACGAGCTGCGCCTCCTCGATCACCGCGACCAGCACTATCCGCGCAAGGAAGGGCAATACAGGCCATTGCCGAAAGAGATGCTCGAAAACATACCGGTGATTTTCCATGTGGACACCGTACAGGTGAACGATTCCTATGTTTTGTACGGCGAATATGTGGATAAGTCCGAATTCCCGGGCGAGGTGTTTTTCGATAACTTCAATGCATCGATTTACAATGTGACGAATGTTTTCAAAAAGCTGGATACCTCATTTGTGATGACTGCCCATTTACAATCGAAATTGATGGGAAGTGCTGACCTGGATTTGACGATAAGTGTCCCATTGCTCGAAAGGGCCGATTATTTCTGGTTCGATGGCAAAGTTGAGAACCTTGATTTGACCCAGTTTAATTCCATGACGCAAAACCTGTTTGGGATCACTATAAGAAGGGGCTATGGAGATTTGGAAATCCCTTTGATTTCGGCCAATAACTCACATTCCCTTGGCGAGCTTACGTTCAAGTACAAAAAGTTCAAACTCGCCATGTACAACCGCAAAAAGGCACGGATGAACCGGGGCATCGCATCACCGCTGATCGACTTTATGATGAACGGTGTTTTGTTAAAATCGAACAACCCGAAGTTCCTGGGGAAAACACGAGTGGGGGAAGTTTATTTTGAACGCGATGACGAAAAATCCATTTTTAACTATATCTGGAAAAGCGTGATGAGCGGGACTTTGTCCACCATGGGCTTTAACAAAAAGGAACAGCGACAGGCCATCAAGGAAAAAAAGAAGGAGATGAAAGAGAAAATGCGCAAGGTGGGGAAATGATGGGTTCTTTAATTGGTGAGATTGTGGGTGCAGGGTTTGCAAACCCAATTCCCAGTCAGTTATACGCCGCACTCCTTAACTTTTCCCTTTGTCCAACTTTTCGTAAACCGAATTCTGGCTTATATATTCAGGAACGATTTCTTTCATCTTTTTCACGATTGCTGTATTGTCCTGGTCTTTAAACAAGGAAATCAGTTCATCGATTCGATTGTTGATTTCATCAAAATCATAAGCCCTTGTTTTGCCTATCATAATCTGAGAATGATGGGTCGGAAGCGTATTTTCTTCGGAATTGAGCAATTCCTCATAAAGTTTCTCCCCGGGCCGCAAACCCGTGAATTTGATCTGGATGTCCTTGTCGAGTTCCAGGCCTGAAAGGCGCACCATCTTTTTGGCAAGGTCGGTTATTTTTATGGGCTCGCCCATATCGAATAGGAAAATCTCGCCACCTTTGCCCATGTTCCCGGCCTGTAAAACCAAGCGGCAGGCTTCTGGGATTGTCATAAAATAACGGATCACCTCGGGATGGGTAACGGTTATCGGCCCCCCTTTTTCAATTTGCTTCCTGAAAAGCTGGACTGCCGAACCGTTGGAGCCCAAAACATTTCCAAAACGGGTGGTGATAAAACGTGTTTTCTCTTTTTGGTTCAGTGCCTGGGTGTATATTTCCGCGATCCTTTTCGAGGCTCCCATCACATTTGTCGGGTTCACGGCCTTGTCCGTCGAAATCATGATAAACTTCCGTACCGCAAATTTTACGGAAAGATCGGCAACGGTTTTTGTTCCATTGATATTGGTAAACAATGCTTCGGTCGGGTTGTTCTCCATCATTGGCACATGCTTGTAAGCGGCGGCATGGTAAACGATTTCCGGCCTAAAAACCCGAAAGGTATTTTCCATCCTCACCAAATTGCAAATATCGGCCACGGCAATTTCAAAGTTCTTCTCGGGGTATTTGTCGTTCAGTTCGGTTTCAAGGTCGAAAAGGGCGCTCTCCGCCTGATCGATAAGGACAAGCTTTTTTGGGTTGAAATTCAGGACCTGCCTGACAATTTCACTGCCAATGGAACCGGCGGCGCCTGTAATCATTATAACGGCACCGTTCAGCTCCTTGTTGATCTTATCCTCGTTCATTTTGATTTCGTCCCGCTCCAGCAGGTCTTCTATCTTGATTTTCTTGATTTGTTTGAAACTCAGTTCGCCGTTTATCCAATTGGCCACCGGAGGCACGGTCATCACTTTTGTGTCAAATGGAAGGCATGCGTCAACGATGGATTGTTTTTTGGCCGGTTTCAAGTCCTGAACGGCTATGATCACGCTTTCGATGGTTTCGACAAGGAGCAGTTCCCTTATTTTGTCAAAACCATAAATGGTGACGCCTTCCAGTTTTTTCCCTTGTTTGTTTTTGTCGTCATCAATAAATGCCACAACCTTGTAGCGGATTCCGAGGTCACGGTCCAAAGCCCTTTTTGTGATTACACCGGCTTCCCCCGCCCCAAAAATAATCACGCGCGTTTTTTCGCCAGAAGGGTTTTTGATTTCGAGATAAGTGATTTTCACAAGGATGCGAAAGGTGACCATCCCCAGCGTAACACTGATAAACTCGATGATGATTATCGAAAATGGGACAATGAATTTTTCATTGATGAAATAATAGGAAAATAAATTGGCAAGGCCGAAAAACAGGCTTCCCGAAAGCAGCACGAGAAAAATCCTTACCGCATCTTCCGTGCTCGTATAGCGGATAATGCCCGCATAGGTTTTTGAAATAAGAAAACTCACGGCCCTTGTCCCAAGTATCAAAAGGAATACCTGAGGCCACATCTGGATCTCCGTGTAAGGGACATTGAAATTGAACCGCACAAGATAGGCCAGTATCACGGAAAAAAACACAGTAAGGATATCGACCAGGAAAATAAACCAACGGGGTATGTTTTGTCTTGTTAAGATCATGTGCGGATGATTTTTGCAAAGTTATAATTTATTCGGCAACCTGCTCTTTTTTTATACTTTTGCACATATTAAAAATATCACTGTTTGAAAGAGTAATTAAGCCTTTAATTTATTTGTTTTTAATAAAATATGCCCGAGAATCAAAATATTGAATGGAAAGAAAGTTGGAGGGACGAATACCTTAAATGGATTTGTGGTTTTGCAAATGCCATAGGGGGAAAGATTTATATCGGAAAAAATGATAAAGGTGAAAATGTAGGGATTAATAATCCAAAGAAATTAATGGAGGATATCCCAAACAAGATATTGAGCCATCTTGGGATTCTTTGTGATGTGAATTTACAGGGAAATGGAGATTGTTACATCATTGAAATTAGTGTTGATGCTTATTCTAATCCAATTAATTATAAGGGACATTATCATTATAGAAGTGGAAGCACAATGCAGGAACTTAAAGGGGCGGCCTTAAATAAGTTTTTACTGCGAAAACAAGGACAGAGTTGGGACAGCGTACCTGTCCCCAATATTTCCGTTGATGATTTAGATAAAAATGCTTTTAATGTTTTTAGAAAGAAATCCTTTAGGAGTGGAAGGATTGATGAGGAAGTTTTACAAGACTCAAACCTTTCGTTACTTGAGAATTTGGACTTAGTTGAAGGGGCATATTTAAAAAGAGCATGTGTTTTATTATTTCACTCAAAACAGGAGAAGTTCTTTTTAGGTTCTTATGTAAAAATTGGGTTTTTTGAATCTGATGATGACTTGCGTTATCAGGATGAAGTTCATGGTCATTTGTTTAATCAGATTGAGAAGACCTTGGATTTGTTAAAAACAAAATATCTAAAGGCATTTATTCGATATGAAGGAGCAAGTCGAATTGAAGAGTTTGTTTTTCCTGAACCAGCCTTCCGTGAGGCATTGTTAAATGCAATTGCCCATAAAGATTATAGTAGTACCACACCTATTCAAATCAGGGTATATGAAGATAAGTTAATTATTTGGAATGAAGGCCAACTTCCTGATGAATGGACAATTGAAAATCTAATAGAACCGCATCCATCAAAACCATTCAACCCTTTAATTGCAAATGCACTTTTTAGGGTTGGATATATTGAGGCATGGGGTAGAGGTACTATAAATATCAGGAAAGAATGTAGAAAGTATCATCTACCTGCTCCAAAGTTTAATAGTCGTTTTTCGGGTTTAGTTGTTGAGTTTTATAAGCATACTGTCAATTCATTAAAATCGTTGGGGCTAAACGATTCATATATCACAATTGTTTTATTTGTTCAGGAAAAAGGAAAAATAACGAATACTGAAGTGCAGGATATTTGCAAGGTCTCAAAACGTACTGCCTCAAGATATCTTTTGGAGCTGGAAGATTTGTTTTTTAAGAAGAAAGGAGAAACTGGGAAAGGGACTTTTTATACCTTAAAGGGGCCATAAAGGGGCCATATTGAAATGGTGAATCTCGTAAGTTGTTGAAATCCCATAATGTAGTAATTGCGTAAAGGGGCCATAAAGGGGTACTTGGAAATAAATAAAATTCAAATAAATTAAAATAAGAATGAAACAAACAGCATTTACGAAATTCCACGAAGGACTTGGGGCAAAGATGGTGGAATTTGCAGGGTACAATATGCCCATTCAATACGAAGGCTTGATAAATGAACATATGACCGTAAGGGAAAAGCTGGGGGTTTTTGATGTTTCGCATATGGGCGAAGTGTGGGTGAAAGGGCCTAAGGCATTGGATTATATCCAGTGGGTAACTTCCAACGATGCCTCCAAACTAACGGATGGCAAAGTGCAGTATTCCTGTTTCCCCAATGGAAAAGGGGGAATAGTCGATGATTTGTTGGTCTATCGGATCGATGCCGAAACTTACCTTTTGGTTATCAATGCGGCCAATATCGAGAAGGACTGGAAATGGATAATTGAGCAGGGAAAGAAATTTGGCATGGAGGCCGGGAAGGAATTGTACAATGCTTCCGATGAAATTGCTCAACTGGCCATTCAGGGGCCTTTGGCCTTGAAGGCCATGCAGAAACTCACTGATGCCCCGGTCGAGGACATGGAATATTACACCTTTAAGAAAGTGGATTTTGCCGGTGTCAAAGATGTGATTTTTTCCACGACAGGTTATACCGGTTCCGGGGGTTGTGAAATTTATATGGCCAACGAAGATGCCCCCAAAATCTGGAAAGCTGTTTTTGAAGCAGGGGAGGAGTTTGGCATTAAACCCATTGGCCTTGCAGCTAGGGACACGTTGAGGTTGGAAATGGGATTCTGCCTTTATGGAAACGATATTAACGACACCACTTCACCGATAGAAGCCGGTATGGGCTGGATCACCAAATTTACCGATGAAAAGGATTTCATTGATAAAGGTTTTTTGTTGAAACAAAAGGAAGAAGGGGTGACAAGAAGGTTGCGCGGATTTGAAATGATCGATCGTGGCATTCCCCGTCAGCATTACGAAATTTGCGATGCAAATGGAAATGTGATTGGCGAAGTTACTTCCGGTACCATGGCCCCGGCTTTGGGCAAAGGAATTGGGATGGGCTATGTAAAAACAGGTTTTACGAAATTCGATACCGAAATCTTTATCAAAGTCAGGAACAAACTTTTGAAAGCAAAAGTTGTCAGGTTGCCGTTTTATAAGGTGTAAGCCTCATGGCAAGACTTTCCAGACCTTCCAGCGTTCATAGAACCTGGAAGCGTCTGTGTTGATTTTTTTATAACTTTGTGAGATGTCAATAAGTAATACAATGCAAAGAATAATAGTTGATAATTTTGGACCGATAAAACATGCTGAAATAGAAGTCCGGCAGTTTACTGTTGTAATTGGTGAACAGGCAAGTGGGAAAACTTATCTGAGCAAATTGGTCTATTTTTTCCAAAAATTGCCTTATACGTTATACGATTTTGCATTTTTTGCTGATAATAAGACTTTTATAATTGAAGATTTTCAAAATAAAATCAGCAGAGAGTTTTTAGCCTTGTTCAATTCAATAAGCATTAATAAGCAGGAGTTTGCTTTAGTATTCAAGTATGGAACAGGTGTGTATTTTGAGATTTATTTTAAGTCAAATACAATAAACGTAGAATGTAGTAATTTTGAAAAAATCATAAAAATTTTAAGCAAGATTGATGTTTTTGATCCAAAATTAGTTAGAGCTTTTTATAGGATATTTAATAGTGACGAAAGTAGTTTTAACCCTTTTAATGAATATCGTGAAGCATATATTCCTGCAGGAAGAGCATTTACAAACATATTCCCAAGTGATACTAG
>JAADJA010000232.1 GCA_013151015.1 Chlorobiota bacterium
CTTCAATGGCCGATTTCAATTCTTCAATATCCATCATATCTGATTTGTCCTGGACGCGATCAGCGGTAACATAGAATATCCCAGTTGCACTAATACGTTTTACCGTATATTTTTTCCCTTTGCCGGTGGAGGTCACAAAAAAACCATCTTCGGCCAATTTTGTTTTGATTACCTCAATAATGAAATCTGCTGATTTCGTAATGTACCTTGGATTTAGCGTATAATTGCCCATAATATATCTGTTTAACTATTTCTGTTTCAATTCTCCCGGCTTATAAGACAAGTGCAAGCCGTTTTCGTTTTCCGGTTTGGTCCGGGAATTAAAACAAAAAAATTTCCACAAAGATACAAGGATTAGCGGTTTAATAAAAAAAAAAGAACAAGCAATTGCAAGATTATATTTCGATATCGGTATCCTGGCTCAATGTAGGTACAGTGGTCAGTTCTTAATAATGTCAATAAAACCTTTTAAAACAGGATTTGGGTTCATGCTGTTCCAAACAATTTTCAAGGTAGTACGTTGGGGGATGTTTGTCAACTCAATAAATTTGATTTTCAGGTCGAAGCCGTATTGCAAGGATGTGGGCACAATGGAAATACCCATATTGTTTTCCACAAGTCGATAAATTGAACTGGCATTTACGGTGGAATGTGAAACGGTTGGGTAAAACCCGCAGTCGTCAAATATTTGCATCACTTTTTCGTAATAGGACTCACTGTAAGATGCATCGAAAAGTATAAAGTGTTCGTCCTTTAATTGCGACAGATCATCAAAATTCGATGCGTCAACCTTATGGTCTTCGGGCAACACCAACGAAAATGTTTCTTCAAGGGCAGGATGTATTTCCAGGCCTTTCGGAACCCGTTCCAACCTCACGAACCCAATATCTATTTCCTGGTTCACCAAAGCCTGGATCTGGTTTTTGTTATCGAGCTCCGTCAGGTTGATAAGGACATTCGGATTGGTTTCCCTGAATTTCAACAATAGGCCTGGGATCAGTCTTTGCATTGCCGAGCCCACATATCCCAACTTCAGTTTACCATCAATCCCATCGTTCAGGAGCTTGGTATGATTCAGGATATCGTCCAATCGCTTAAAGTTGACGATCAATTCTTTTTGAAGGTAATGCCCGGCTTTGGTCAGTTCCACTTTTCTGTTGTGGCGGTCGAATAGCTTAATCTCCAAATCCTCCTCCATTTGCTTTATCTGACGGCTTAAGCCTGGTTGGGAAATAAAGAGGCGTTCAGCAGCCTTCCTAAAGTGCAGATCTTCTGCTACTGCCAGAAAATAACGCAGGTGCCGGTACTCCAATTGATGCTTCATGGTTATCAGTTGTTGATATGATTAGTCTTGTTAAGCATCAAAAGTAAGTGTAATTTTGTTCCCGGCAAATTAAAGCTAAGCTAAAAGCAAAAAAACAAAAACCATATGTTCAAATACGGAATAGAAAAACTAACAGTTTCCAAAGCCATGGCAATTGCAAAAGGGGAACTGAAAGCCGAGCTCACGGGGGAAGCAATTGCGAGGGTAAATGAATGTCGGCGAAAAGTCGAGGTGATGTCGAATGGGCACAAAGCGGTTTATGGTATCAACACAGGTTTCGGGCCACTTTGCGATGTCCGGATCTCGGCAGGTGAAACAAGCAAATTGCAGGAAAACCTTTTGATAACACATGCCGTTGGTGTCGGGAAACCCATCGACAAAGAATTATCGAAAATAATGATGATCACAAAAGTCCATGCCCTGTGCCAGGGTTTTTCTGGAATACGCCTGGAAGTAATTGAACGGATCTTGTTTTTCGTGGAAAATGATATTGTCCCGGTTGTTCCCGAGCAAGGATCTGTTGGGGCATCGGGAGATCTGGCCCCTTTGTCACACTTGTTTTTGCCCTTGTTGGGCGAAGGTGAAATCTGGATAAACGACAAAATCACACCGGCCAAGGATGTACTGGGAAAACACGGGCTACAACCCATAAAACTCCGGGCCAAAGAAGGATTGGCGCTTATCAACGGCACACAGTTTATTGCAGCCCATGCCATTAAGGGCTTGCGAAAAATGAAATACCTGCTCAACTTGGCCGACCTTGCAGGTGCCATGAGCATCGAAGGCTATAAAGGCAGTGCATCGCCGTTCAAGGAATCCTTGCACACCATCCGCCCCTACAAAGGCACCCTGAAAGTGGCGAAACGGATGCGCATGATGTTCAAGGATTCAGAAAATATCATGTCGCACGAAAACTGCGAAAGGGTACAGGACCCTTACTCCATGCGCTGCATCCCGCAAGTCCACGGTGCTTCGCGAAATGCGTATTACCACCTGAAAGAACTCACGGAAATCGAAATCAATTCGGTGACCGACAATCCCATCGTTTTGAGCGAAACAGTTGCCATTTCCGGTGGCAACTTCCACGGACAACCCCTGGCAATGGCCTTGGATTACGGGGCCTTGGCAGCTTCGGAACTGGGAAATATTTCCGATAGAAGATCTTTTTTGCTTTTGGAAGGCAAATACGGATTGCCACGCCTATTGACAGAAAGTGGCGGCCTGAACTCGGGCTTTATGATCCCCCAGTACACGACTGCCGCCCTGGTCACCGAAAACAAATTTTTGTGTTTTCCACCCTCGGCTGACAGCATCCCAACCTCTCTCGGACAGGAAGACCATGTATCGATGGGCAGCATTTCCGGACGGAAGTTCAACCAGATTTTAGGGAACCTCGAAAAAATACTGGCCATCGAACTGATGTATGCGGCACAGGCCATCGAATTCAGGCGGCCAAGCAAATTTTCCGAAATCATCGAAAAGAATTTTCGGATTATCAGGGAGAAAGTGGCCAAACTGGAAGAAGACAGGCTACTAAAAGACGACATCAATGCGATGATAAATTTGGTAGAGGAACAAGCATTCAAAACAAAACAATAAAAATTGAAATAAAAACACTTGCTTTTAGGGCGTTCCCTGCGGTCGGGCTTTCACTGCTCAATCTTTTGCCAAAAAGCAAAAGGATTTCAAACAGGCCGTTCAATCCCTAACGCAAAGAAAACAACAAAAATTAAATATCATGACATTCAAGGAACAAATATTACAGGGCATACCTTCGGAATTGCCGGCAAAAAGGGAATATCCTAAAAACATCAACAGGGCTCCCAAACGAAAAGACATTTTATCCAAAGAAGAAAAGCAATTGGCAATCCGTAATGCCTTGCGCTATTTCCCCAAAAAATGGCATGAGGAACTGGCGGCGGAATTTGCGGGGGAGCTAAAGGGTTTTGGTCGGATTTACATGTACCGCTTTAAACCGGATTATGAACTGTACGCACGCCCTATTTCAGAATATCCGGCAAAATCGAAACAAGCAGCAGCCCTTATGCTGATGATACAGAACAACCTGAACCCCGCAGTGGCACAGCATCCCGAAGAACTCATCACCTATGGTGGCAACGGGGCCGTTTTTCAAAATTGGGCACAGTACCTGATAACCATGCAGTATTTGTCGCAAATGACCGATGAGCAAACGCTGAACCTCTATTCGGGCCATCCCATGGGTTTGTTCCCTTCTTCAAAAAACGCCCCAAGGGTAGTGGTGACCAACGGCCTGATGATCCCAAATTATTCCAGCCCGGACGACTGGGAAAAATTCAATGCACTTGGGGTTACGCAGTACGGGCAAATGACTGCCGGGTCTTTCATGTACATCGGGCCACAGGGAATCGTCCATGGTACAACGATTACAGTGATGAACGCTTTTCGGAAGATATTGCCAATAACAGAAAACCCGGCAGGAAAAGTCTTTTTGACTTCCGGCCTTGGCGGAATGAGCGGGGCCCAACCCAAAGCAGGGAATATCGCCGGTTGCATCACGGTTTGCGCCGAGGTAAACCCAAAGGCAGCAACAAAACGCCATGAACAGGGATGGGTGGATATTTTGATTGACAATATGGACGAATTGGTTGAGCGCACCCATCAGGCACAAAAAAACAACGAGGTTGTCTCCATCGCCTACATTGGCAATGTGGTGGAAGTTTGGGAACGTTTTGATGAGGAAAACATCTTTGTCCATGTGGGTTCCGACCAGACCTCCCTGCATATTCCCTGGACAGGTGGTTATTATCCCGTGGGGATTCCTTACGAAGAAGCCAAACAATTGATCCGTGAAGACCCTCGGTTATTTAAGGAAAAGGTGCAGGAAACCTTGCGCCGCCACGCTGCGGCCATCAACAAACACACAGCAAAAGGGACTTATTTCTTCGATTACGGAAATGCCTTTTTACTGGAAGCATCCCGTGCCGGGGCAGACATAATGGCCGACAACAACATCGACTTCAAATATAAATCCTATGTCCAGGATATCCTTGGGCCCATGTGCTTCGATTATGGTTTCGGGCCGTTCCGTTGGGTTTGTACTTCGGGGAGGCCTGAAGACCTCGACAAGACCGATGAAATCGCCATGAACGTCTTACAGGAGATCATGGAAAACTCCCCGGAAGAAATCCAATTGCAGATGCAGGACAATATTACCTGGATAAAAAATGCCAAGAAAAACAAAATGGTCGTGGGCTCGCAGGCTCGTATTTTATATGCCGATGCGGAAGGACGCACAAAAATTGCCGAATCCTTTAACAATGCGGTTGCCAAAGGGGAAATCGGAGCGGTTGTCCTCGGCAGGGACCATCATGATGTAAGCGGAACCGATTCGCCCTATCGTGAAACTTCCAATATTTACGATGGAAGCAAATTCACGGCTGACATGGCCATCCAGAACGTGATTGGCGACAGTTTCAGGGGGGCAACCTGGGTTTCCATCCACAATGGCGGTGGGGTTGGTTGGGGCGAAGTGATGAACGGCGGGTTTGGGATGTTGCTCGATGGCACACCTGAAGCCGGGGCAAGGCTCAAGAGCATGTTGTTTTACGACGTGAACAACGGAATTGCGCGCCGCAGTTGGGCCAGGAACGACGAGGCCCTGTTTGCCATTAAGCGTGAAATGGAACGCAGCCCGAACCTGAAGGTCACAATCCCAAACCTCGTTGACGCTTCTATTCTGGAAGATCTTTTTTAGGCCCGAACGACTTTTGGAAATGGCAATGGAACAACTTAAAGCGGATTCAATAAACGCAACCTATAAGCCTGCCGAAAAGAGTTATTGGGAAGGGAGGGGGTCAAATCCTGATATCGTAAACCAATACTGGCACCAAGAGATAGTGTTGCTGGATTTTGGCCACCTTAAAAGCCAAGACCCTGTTGATATTGCCTTCATCGGCCTATGCACCCGGTGTGAGTGCCCCTTCCCCACTTGGTTTTACGCCCTATTTCGTGTTTAAGGTATTGGTCTTCCTGTTTGAGAGCAAGAAAGTAATCTCATTTGATATCGCCGAACTAAACCCCTCTTTGGACAGGGACAAGCTTACGGCAAACCTTGCGGCGAAAATCATTGATTTCGTGGTGATGGAACACCCTTAAACCCCATTTCCTGTTCTAAAAGCCATGAAAATTATTATTTAGAATATTCATATTTAGCATTTCAACCGCCATAAATTATATTATTGTTATGTGCTGGGCTTTATTTCTATCTCTTTGTATTTAACTTTTATGATTTCCTTTTCGAATTTGTCAAAGTTAAAGTTTTTGAAATAGTCCATATTCGAGTTTAAGAATATTAATTCCTTCGTCTCTGTTTCAGGGTTTAAGTCAACATACATTTTTTCGTTTCTATATGTTTTTCCTATCAGTTTTAAAGGAAATGCCGTATCAAAAAAAACAAAATAGGATTTAGTCAGATTTTGTCTGTGTAAAAATATTCCTCTTACGTTGTAAACTGTGTTTTGAGGTACAGAATTGTCAATGTACTGAATTAAGGCATTAATGCTTGCAAATTCAATCTCCTGTTCAATTTTGATAATTATATTTTTATCAAATTCAGAAAATCCAATCTCGAAACCATTTAAATTGTAATTGTAATCTTTTGGGTCATATTCATTTTGAAATGATTTCAGGATTTTTTTTATATGAACTAAATCACTCGTGTTGATCAATAGGTATTTATCAAATTCTGTAAACGAAATTTTTTGTGGGATAGATGCTTCTTCAAATTCTTTTATGTACAGTTTTAGTCCAAATATTTTGTCAATCAACCAAGTCGGACCCCAAATTGGGAAAAAAAGAATTTTCAGTCTCCAATTACCATCGGCCTTTTGTCCGCGCAAAAATGATTTGAACATAAAAACCGGGTCTCGAAAAATCAAATAGAGAAGAAATCCAATTCCTACAATAAATATTAATATTATGATTATTTCAAAAAAATCCATTTTACTCAAGAGAAACAAAAATCAATCGCCCAGGAAATAAACCAAACCAATGTTCATTAACAAGGCTTTGTTCCTATACGCCAAATCCGCATTGTTATTGGTCGGTATTAGACTTGTGAAATCAAATTGATAGAGAAACAGTGCCGATATCCCAAGCTCCCCGAAGGCATATGCAAAATCCAGCCCGGCGTTCATCCCAAAAATGCTTTTTCGGAAATAGCGGGCCATGCCATCAATTTTTTGCTTTCCCTCGTAGGCTATCTGGTAATCTATCCTCGGCCCAAGGAAAACCGTTGGGGTAAAGTCCCCGATTCTCCGGCCAATTTTTAATTGTGGGCTGTAAGTGATATAGTGGATAAGCTGATCGTAGGTTTTTGTGATGCCGATTGTATTTCCCACATCGTAACGGTAGCCTTTCTGCACATATCCAATATCCGACGAAAAGGAAAATATCTTGTTGATGCGGCCTGTCATTCGTAGCATTGTGTTAAACCCCGGACGGATGGTTTCACGTTGGTTTCTGTCATTGTTTTTATAGGCCGGTGTTTGTGTGGCCATCGACAAACCGGTGCTTATCTCCAAGCTGTTGAAGATTTGGGCTTCGGAGATAAGAACCACAAAAATCAGTATTGAAAAGGCCAATGTGTTTTTCATAAATGGTTTATTCGTTCAAGAATTAATTATTCCTTGGATTTAGTTCAATTTAACACCGGACATCTGTCAATGCCAGAAATAAGTTGACCACGATAAGCATAATAGTTGGTTACAAACTTAACAAAAAATGGCCACACAAGAACAATTTGTCGTACACCCAAAGAAAACCACAACATGAATTTTAAAAACATTATCTTTGCATTGGACAACAATCCTTCGGGTTCAAATATCGCCCCGGAATCAAAAACCAAAGAGGTGAAAGGGTGAATGAAAATGGTCAACCTTATTTATAAATGGACATACGCATAACATTTAACCCAGTTCAAACATAAAAACCACAGACATATGAAATACGGAAAAATATTTTGGGGGGTAATACTGGTAACTCTCGGTATCCTCTTTGCTTTCAGGAATTTTGGCGTAATTGATTTTAGCGCACATGAAGTTTTCCGGTTGTGGCCATTGCTGCTTGTTTTTTGGGGGATCGCAATAATCCCGTTAAAACCCATGGTGAAACTTGTCCTGACAGTAATTACCATTGTAATTGGGATAATCTTTATCCTGAACAGCCCGGTAAGGGAATATCATTGGTTCAACTGGTACCGGGGCCACGATTACACACAAAATAACGAATCGGAACGGATCGAGCAACATTTTGCCGAAGCTTTTGATACAGGAGTGGTATATGCGAAGCTTAACCTTGAGGTGGCAGCGGGGGATTTTAAGGTCGGGAATACCTGTGTTGATTTGTTTGAATTTTACAATGAAGGAAATTCGGTTTCCTATGATGTAAATACACAAAGGGAAGGTAAAAAAACCACCATTGATATTAAAAACAAGGGGATCCGTATCGGGAACAATAGATCCCATGAAGAATCCATATTGTCGCTAAATGAGCAACCCGTTTGGGACTTGGATATTGATGTGGGCGCATCCGATATGAAAATGGATTTGCGGCCATTCAAGGTCGAAAACATTGAAATCAATGGCGGTGCTGCGGCAATTGACCTAAAAGTTGGTGATAGGGTGAAAGAGATGAATATTTCGGTTGATGCCGGGGCTTCGTCCATTAAAATAAGGATACCGAAAAGTTCGGATTGCGAGGTGAAATTCAAGACTATCCTTTCTTCCCAGGAATTGGATGGTTTCATTAAAATCAAAAAAGGATTGTACCAAACCCCTAATTTCAGTTCAACTTCCAATAAGGTTTATATTGAGGTGGATGCGGCAATTACCAACTTGAAGGTTAGCAGGTATTAAACCACCGCTCCTGATAAACCGGATCTTTATAATATGGACGTGGTTAAAGGCTCAGGATTAATAATCTTCCGAAATGTTTTGGGGTTTTTTTGTTTCTGTTTTGGATATTATTTGTAATTTACCATTTGTTGTTTGGTTTTGTTGTGCAGGATAGGTGAAGTTAAGGTTTAAAATAGATGTCGAATGCGTTTGTTATTGATTACCACCATATTTTTATTTGTGCAAGGCTTAAATGCCCAACCCAAACCCTATCAGGAAACACTGAATTCAGTTGTGCACACTACAACTTTTCTCACAGGCAAGCCTTTCCCAAAACGTATTGTGAAAATAAACCATGATTTCAGTTTCCGGTTTTACAATGTACGTTATGAAAGATATGACCACTCAGTTGAAAGAAAAACAATCAAGATTGTTGATTCAACATTAACTTATATTGAAAAAGCTGATTTCATGGAATTGGTAGCTGCATTTAGGAAATTGGATTTTAATTCGTTGTATGTACCTAAAAAGAAAAGTGAAGATAGTATTGTAGCATCCATAATGGGCAGTGCCAGTAATGAGTATATTATCAAGACTTCAACAAGGGTTTTTACAATTGGTGACGGAAAGAAATGGGATGAAACCTATTCCGAAGCCTTATGGAAACTTATTATGTTAATTGAAGATATTGAAGGGAAATATAAACCTCGGGATTGATTTTTGAAATCTCCGTTTCCTTTGGATTATTTTCATGGAAAATTGGAATTGGTGATTGGAACCACCAAAAAGATAAATAAGTTGTACATTCCAATTACTATTGTTAGTCATTAAAAAGCTGTCTCGTCCTCTCCTCACACGGCTCAAAATACAATTTTTTTGTTTCTTGTATTTTAAATGCCTTGTATAGATGCATCCTCGTTGCAAACGAGGACGAGACTGGGGTATGCTTACTCATCCAATGACTTCGAGTCATCGGATGAATGTGTTACGTTCACATTCCCAAGATGTAGCAAGCGTCCACGCTTGCGGTTTTCTGTCCCAGACACAAGCGTGGACGCTTGTTCCATGTGGTTTGAGGATTCCCGTAGGTGATAACACCAACGGGCGGCAGTCATGATTCCTGCTTAGATTTATATGCAATTAGCGTCCACGCTAATTGTGCACTCCACATGATGATTATGCCCTGCCCCATGTTGGTGTTGTCCACCAACATGAACGGTAACTTACTCATCCGATGAATGTGCTATCTTCACAAGCGTGGACGCTTCCTCCATGTGGGTAGGTGTTGTGAAGTTTAATTAGTAATGCCTTATTGTTCCAAAATTTTGTTTCCTCCTTTTTCAATCCCCACCAAAAATCGCAGTACTTTTGCAGATTCATTTTTTATTGAAATTTTTGGAAAAAATAAATCAAATATCAAACAAAAAATCAAATATGTCCAATACCGAATTCCTGGAGATTTATGGTGCAAGGGTGCATAACCTGAAAAATATCGACCTGAAAATCCCAAGGAATAAACTGGTCGTGATTACTGGTTTGAGCGGTAGCGGGAAATCCTCCCTCGCTTTCGATACAATTTATGCCGAGGGGCAGCGCAGGTATATGGAAACCTTTTCGGCCTATGCACGGCAGTTTATCGGCAACCTTGAACGGCCAGATGTGGATAAAATAAGCGGTCTGAGCCCGGTTATCAGTATCGAGCAAAAGTCTGTGAACAGGAACCCCCGTTCCACGGTTGGTACCATTACCGAAATCTATGATTTTCTCCGTTTGCTTTATGCAAGGGTCGCCGATGCCTATTCGCACCAGACGGGCGAGAAAATGGTACGCTACACCGAAAACCAGATCATCGACCTGATAAACAAGGAGTACGATGAACTGAAAGTCCTTGTGTTGTCTCCGGTCGTTAAAGGGAGGAAAGGCCATTACCGGGAACTTTTTGAGCAATTCCGAAAACAAGGTTTCCTGAAAGTCAGGATTAATGGTGAAATAAACGAACTTGAATTTGGATTGACGGTTGACCGCTATAAAGTGCACGATATTGAATTGGTGGTGGATCAGTTGAAAGTAAGTGACGATACCAATAAGCGTTTGGTGCAATCGATCCAGCTTGGGATGAAATATGGAAAAGGCTCAGTGATGATCCTGGATCATGAAAGCAAGGAAGCCAAGCATTTCAGCCGCTTGCTCATGTGCCCCACTTCCGGTATTTCCTATAACGAGCCGGAACCCAATACCTTTTCCTTTAATTCGCCCTATGGTGCCTGTCCGAGATGCAACGGCCTTGGGAATATTTCCGAGATTGCCCTTGACAAGATTTTCCCCGATAAATCCCTAAGCATTAAAAAGGGTGGGATCGCACCCATTGGTGAATACAAGAACAATTGGATTTTCCATCAGATGGAGGCCATAGGTGATAAGTTTGGTTTTGACCTTAATACACCCGTAAAGGATATCCCCAAAGAAGCATTGGACACGATTTTGTATGGTTCCACCGAGGAGTACCATATCCAGAAGGAATACCTGGGCGTTACCTCCACATATACCTTGAACTTTGAGGGTATCTTCAATTTTATCACCAACCAGTATGAGGAAACCACCTCTGCCAGCATAAAAAAATGGGCCCGGAATTTCATGAACCATATCGAATGCCCTGATTGTCATGGTGCACGTTTGAAGAAAGAATCCCTCCATTTTAAAATTGCCGGGAAGAACATTTCGGAACTGGCAAACAATGACCTGCACCGCCTAGGGGAATGGGTTTCTGAAATCGAGGAAAACATTGATGAACGCAAAAAGCATATTGCCCATGAGATTATCCGGGAAATAAAGCTCCGCATAAGTTTTTTGTTGGATGTGGGCCTTAATTACCTTGCGCTGAACCGTCCGGCACGAAGCCTTTCCGGTGGCGAATCGCAAAGGATCCGGCTTGCGACCCAAATTGGTTCACAGTTGACGAGCGTCCTTTATATCCTGGACGAACCCAGTATCGGCCTTCACCAGCGCGACAACCTGAAACTGATAAAATCATTGCAGGACCTGCGGGACATTGGCAATTCGGTGATCGTTGTGGAACATGATGAAGAAACCATCCTTGCCGCCGATTATGTAGTCGATATCGGTCCCGGAGCAGGTGCATTAGGTGGCGAAATTGTGGCTGCCGGTATTCCTTCGCAAATGATGGATTGCAAAACCATAACCTGTGAATATTTAAATGGTGTACGGAAAATCACCATTCCCAAAAAAAGGAGGAAAGGAAATGGTAAAAGCATCAAACTGTCGGGCGCAACAGGGAACAACCTGAAAAACGTGGATATTGACATTCCCCTTGGAAAACTGGTTTGCATAACCGGGGTTTCGGGAAGCGGGAAATCTTCCCTTATTAATGAAACACTTTACCCCATCCTGAGCAGCCATTTTTACCGTTCCGTAAAAAAGCCTTTGCCCTATAAAAAAATTGATGGCATCCGGAATATCGACAAGGTAATTGATATCGACCAATCTCCCATAGGCCGGACGCCCCGTTCCAATCCGGCAACCTACACCAAGGTTTTTGATGAAATAAGAAAATTGTATGCTCAATTGCCCGAATCAAAAATAAGGGGCTATAAGCCAGGACGGTTTTCCTTTAACGTGAAAGGTGGCCGCTGCGAAACCTGCAAAGGCGCCGGCATCCGCATTATCGAAATGAATTTTTTGCCCGATGTGCATGTGCATTGCGAGGAGTGCCAGGGAAAACGCTATAACCGGGAAACGCTGGAAGTTCGCTTCAAGGGAAAATCCATCAATGATGTCCTGGAAATGACCATCAACCAGGCGGTGGGCTTTTTTGAAAACATCCCTTCCATTATCCAAAAGATAAAGACTCTCCAGGACGTTGGGCTTGGTTACATCACCCTTGGTCAGCAATCCACCACCATTTCCGGTGGCGAGGCGCAGCGCGTAAAACTGGCAGCCGAACTGGCAAAACGCGATACCGGGAAAACCATGTACATCCTTGACGAACCCACCACAGGCCTCCATTTTGAGGATGTGAACGTTTTGTTACAGGTCTTGCAAAAGCTGGTTGACAAGGGGAACAGCATCCTTATTATCGAACACAATATGGAAGTTATCAAAGTGGCCGACCATGTGATCGACCTGGGCCCGGAAGGCGGCGATCTCGGTGGTTACATAATTTGCAATGGGACACCCGAAGAAGTGGCAAAGTGCAAGGATAGCTATACAGGGGAATATTTGGGGAAGGTATTGAAATAATTTAGTTATTTCTGAATCCAACTCCTACCTACTTGGTCATTCTGAGTTTGTCGAAGTATGTTTTTGTTTAATCGTTTATTGGATATTAAACCCAAATGTATTGGTTCAGGATTGCAAATCCAGAAAAGCTATGGTTAAAAAATCGTCTTAAAGGTCTCTGTATAAAGTGTTTTTACTGTAAACAGGATGGACATTTGTAAGCATTTTGTTTTCAACCTCCCTTATTTTTCTGTAATTTTTTTTGATTTATAGGTATAAGCGTTCCATTATTGATTTCAAGGTAAAATAGGGATATAATTGGTATTAGATGATTATGAAAGCCAACACAAATGAAAGTGTGGAAATGATAATTCCGAACATGAACACATTATATGCTATCCTTAAAAGCTTGTATTTCTTTGCCAATACTTTTCCCAAAGAATGCTGATCCTGGATCATCATAGAGTATAGGTTATCATCATTTTTCATTATTTCGCCTATTGCCCATTCGTAATCCTCCAATTCCATATTATAAAAATTGCCAAAAAACAATAAATTCACTTTGTTCTGTTTAATTTCTTTTTTCCTAAAAGTGCCTGGTGAAACGTGGGGCCGGGTTGAAAGTATGGCAAAAACAATGGTCACCAGGCTAAACGATAAAAAGATAAGTGTGGGTATAATAATATTAGGTGTTTCTTCAAAACGGGAAACCAGTACTGTCATGGTAATGGATATGATTATGGCATTAACCGAAATCAGTATATTTGATTTATTATCAGCAATAGAGCTCAGGTTAATCTGCATGCGTGCTGTGTTCCTGAACATTGATTCTACTCCTCGGGAATAGCCTTTGGCTTTCTTCTGTTTTGTTTCGTTCAACTTTTTTTCTTTTTCTATCATAAATACTTCTTTTTGTAACAGTTGTAAATTCTTATTTTTTTTTGGTTGAAGTTCTTTTTGGGCAAAGGTTGTAAAATATTTATGTTGCTGAAAAAACTCTTCAGAGGTTTTGTGGAATTTGCGTTTACTGATTTTCTTAGCTGAAAGATTAATCCATTCTTTGCGCATTTTTTCAATTCGCTCGAAATAGTCATCCTGCGAAAGATGCATCAGGTCTGCATCGCACAGAACTTTGGAAATAATATCTTTTGGCTGCTGTGGGATACGGGTTGCTAAAATACAATTTTTCACCTGTGTTATTATATTGACATCAACACCTTTGGACGTTAAATATTCTGCAGCGATTTTG
>JAADJA010000169.1 GCA_013151015.1 Chlorobiota bacterium
GTCCTGGAAGCAGCTTTGTATCTAATAGGGGAAAACGAGGAACTTTCACTAAACGGCAAAATGGATTTGGACAATGAAGATATTCCCCTGGATTTTGACCTGAACATCAAAAAACTCGCCCTCAAAGAACTGGATTACATCCTTGCCGATTATGTTGACAGCGCCAAAGGGGTTGCCAACGCTACGTTAAAAGTTTCCGGTTCCATCGAAAAGCCCATTGCAAATGGCATCCTTGGTTTTAAGGAAGCCGAGGCACATATCAAGGCAATGGATAATTATTTCTGGCTTGGGACCGAAAACATTACCATTGAAAACAACACATTGGGATTTGATGATTTCTCGATAACCAATAAAAAAAACCAATCCGCTAAAATTGACGGGAGTATTTCGCTTGCTGGCAACAACCAGACTTATAGCGACCTAAAGATAACATCGGACAAGATGGAAATCCTGAACAATACTGCCAAAGACAGCGATTTGTTATTTGGCCTCTTGAAAGCTTCGGCCAATATTGATATTAAAGGAACCCCAAGCCTGTTGAGCTTAGATGCAAATTTAAAGGTTGACAAAACCACCAACATTACCTACATTTTCCCTGACAACCTCTCGATAAACGATAACAGCGGTGTCGTGCAATTTACCAAATATGCGCCCGATACAATAGAATCCATGGACATCAAAGAGTCCAATCCTGTTTTTAACCTGGAAGCCATAAAAAAAATAAATGCGGGCATCAACATTGAAAAAGGGGTAAAGTTCAAACTATTTTTTGACAGCGGTGGCGACAACTACCTCGATGCCTCAATCAACGGGGACATGAACTATAATCTCATGGACGGGAATTCGGATATCTCCGGTATGTTCCAGGTTGAAAAAGGCAAGCTCCATTATTCCATCCCCATGGTCACGGTAGAGGATTTTACCATTGAACCGGGGAGCTTCATCACCATGACCAACGATATGTACAACCCCCACCTGAACATTGTTGCATCGGCGGGCATAAGAGCCTCCACCGAAAGTTTGATGACAGATTATAAAAAAGTGATGACCTTTAAGGTCCTCCTCTATTTGATAGGCGACCTGAAAGACATTAAACTGCGCTTCGACATTTCCACACAGACCAATGATGCGATAGTTTCGGCAAAACTGGCACAACTGACCGATTCGGAAAGGAACATAAACGCACTCAACTTATTGGTACGGGGAAGCTTTGTGATAAGTGTCCACGGTTCGGGAGCAGGCTCCACATCTATGGCCGATGCCCAAATTGATACGTTTTACGCCAATCAATTAAACCATTTGATAGGCGACAATATCGGTTTTGTCGATTTGCATTTCGATGTGCAATCCTATGGGGATTACAATGAGGCAGGAGAAGAAGTTTTTAGGCGGAACTACTATTACAATATCGGCAAAAGCTTTTTGCACGACCGGGCAAGGATAAATTACAAAGGGAGCCTGGGTCTTTCTTCTAATTTACAAAACGATCAGATAAACTCGTCCTTTGGACAAAGCCAATTGGAGGTAGAGTACCTGTTGACAAAAGACGGTGTGTTCCGCGGTGTTTTTTTCAGGAAAGACCAGTATGAAGGCCTCCTCGAAGGGGAAGTGGTGGAAACCGGTGGAGGCCTGCGCATAAAAAAGAATTTTTACTCTTTAAAGGATATTTTCACCAAAGGGGACGGAGAGGAAAAAAAGGAAAAAGAATAAATGAAAGCAAGGGGATTCATCATAAGGAACAAATTCTGCCCAGGCATGAAGACCTGGGAAACTCATATTCTTTCCACGAAAATGAGTTTCCCCAGCCTTCAGGCTGGGGCATTAGTGGCAAAGATTGCCCTCGCCATCTTCATCCTCTCTTCCTGTTCCAACGTAAAATACCTCGAAAAAGACGAAACGCTCTATACCCGCACATGGTTTAGCGTCAAAGGCATTACAAGGATAAAGAACAAACCATTGAAGGTTTACGAGCTTTACCTTGTGGGTGGTGTAAAAACAAACAGGCCATTATTATTATTGCCACGCATGAACCTCTACATTTACAATCATTGGAAACCCAGTGGCAAATGGGGACCCAGGCATTACCTCCACAGGGTATTCGGCAAGCCGCCTGTTCTTTTGGAAGATGTAAACCCCGATTTCAGGTTAAAAGTGATGAAACAACGCATTGCCGAAATGGGGCATTTCGACAGTGATATAAAACTCAGCCTGAAATATTTTGGAAAGAACGACAAAAAAGTGAGGGCAAAATACCATGTGTTTTTCAAACCGGCCTATACCTACCGTAATTTTGAATTTATTAAAAAAGATACACGGGTCGATAGTATCATCAACAGCTCCATGGCCAAAACCATAATAAAAAGCGGTAACGACTATTGGCTGAAAGAAATGAAAGAAGAAAGGGAACGCCTGAATTTAATCTTGCAAAACCAGGGATATTATTTTTTCAACCCCAACTACCTTTTGTTCAATGCCGATACAACGATTGGAAATAAACAGGTTGACCTGACAATGGTGGTAAAAGACAAAATTACAGAGAATGCCTATAACAAATACTATATACGCAATATCGGCATTTTCGTAATGTCAGATAAAGAATCCTTAAAAGATGCAATCCCAAATGACTCGGTTTTTTTGGACAATCTCAAATACAAATCAATCGAAAACCCTTTCAGGCCAAAAATAATTACCCAAACCGTTTCATTGAAACCCGGTGAGCAATACTCCCTTACCGACCATGAAAACACATTGCGCTATTTACAGGGGATGGGTGCATTCAAATCGGCCAATATCTCGTTCAACCTTGTTGACAGCTCCAACCAACTGGATGCACAGATAAACCTTGTTCCCTTAAAACCTGTCCAAACGAGTTTGGAAGTGAACTTTGCCACCAAGTCGAATGATTTCCTTGGGCCTTCTGCCGAAGTTTCCATTGGCCACATGAATGTTTTCAGGGGGGCCGAACGTTTGATCTTATCATTGGACGGAGGCTTTGAATGGCAAAAAAGATCCAGGAAAAGAGAATATGAACTAGGGTTGAATTCGTACGAAATAGGTACGCAGCTTAAACTTATCGTCCCACGCTTCCTGCTGCCGTTCAACGTTAAAAACGAATCGCACAGGTATGTTCCAAAAACCCTGTCGAGCATTGGCTTCAGGACACTTAAAAGGGTGAAATATTACAGCATGAACCTCTCGCAGGCAAAATTCGGGTACGCATGGAGATCAACCCGAAAGAGAGAGTATAAAGTGGAAGCAATTGCAATCGACTATTTACGCCTTACCAAAACATCCACGGAATTTGAAAAATTCCTTGTTCAATATCCGCAGGTTGCCACAAGCTTTCAGGAACAGTTTATCATTGGTTCATCTTTCAGTTATATTTATCATTCAAATCCTTTAAGGAAAAAACGGAACAAATTTTACGACAATCCCATCCTGGATTTATCGGGGAACCTGATCAATACCGTTTATGCCATTGGCGGGCTCAAAGACCCAAACAGCGACGAACCCGCTAAACTTTTGGGAGCCCCTTATGCACAATACGTTAAGCTTACGAACGATTTCAGGTATTCCTATATATTCAACGAAAAAAGGCAAATCGCTACCCGATTTCTTGCCGGCATCGGCATCCCTTATAACAACTCCTCAGTACTCCCTTATGTAAAACAGTATTTTGCGGGGGGAAGCCAGGGCATCCGTGCCTTTTATGCCCGTTCGATCGGCCCGGGCAATTACCAACCCTCTGATACCATTCCATCCGGTGTGTTCCTCGACCAGTCGGGGGAAATTAAACTGGAAGCTAACCTGGAATACCGTTTTCCACTTACTTACAAAACCTTTGGGGCACTTTTCGTGGATGCGGGAAATGTTTGGCTCCTAAACGATGACCCCAGCCGCCCCGGAGGGAAATTCAGGCTCAATACATTTCTCGACCAGATCGCCATTGGTGCCGGATTGGGGCTTAGGATCGACATCCAGTATTTCGTAATCCGCCTTGATGTGGGTGTCCCCATACGAAAGCCCTTTAAGGTAAACGGTTCTAACTGGATTTCACAAAACCCCGGGTTTTGGGGCGATTACATCATTTCTTTCGCAATTGGATATCCTTTCTAAAAAACCAAACCTTGTTTGCAAACTCAGTTGCCGCCTGTTAAAAATTCTTAAAATCAATCCCGTCAATTCATCCCAACACAACTTGAAATTACTGACAGTTAACGCATCAGGACGGGTTTTACCGAAGAACCCAAATCCGGGCATACCAAAAAGAAATACGGTTTTTATCTTCTTTAATTTCATATATTTGCGCCAATTTTATAATCCCTGTTATTATGAAGTTGGAAAAAGATAAATTTTTGGGCGAAGGCCTTACTTACGACGATGTTTTACTGGAACCTGCTTATTCGGATATCCTACCGCGGGAGGTGGATATTTCCTCACAATTCACCAGGAACATCCGTTTGAACATCCCCATTGTTTCGGCAGCGATGGATACCGTGACCGAACATGTGATGGCAATCGCAATGGCACAGGAAGGCGGTATTGGCGTTATCCATAAAAACATGACCATCGAACAACAGGCAAATGAGATAAGAAAAGTAAAGCGGGCCGAAAACGGAATGATCATCGATCCCATAACCGTTAAGAAGGAAGCCCTTGTACAGGATGTGCTGGACATGATGCGGAACTTCAAAATTGGTGGGATACCCGTAGTGGACAACAGGAATAAACTGGTTGGTATCGTAACCAATCGCGACCTTCGCTTTGAAAGGGACGTTAACCGTCCGGTTGACGAGGTAATGACAAAGGAAAACCTGATTACAACAACAGAGTTTACCGATTTTGAAAAAGCCGCAGATATTCTCCAACAATACAAAATCGAAAAACTTCCTGTAGTTGATGACAAATTCAAACTGGTTGGGTTGATCACTTACCGGGACATAATCAAAATAAAAGAGAGGCCCAATGCCTGTAAAGACACGAGAGGCCGTTTGCGCGTGGCAGCAGCAGTTGGCATAGCTGCCGACACTATTGACAGGGTAAAGGCACTCGTTGAAGCAGAAGTTGACGCGATCGTAATCGACACTGCCCACGGCCATTCCAAAGGGGTAATCACCATTGCCGGAAAAGTGAAAAAGCTATTTCCTAACATTGATCTCATCGTTGGGAATATCGGAACTGAGCAAGCTGCAAGGAGTTTGGCCGCCATTGGCGTAGATGCCGTGAAAGTGGGGATTGGACCCGGTTCTATTTGCACCACACGGATCATTGCCGGAATAGGGATACCACAGCTATCGGCCATCAATCAGGTGGCCAAAGGCCTTGAAGGTACGGGAATCCCGGTTATTGCCGATGGGGGGATACGATATACGGGCGACATCGTAAAAGCACTTGCGGCAGGCGGACATTCCATCATGGCTGGTTCCCTTTTTGCCGGGGTCAGCGAATCACCGGGCGAAACCATTATCTTTGAAGGGAGAAAATACAAAACCTATCGCGGAATGGGTTCCATCGAGGCCATGCAAAAAGGCTCTAAGGACCGGTACTTCCAGGATATGGAAGACGATATTAAAAAACTGGTCCCCGAAGGAATTGTTGGAAGGGTTCCCTACAAAGGAGAACTGTCAGAGGTTATCCTACAAATGGTGGGAGGGATAAGGGCTGGAATGGGATATACCGGATCGGCAAATATTGCCCAACTGCAAAAAGCCAAATTCATAAAAATAACCGCCGCCGGAGTGGCCGAAAGCCATCCACACGACATCACGATAACCCGCGAAGCACCAAACTATAGCAGATAATCAATCAACAATATTAAAGTTTATAACTAATTTAAATGAATAAAAAAATGAAGTTGAATCGTTTAAAAACCGGAATCTTTACAGTGTTGGCCTTTTTCGCCCTCACTTTGAACGCACAGGACAAAAGACCCCTTGTTACCATCGACGGGGAAGATATTACCGTAGATGAGTTTATGTATGTTTACAAAAAGAACAATGTTCAGGGTGAGGTAGTCGATAAGAAGTCGATAAATGAATATCTCGATCTTTTCATCAATTTTAAGTTAAAGGTAAAAGAGGCGGAGGAAACGGGCCTTGATACAGTTAAATCATTGAACGATGAATTGGCAGGATACCGCAAACAATTGGCAGAACCTTATTTTGTGGACGAATCCATAATCGATGAACTGCTGGCCGAAGCCTTCGAACGCAAAAAAGTGGATTTAAGGGCAAGTCACATTTTAATTCGGGTTGGGCCCAACGCTATGCCCGCCGATACCTTGGCAGCTTATGAAAAAGCAATGGAGGCCCGGAATAGAATTGAAAAAGGGGAAGATTTTGCGGTTGTGGCCGCTGATGTTTCGGAAGATCCATCGGCCCGTGAACGTCAAAACCCACGAGGGGGAAACCCAATCCCGGGAAATGGTGGAGACCTTGGGTATTTTACCGTATTCGATATGGTTTACCCTTTTGAAACAGGAGCCTACAATACCCTTATTGGTGATGTTTCCATGCCGGTCCGTTCCGATTTTGGTTACCACCTCATAAAAGTCACTGACCGCATCCCGGCACAGGGAAGCATGGAAGTGGCCCATTTGTTCCTGAAAATCCCGGAAAACTCGACACCAGCGGATTCGGCAAATATAAAAAGCCGGATCGATTCGCTTTATCAACGTATCCAGAACGGGGAAGATTTCAAAGACCTCGTAAAAGAATATTCCGATGACAAAGGCTCAGCGGGCAGGGGCGGCATGTTGCCCAAATTTGAGGTAAACCGTATGGTTCCACAATTCATCCAGGCCATCAGCCATCTTTCCGATTCGGGCGACATTTCAACTCCGGTATTGACTTCTTATGGTTGGCACATTATCCAATTGAAAAGCAAGACCGGTATCCCGAAATTCGAAGATGTAAAAGAAGAACTTAAGAAAAGGTTGAAAAAAGACAAACGCTCGCAAAAAAGCACCGAAATAATCGTTAGCGATATCAAAAAAGAATACGGCTTTAAGGAGCATGACAAAGCACTTCAAACCGTTTACGCAATTATGGACTCATCCATTTACAAAGGGAAATGGAAAATGCCGGAAGGGGAGGTCTTGGGCGATGCTGTTTGTACCATTGGCGATAAATCCTATACGCAAAAAGACCTTGCCGAATACATCCAGGAACACCAGGCCATCGGATCCAATGAAAAATTCAACGAATATGTGAACAAAGAGTTCAAGGAATTTGGCGATGAAAAATGCAAAGAATACGAAGATGGGAACCTGGAAAGAAAATATCCCGAATTCAAGGCCATCATGAAAGAATATCATGACGGGATTTTGCTATTTGAACTGACCAACCAAAAAATTTGGTCATATGCCGGACAGGATTCCGTTGGTTTACATAAATATTATGATGAACACAAAAGCGAGTTCAAATGGGACACCCGTTTGGATGCAACGATTTATACCGTAAAAGATACAAGCTATGTGGATCAGGTACGGACATTGGCCGCTGATGGTTTGAGTTCAGACGAAATACTGGCACAAGTGAACAACGATAGCCTCACCGTGGTATTTGTCGAGAGCAAAAAATTCCAGAAAGGCGACAACGACATCATCGACTCCATCAAATGGAAAAAAGGGATCAGTAAAAATTTCAAGAAAAAAGGGAACACGGTTTTTGTTGTGGCCCATAAAAAACTGGCCCCACAAAACAAAACATTTGAGGAGGCCCGCGGACTAATTACTGCAGGTTACCAGGAATACCTCGAAAAAGAATGGATCAAGGAACTGAGGGCAAAATACCCTGTGGTAATCCATGAGGAAGTTTTGACGACACTTGCTGAATAAATAGAATATCATTGAAAAAACTGCTGCTATTTTTCTTGATTGGACTAAGTGCGTGCATGAACATTGACGACAAGGGTTCGGAAAATGTCCTTGCACGTGTTTTTGACGAATATTTGTACGAATCGGACCTTGAAAACCTTGTCCCTTCAGGTACTTCCGCAAAGGACAGTCTTTCGATAGCACAAGGTTATATCAACAACTGGATTTCGCAACAACTGGTTTTGCACAAAGCCAAAAAAAACCTGAAAGAAGAAGATAAGCAGTTCGACAAACAATTGCAGGAATACAAAAACTCCTTGATTACCTATCAATACGAAAGCAAGCTCATCCGGCAGCAATTGGACACTATTGTAAGCGATGAGGAAATCGAAAAGTACTACAATGGGAATATTGGCAACTTTGAGTTGAAGAACAATATCGTAAAGGCTTTTTATGCACGCTTCCGCAAGGATGGGGAGCATATAAAGAAAACGAAAAAGTTTTTCTATTCCAAAAAACCGGGTGCAAGGGATTCGTTGGAAAAATACATCGAAAACTATTCTGACCTTTATTTCCTTGATGATGAATCCTGGATTTTGTTTGATGATCTCTTGAAGTTTGTTCCGATAGAAGCCTACAACCAGGAAGCCTATTTGAAGAACCACCGGAAAATCGAGTTGACCGATGATCAGTTTTTCTATCTCGTTAATTTTTCCGATTTCAGGATAAAAGAGGGCACATCCCCTTTAAGTTTCGAGAAAGGGAACATTCGGCAGATTCTCATCAACAAAAGGAAATTGCAGGTACTGAAAAAAATGCGGCAGGACATTTTTGACCAGGCCCAAAACAATAATGATTTTGAGGTTTATTGACAAGGAAACCATCGTATAATAAAAGTTGTTGATATTACATCCGCGGGCCTCGGTTCGGACCGGGATATATTTTATAAAAAACATGTCCCGTTAGGGACAAAATATTTATAGAAAAAAATAAAACAGCGATATCAAAGTCCCGTTAGGGACGAAATATAAAAAACATGGCCAATACATATACACAAATGTACATCCAATTTGTATTTGCCGTCCAAAACAGGGTTTCATTGATTCAGGATTCCTGGAAAGACGAGCTTTACAAATATATAACGGGGATCGTACAAAACAACAAACATAAGTTAATTGCAATAAACGGTGTGGCCAATCATATTCATGTGTTCGTAGGTTACAAGCCCCACCAGTCAATCCCGGATTTGCTTCAGGACATAAAAGGATCATCTTCGGGATGGATTAACACAAAAGGATTTGTTTCAAGAAAATTTAACTGGCAAGAGGGTTATGGGGCCTTTTCCTATTCCCATTCCCATATCGACAAGGTTGTAAAGTACATTATGAATCAGGAACAACATCATAAGAAGAAAACATTTAAAGAAGAATATATTAATTTGCTTAACAAGTTTGAGGTAGATTATACCGAAAAGTATATTTTAAAAGACATTTTATAATATAGCATCCCTACGGGATTTGACTTTAGTGGTGAGTATCTTTATAAATATAATGTCCCTAACGGGACAAATACTTAGATTTGTTGG
>JAADJA010000142.1 GCA_013151015.1 Chlorobiota bacterium
TCGGCCACAAGCCTGTTTCACTGTAATAAATAAAATAGAACACACCAATTGCGAGCAAGGTGCTGATAATGAAGTTTCGCCAAATCCAGTGCATATTTGTTTTAGAATGGATGACCGCCTGCCTGAAATAAGCGAAGCAAAGGCGGGATGATTAGTCCAAATTTACTTAAAGCCTCAAAGATAGGTGTTTTAATACATTCTCATTCTGCGTATTCTGTGAAGTCTGTGTGAAAAGACTATTCAATCAAATTATCCACCACCCGCCTATACTCCGAATCCGAAGTGAGCGTCTTGGCCGTGTTCATATACAGCTTCCTGATTGTCGGGTCTTTAACGAATTCGGTGTCTGCAAGCCTATCCAAAACAGAGCCTTTTTCTGTATTTGAGGTGAGTTTCCTTGCACTTTCCAACGTCTTAAAAGCAGTGTATTTATTGAAGGCCGGGTTTGAAATCATCTCCCTGAGCACCCGGCCATATTCCGTATTGCTTGTGAATTTTGCAGTTGCCAGAAAGAACCCATCAACAATACTTTCATCATCAAAAGGAACATAATCAATTGCATCCGACAAAACAGAACCCATGGTGCTGTTGGAGGTCAACCTGCCCGTCACCGAGAAAAATTCGGCCCAGGAATCATTGTTTAGTTGATGGTTTTTTAACGTATATCTTAAAACACTTCCCGCTTCTGTATTACTTGTGAAACTATTGATTGTCAAAAAGTATGCATCATTGATTCTTGGATTTCCCAGGTCCAGTTCATTTATCGCTCTTAGCACACTGCCCATTTCCGTGTTTGAAGTTAATTTTTTCGTACTGCCCAACAACCTTACTAAATTATCCTCGTTCAAATCGTGATTCTCGATAAGGTGGCGCATTGTGCTTCCCGCTTCGGTATTGCTCGTCATCCCGTCAATAGCATTGAAATAAGCTGTACTAATATCAGGATTTCCCATGTCAAGATTATCAAGCGATCTTAAGACCGAACCTGTTTCTGTATTTGAGCTTAGTTTTTTGGTGCTCACCAGCAAACGGGTATAGGCCTGGGTACTTAATTCCTGGTTTCTTTCGGTATGGCGGAGGATCCGTCCACTTTCAGTATTGCTCGATATTTTGTCGATGCAGGCAAAATAGGCTTCTGTCACCGAAGGGTCGTTAAAATCTATTTTTTTGGAAATATGTGTCAGTATCGATCCCCGTTCCGTATTGGACGATAATTTTGAAATATTGTTGAAATAATTTGCTGCGGTGGTATTGTTCGCTAAAAATAAATCACTGTAATCCCGGTACAATTTTCCACGTTGGGTGTTCGAGCTCATCTCTTTTGAAATACCGGAGCATACCGAAAGCAATTCATCCGTGTTCAGGTTCGTGTTTTTCAACAAAGCATCAAAATACATGGCCATCACTGAATTGGATGAAATTATATTGATTTCTTCCAATACACCATCAACGCCTTTTTTAGAATAAATTCTTTTTGTACGGCCTTCGGCATCGATTCCCGTCATGTGGATTACTTCCAAAAGGACATCGGCCAACCATTTCCGGCCCTCGGGTTCATAAGGGGTTTTGCTCCGCCCTTCGTAATATTCATAGGTCAGGTTTCCCTGTGAGTTGCTTTCGATGGTGATGCTCCGTTTGTTCCCAAAGGTCTTTTTCGAGAATTTCAAATACCCACCGGCAGAAATACTTTTGATATCGGTGTCGTCATCGTTTACTGTAATGTCGCCTTTTACCTGTATGTCGTAATTGGCAAATCCATCGGAATACTTGAACTTGCCGTTTCCCGAATTCTGATAGCAATAATTTTGTGCAAATGAGTTGCTGAACAGCAGGATAAAACTAAGTAGCAGGATACTGCCCAATGATTTGAAAGTTGGAGTTTTCATGGTTTTTTGTATTAATTTATTAATGTTGAATAAAGCAAACCCGTAATATTTGCGGTCATATGAACAATAACAGCGAATGAAAAATTATTGTGTTTTTCCTGGTAATAGCCTGCAATCATACCCATTATCATTGCAAACAAAACCAGTTTCAGGGCAAAACCGAAACTTGCCCCGGTTGTAATAAGCCCAAAGTGCATCAGGCCAAACAGCAATCCACTAATAATTACGGGAAGGCTTATTTTTATTTTTTGAAAGCGAATTCCAAAAGATTTTAACGGTTCAAGCATGTTTTGCAAAAAACCGCGGAATAAAAGTTCTTCGCTAATGCTGGCAAGGATAACGACAATAAAGATTATTTGCAACATTGGCATGGATGAAGCAAAGTGTTCTTCATTTATATTTCCGAGTATTTTTAAAAAGATCAACTCGGAAATTATAAATAAGAAAATAATAAGAAGTATTGGAGTGATAATTTGCCTCATACCCACTTTTCCAATATTGAATTTGATAATCCCTTTTTTGTTGAAGAAATAGATTGAAATAACAGAGAGAACAAGAATCGTAAGCTGACTCGCAAGTCCTGACGGTAAAAAGCTTAGTTTCGTCATTGCAATCATTTCAAAAGAACTGGCCAACATCAGAATTAGTAAAACGATAAAAACCCCCAGGATTATTTGTACGGTTTTATTCATATCAATCTTTTTAAGAATTTAGATGCAAATTTGGACACAAAAACCCAATTAGAAAAGTAGAATGAAGTGAACCGTGAGATGGATGTAGTGAATTGCAGGATGGATGTATTCACTTGTGAAGGGAATACGAATTATAATAAACTGAAACTTTCAATAATGCTGTATTCCGGACCCTGCGGCTTCAGGATGCTTTCATAAAGATTAAACCCAAGGATTTCCTGTTTTTGGATTTCAGTGGATTCGCATTTATCAATGACTTGCTGAAAACGTTTTTTATCTTCAATAAATTTGATCCGTCCAATGGTGAGATGGGGGACAAAATTCTGCCTATCCTGCTTGAAACCCAATTTGTCCATTTCGTTTAAAACTTCTTTAGAAAGATTTAACAATGCTTCATCTTCTTCAATCCCAAACCAGATAACCCGTGGTTTGTACGAACTTCCAAAAACGCCAATATCCCTGATGTCGAGGGTGAAGTTAGAATGCAAGGCCGCAATCGCATTTAGCTTTTTAGAAATGTCGGGAATTATTTCATCTGGTGTTTCCCCAAAAAATTTAAGCGTAATATGAATATTGTCAATGTTGACCCATTTGATTTTTTCGTTCCGCAAATTGGTTTTCAGAATGTAATAGGTCTGGATAAAACCTTCCGATGGATTGATTTTGATTGCTGCAAAAAGGCGTTTCATTAAATTAGTTTTTAATTTGATGGTAAATTTACAATTAATTTATACTTTTGCAGCCTCAATCGTTCTTTCGGGTTTCTTGATCCTGTTTTTTGGGATTTGAATTTAGAGATTTGGAATTTGAATTTTGGAATTTCATTTTGGGGCATTAGCTCAGTTGGTGCCGATTTTTACAAATCTATGATTTGCAGAAAAATCGAGCATCCTCGAAAATCCAATCAAAACTTTGTTTTGATGATTTTCGGGACTAGATCGTTTGAAATATTATTCATGGGGCATTAGCTCAGTTGGCTAGAGCGTTTGACTGGCAGTCAAGAGGTCATCGGTTCGATTCCGATATGCTCCACACAAATCGACAGCGGTTTACAGATGTAGGCCGCTGTTTTTATTTAGTTGCAAACCAAAGCGTCATGGCCCGTCACAGATTTAATCTGTGACGGGCCATGACATTCCACAGTTCTAAACTGTTGGGACAAAGGGATTATCCAAAATTTTACTTTGTGAAGTATGCTATCGCCTTTCGGGACTTAAGGTCAGGTTATGCCTGACTGCTTACCGATATATTAATTACTTTAGAAATACTATCTTTGGCAATTCACCGGATTGAAACAGAGGGTTGGTTTTTTAACTTATTTGATACAATATGACATTTGCGGTTACAGGGGCCAGCGGACACATTGGCAATAACCTTTGCAAGGAATTGGTAAAACGGGGGCATAAGGTAAAAGCCTTATTGTATGAAGATGTGGATGATCTGAAAATGCCGGGAATTGAGTTGGTGAGAGGTGATGTTACCGATAAAATATCCTTGATGGATCTGTGCAAAGGGGTAGATTTTGTTTTTCATCTTGCGGCACGGATTGTCATTGATGAAAATGATAGGGAATTGGTTTACCGAACCAATGTGCTGGGAACACAAAACATTATTGAAGTTTGCAAAAGCGAGAAAGTGAAACGGCTCATACATTTTAGTACAATCCATGCTTTTGACCCGGTTCCGATGGATAAGATGTTGGATGAAACCAGAAAACAGTTGAAGCATACAAAAATGATTTACGAGCAATCGAAAATTGAAGCCGAAAACCTTGTCCTGAAAGCGATGAAGGAAGGCCTTGATGCAGTAATTGTTTATCCAACGGCTATATTTGGCCCCAATGATTTCAAGCCTTCCTTGTTGGGCCAGGCTTTGATCCGTATGTATAACAACAGTTTACCCATGTTGGTCAAAGGAGGCTATAACTGGGTGGACGTGAGGGACGTGGTGGATGGTGCCATTGCCGCTTGCATGGAAGGCCGAAAAGGCGAAAAGTATATTTTATCCGGTCATTGGATGAGCTTGACGGATTTATCGGCAAAAATAGGTGCAATCACCAATAGAAAAACACCCCGGTTAACTGCAAGTTATTGGCTGGCACGGATTGGGATTCCTTTTATTCAACTTTATGCAAAGCTGAAAAAAGAACATCCTTTATATACCAACGATATGATCGATATCCTTAAAATGTCACATCAAAATATTTCATGTGAAAAAGCCAAAAATGAATTAGGCTATCATTCCCGCCCGATAGAGGAATCGATCAGGGACACTTTTAATTCCTTCAAACAACACGGAATGTTATGATATCATTGGAAAATTTTAATCTTCTTGTGTATATCTGGATGGGGACGGCCTTAATCTTATTTCCGGTCATGTTGTTTGTTACCGTCCCTTATGGACGGCATTCCACTAAAACCTGGGGACCGATGGTCAATAACCGATTGGGTTGGTTTGTTATGGAATTCCCGGCATTGTTCCTGTTTGTTTTTCTTACCCTAAAAGGGAATGGCTTTCCACAATATATTGTTCTTGGCGCACTCATTTTATGGTTTATCCATTATTTTCACCGTTCCATTATTTTCCCTTTGCGCATACATACCAAAGGAAAAAAAATGCCCCTTGTCATTATGCTATTTGCGCTGTTTTTCAATTTCGTAAATGGTGGTATCAATGGATATTGGTTCGGATATTTGTCCCCCGCTTATCCAGAAGGCTGGCTTAGCAGTTTTCAATTTATAGGTGGTGTTGCTTTGTTTGTGATCGGTTTTTTGATAAACCAATACCATGACCGCATTCTGATCATGCTCCGGAAAAGCAGTGCCAATGGTTACAAGGTTCCGTACGGTGGTTTGTTCAGGTATGTTTCCTGTCCTAATTTCCTGGGCGAGATAATCGAATGGGCAGGCTTTGCATTAATGACCTGGTGCCTTCCCTCATTATCCTTTTTTGTATGGACACTTGCCAATCTTGTCCCCCGTGCCCTTGACCACCATAAATGGTACAAAAGCCATTTTAAGGATTACCCAAAAGAGCGGAAGGCGATCTTCCCCTGGGTACTTTAGATTTATAAATTTGTGATTTTTATCAATTGGAACATTGAAAACTGCCGGGATATTTTTGGTAAAACCCTGTCCACCATATTTACAAGTGGATACATAAAATCAGGTAATAATTGTTTGTAAGAGACGCCACCGCTGACCAAATAAAGCAATGGGTTTCTATATTGAATTGTATCGATTCTGAAGTTGGGGAATTTTTCCTTGAATATTGCATTGTCCCTTTCAAACACAATCCATGGCAAAGCCTGGTTGGCCCCTGACAATGGCCCCGTGCTTGGGATTGTCCAGTCGCCCTCAATGTCAAAAGGTTCGTGGTGGAAATTCTTGTAAATGAACCTTCCCCAAAGAGAGTTAACGGGTTCGATCATTATCATTTTCCCATTTTTTGCCAGCACCCTTTTTACCTCGTTCAGAAATTTCTCCATATCGGGGATATGATGCATGGTATCCACCATAAAAATCCCTCCGACGGAATTATCGGCAAAAGGCATATCCAATGCAGAAAATGCCATGTCGTTAATTGGCAGTTCAAGAATGTCAGTACAAATGACCCGGGGTTCCAATTCCTTTAGAAACCCACCCCCTGAGCCCAATTCGATAAACTTGTCATTTGGAAGGTTTTCTATTTCCCTGATAAATTCATCATACCACTGCTCATACAATTTCCGTAAAAACTTTTTACTCAGAATTATTTCCCTGTGGTACAAAGTCCTTTCTGGGGAATCCAATTCATATTTCGTATCATATTTTAGTTTCATGCTCACTTCTAATTATGGTAGGTTTTAAATATCTCAACAGGTTTTTTGGTCGGGATCATCCCGGTTTCGTTTTTTTTCATTTCCGTGAAACCGGTTTCTGCAACATCAGGTTTCAGCCCCAGTTTAAAACCGGCCTCTCTTAAAAATGCCATTTCATAAGAAAACCGTATTCCCTTTCCCTTAGGTTTTTATCTATTTCAGCCAGCTTTATCAATTGGGTCAATAAGTTTAATTCTTCTTTCATATATACAGATTAATACATTTTATTATTGTTTAATTGAGAGTGGTCACACTGAGCTTGTCGGTGGTCACACTGAGCTTGTCGAAGTGTTACTCCACAATCAACTTCTTCCTCACGTCCCCCATTCCTGTTTTCACCTCCACAAAATACAAACCCGTTTGGAGACCTGATATATCAATCGTATTTACCGGGCCTTTCTTTTGCAGGATGGTTTTCCCCGAAGGGTTAAAAATAATCACTTCTTGTATTTTAGTATTGGAGGAATTCAAAATGGTGATCGTGTTTTTTGCGGGGTTTGGGAAAATCTGGATATTGTCGCTGAGGTATTCCGTTTCATTTGTGCCCAGCGGACAAGCTTCTTCAATTTCTGCCTGAGAGTTGCAGCCTGTGGCATTATTTTGAATATTAACTGTTCCATTTGGAGAGATAAGGTAATTACAGATACTTGTTGCCTGGCAATCTGATAAAGAATTATTTTCGTAAATATGCAGTTCTGATATAGAGTTTGGAGATAAACTACCTAAGTTTAATAGGTCGGTCAAAGAACTATTCCCCTTAATCCGTAATCTATCACCAATGTAGATTAAGCTATCTAATCCGGACAGACTATTTATTGAATTATTCTCAAATATATCCATTTCCCCCAAGATATACTTTAAGCTGTTTAAGCCTGAAAAATCCTCCAGGTTACTATTTAAAAAAACCCTAAGTGTGTTAACCTGATATAGGCTATCAAGTCCGTTAAGATCAGTTAAATCGTCATTATCCTGAATTAATAATAAGCCGTTAAGGGTCTTAATATTTTCTAGTCCATTTAGGTTATGCAATGTCTCATTTTCAATGAATGAAAGACTAGTCCCAATGGATTTCAAATTCGAAAGTGCTTCAATATTTGTTAATGACGCATTGGAAAAAACATTTAAACTACTTTCAATTGAACCGAGTTTGTTTAAGCCCTGCAAACTCATGAGGGAAGGATTTCCAAATCCCACAATTCCAACTTGCAAAGTATGATTAATAAATTGCAGGTTTTCCAATCCGCTTAAATTTGTAAGTAAATCATTGTTAACAATTGAAAGGTCGCCACCAATAGAAATAACATTATCCAGGCCCGTCAGGTTATTCAAAAGCGGGTTTCCATTTTCTAAGTCTCCTATATTCAGGTTTCCAGCAAAAGAGATCAATTGACTCAATTCATTTAAGTTTGTTATATCTGTGCCACCAATGGTCACATCTCCTTCTATCTCTGTACACCCAGGGTAATCGGTTTGAAAATCATCAATTTGTTGCTGGGTTGAGAATGTGATGCCTTCGGGCAGGCAGCCTTGAGAAAATCCTGTTGCAGTTATTGCCAGCAACAGAATAATTGTAAGTTTTTTCATAATTTTTCATTTAATGTTTAATTATTTGTCCGTCATTACGGGACAACGTTGGGAAGCTTTTGTGAAGGCTTGCCGTGGTAATCTGATTGCCTCAAAAGACAGTTGCAAATTCCAACAGATTGCCACAATACGGCTGTACACATTCCCAACCTAACAGTATTTTGCAATGAAGCGGTGGTCACACTGAGCTTGTCGAAGTGTTACTCAACAATCAACTTCCTCCTCACATTCCCCATCCCTGTTTTTACCTCTACAAAATACAATCCTGCCCGGAGTTTTAAAATATCAATACTATTTGCCGGGTCTTTCTTTTGTAGAATGGTTTTTCCTGAAGGGCTAAAGATATTTATTTCTTCTATTTTAGTATTGGAAGAATTCAAAATGGTGATCGTGTTTTTCGCTGGGTTTGGGAAAATCCGGATAGAGTTTTCAATTGCTGAAGTTTCATCCACTTTCACCCAACACGCATTATAAATTTCGGTTTCGCTGTTGCAGCCGGGGGCGTTGTCATGGATTTCGATAGTTCCGTTTGGATCGATCAGGTAATCGCAGATGTTTTGAATATCGCATTCAGTTAATGAGAAGTTATTCGTTATTGTCAAATCTGTAATGGAAGCCGGGTCAATATTTTTCAAACCCTCTAGACTTGAAATCCCAAGATAGATTATTTCAATACTTCCTCCAACGGAGGTTAAATTGCTCAAGGGTAATATATCTGTCATTCCCTGAAGCCCATAAATTGTTAGATCCCCACCAATGGTTTGAATGTTATCGAGTCCTTCAAGCGACCAAAGCCAATCCTCCATAGAAACACTGAGCGACCCTTCAATATGTATAAGGTTACTGAGGCCATTAAGATTGAAGATTGTGTTAGATCCAGCAACTGTTAAATCGCCACCAATAACATTGCAATTTGGATAATTAATTGGAAAATCATCAATTTCTTGTTGGGTAGTAAAAACCACTCCTCCATATAAACATGGAAAATAGTTTTCACAGATCGAAATAATCTGATATTGGCTTTGGCAACCTTCATCATTGTTGCTAATATAAACTTCACCATTCGGATCCACTAAATAATTACAAATGGCTTCGATATTACAGGTTGAAAGTGATGGGTTATACTCAATTGATAAATCTGTTATTGACCCTGGGTTAATATTATCAATCCCCGACAAGGATGTGAGGGAGTCATTACCAATGATAATCAATTCTCCACCAACGGAAATCAATTCATCAAGGCCATTAAGGGTATTTAGGGATTCGCAAGAAGTTATGATTAAATCACCTCCAATACTTGTTATATTAGTAAGCCCTGTTAAATTCGTGAGTGCAATATTATTTTGGAGATTAAGAGACCCCCCAATTGAATT
>JAADJA010000040.1:0-8721 GCA_013151015.1 Chlorobiota bacterium
TCAATTCCAAATGGAACACTTTACAATTTTGGTGTTTTAATGTCAGAAATGCACATGTCTTGGGTAAAATACACGTGCGGAAGGTTAAAGAGTGATTTCAGGTACTCTAAGAACCTTGTATATAACAACTATCCCTGGCCAAAAAACCCAAGCGGAAAACATAAACAGATAGTAGAAGAAAAAGCCCAAAAAGTATTGGACGTCAGGGATGAATTCCCTGAAAGCAGTCTGGCAGATTTATACGATCCATTGACAATGCCGCCCAAATTGGTCAAAGCCCATCAGGAACTGGATAAGGCGGTTGATTTATGTTACCGCCCAAAATCCTTTCAAACGGAAAATGCACGGATCGGCTTTTTGTTTGATTTGTACAATGAATATGTTATGGCTTTGGCAAAAAAACATTAAAACCAAAATTTAAGTACTATGGACAAAAAGGAACTGTTATTATCAGGATACGAAATTTCAGGTGATGAGAATTTGCACCGCAAATTACACCCTATACCTTATGAACTGGATATGCAGTTGGATGATTTGTACAATCTTGCGCAAAAAGGGAAAAAATCGGCAATCAAAAAATTTATCCGGCTAATACACAAATATCCCAGGGTGCCCATGTTGAAAAACTACTTATCGGTGCTGTATTCAAACCTTGGGCAAATCGAAAAATCGGAAGAAGTAAACCATTGGATAGTTGCCGAGCATCCCGATTATTTGTTTGGCAAACTCAATTTGGCGGCCGAGTATTATATGAAAGGGGATTTCGGGAAGATGCCGGAAGTACTTGGGGAGTTTATGGAACTGAAAAAGCTGTACCCTGATCGAGATATTTTCCACATATCGGAAGCAAGCGGTTTTTTTAAGATGGCCGTTCTCTATTTCAGTGCAATAGGCAATCGGGAACAGGCCGAAATACGTCTTGAAATATTGAGGGAAATAGCTCCCGACAGCAATGACCTGAAGTTGGCAGAGGAAATTTTCCTTAAAGGGAAAATGGAGAAAGCACTTCAAAATTTGCGCATTGGCGGAGAGAACCTGATTGAAGTCGAGGTTAGAAAAACGGTATTGACCAACATTGCAACACCGCCCGTGTTTACCCATAAGCAAATAGGTTTATTGTACCAAAACGGTATCTTCATCGACGAAAAGATCATTGATGAAATCATGGGACTTCCAAGGCAAAGCCTTATCGAAGATTTGAACAAGGTCTTGAAAGACAGCATAGTCCGTTTCAATCATTTCAGCACCAATGCCAACGAGGAAAACAGTTTTGTGATCCATGCCCTGTTTATCCTTGCCGAAATAGAAGCCAATGAAAGCCTCGGGAAAATCCTTGAGGTTTTAAGGCAGGACAATGACTACCTTAAATTTTACCTTGGCGATATTTTGACCGAATACATGTGGATGGTCGTTTACAAAACGGCTTCTTCCCAATTGGATACGTGCAAACAGTTTATGTTTGAACCGGGCATATATACATTTAGTAAAATTCCCCTATCCGAAATGGCCTGCCAAATTGCCAGGAACCATCCCGGACGCAGGAAAGAAGTGGTTCATTGGTTTCGTGATGTTTTCCGTTTTTTCCTCAACAGCGAACCCAAAGACAATGTTATCGACAGTGGACTCATAGGTAGCCTTGTTTATGATGCAGCAAATATCGATGCAAAAGAGTTGATGCCGGAAATTGAAGAACTATTTGAAAAAGGGCTTGTTGATTTGTACATATGTGGCAACTTAAATGAGGTCAAGGAAATATTTGCCAATTTCAAAAAGGGGGAATTCAAGTATGAAATAGCTTCCATTTATGATAAATACGAAAGAATCCAATCATGGTCGAGCAATAGAGATGATGATTACGATGATGATATAGATGCTGAAGAGGATTATCCTGGCAGCAATTCCGATGACAGGCAAAGCGTCAACACCGGCAAAAAAGTTGGCAGGAACGATCCTTGCCCTTGTGGCAGTGGCAAGAAATACAAAAAATGTTGCCTGATCAAATAAGTTTATAACAATGGGCATTCTTTGAAAAGCCTAATCCCCAAACAATGAAAAACAAAATCCTATTCCTGTCCATACTTTTTCTTTCCGCTTGCGGTTCGCAAAACACACAAGAAAACAAAACACTTTGGATCATTTCGGCCCCTGCCGGGAGCGAGTTCACGAAAATAAACAAGGAGGGCAAAACCGTGATCCCCAATGGCCGGTATATCGAACCTGCCGGAAAAAGCATTGTAACGGCGCCACATCCTTATGGTTTGTGCCTGAGCCCGGATGGGAAAACGGCCGTTACGGCCAATTCGGGAACAAGCCCATTGTCGATAACGATTGTCAGGGATATTTTGTCCGAACGACCGGAAGTACAGCAAGTACCTCCCGGCCCTTCAACCGACAGGGGCGTTCTGGCCTCGGTCTTCATGGGACTGGCCATCTCGCCCGACAACCAAACCATTTATGTCGCCGGCGGGCAAACCAACAAAATCTTTCTTTTCGATTTAAATACAGGGGCAAAGAAAGGGGCAATTGATTGCTCATCCATCTCTGAAAAAACGGATTACACCCACGGATATATTGGAGACCTTGTTTTGTCAAAAGATGGGAAAACCCTTTTTGCCGTTGACCAAATCGGATTTAGGATGGTGACTATTGATACCGAAACGAATTCACTTACCCATTCGGTTCCCGTAGGCCGTTATCCATTTGGGATATGCCTTTCACCTGACGAAAAGAAAGCCTATGTAGCCAATGTGGGAATGTTCCAGTATAACCTGATAAAAGATACCGACCCGGATTCGGCGAAAATAAAGCCCATTGATTTCCCTGCTTTCGCCTTTGGGTCAGAGGAGATGAAAGAGGGGATCAGGAATGATACGATAGATATTCCCGGACTTGGCGACCCCAATGCCATCGAGGCATTTTCGGTTTTTGCCATCGACCTAAGCAATCCCTCGAAGCCTGAAGTGGTTGCAAAAATAAAAACCGGGCATCTTGTGGGGGCAATGGTGGAAGGTATCCCTGCGGTGGGCGGCTCCAGCCCAAATTCAATGGTGGCCAGCAATAAATACGTTTTTGTCAGCAATGCCACCAACGATAACATTTCGGTTATTTCTTTGGAAAAGGATACGGTTATCAATACAATCTATCTTAAACCCGATGAAAGGATCAAACAATTCAGGGGCGTTATCCCGTTTGGGCTGGCTTTAAGCCCCGATCAAAAACGGCTTTATGTTGCCGAATCGGGGATCAATGCTGTGGCTGTTATCAACATCCCTGATTTTAAAGTCCTTGGGCATATCCCAACGGGATGGTTCCCTTCAAAGGTAAAGATCGGCCAAGATGGCAAGAAGCTGATTGTTGCCAATGCCAAGGGGTTCGGGAGCGGCCCAAACGGAGGGAAAACATTTGAACGCGGCCCGGAAGGGAGTTATATCGGTTCCTTGATGAAAGGAACAGTCCAGATTATTGATATTCCCAATGATGATGAATTGAAAGCCATGACCAAACAAGTAATCGCTAACAATTTCAAATTCAGGAAGGCGGTCGATCCTGCTTTTGATGCAAGAAAGGACAATCCAATCCCATTATATCCGGGGGAAAAAGAAAGTCCAATCAAACATATTGTTTTTATTTCAAAGGAAAACAGGACCTATGATGAAATCTTTGGGCAAATGGAAAAAGCCAAAGGCGATCCATCGCTTGCCCGCTATGGGAAAAACGCAACTTTCACCAACAGGTCAAAAACAGATTCAGTGAGCAATGCAACTGTAATGCCCAACCATTTGGAATTGGCCAGGCAATTTACCATTTCCGATAATTTTTATGTGGATTCGGATGTTTCCGCTGATGGACACCGCTGGTTGGTGAACACCTATCCCAATGAATGGGTCGAAACGGCCACACCTGCGAGTTATGGCGGCAACAGGAATTTCAAATACGATTCCAAAGCCCCGGGCGTGTATGCCATGAACGGTGCTGCAGGCGCTATTTATCCCGAAGACTACAACGAGGCCGGCTCCATGTGGGACCATCTGGAACGCCACAAAGTGGGTTTTTATAATTTCGGTTTCAGTGTGATGTTCGAACCGGCCATATACAAAGCGGAATACAAATACACCGGGATACACCAATACATCAATTACCCCATGCCACAACCGCTTTATGACCGGACATCGAGGATATACCCAACCTATAACACGGCCATTCCCGATCAATTCAGGATTGACCAGTTCAAAAGGGAATTCAATAACAAATGGCTTTCGGGAAAAGACACCATGCCTGAATTTATCACCGTTATTATCCCCAATGACCACGGTGCAGGCGACCGGCCCGATGCGGGATACCCATTCAAGGAAAGTTATATGGCCGATAATGATTTGGCGGTTGGCCGTATCGTGGAATTCCTTTCACATACTCCTTATTGGAAAAATATGCTCATCGTGATTACGGAAGACGATGCACAAAACGGCGTTGACCATGTAGATGCGCACCGCAGTGTCCTAATGCTGGTTTCCCCTTGGGTTAAGCGGGATTATGTGAGCCATGTCCATTACAGTTTTGGCAGTCTGTTCAAGTCTTACTGGAACATTCTCGGATTGCCCTACCTGAACCAGTACGATGCCGGTGCTTCTGACCTATCAGGTTTTTTCACCAACACTCCTGATTTCACTCCTTACAATGCCCTTGCTGTGGACAAACGGATTTTTGATCCCCAAAAAGCCCTGGATCCATTTGATGAAAAATTTGATTGGAAAGCAATTGGCGAATCACCGCAAATCGACAATGTGGAGGATATGCTGCGTGAAAGCAAGGAACAGGATGCGTATCGATTGGAGAACAGGGAGAAGGTAAAATAGTACTATGATATCCTTTTGCATGATGGGTTCAACAAATTGAAACTGTCTGGAGCGGTTATAATACACACGGGGCATGATTAGCTAAAGGATTCGTGCATGGGCGTGCCAGAGAGATATGGCGGGCAGGTTTCGTGGCATTTTGCAACACATGAAACTAAGTGTCATTCAGCAAAAAGTATGGGGCAAATTGCTTCAATGCGCCATCACAAAAGCCCAACAATGGGTATTTCGCAATGACGCCACATTTTGACAAGGCCTGCTTTAGCTTCCAAAATTAAACGTCGCACCAAAATAAATACTGATCGAATTATAAAAAGCATTCATATTATTCTGCCGTGTGCCCTGTAAGGGCATCATTTCTTTAGTATTGTATTCAACCATATCGGATAAATTAACAAATTGTTTTTGATTCCTTTCACGGCCAAGTGTATATTGCAATCCGGTCATAATATCCTGCCCGAGTACCCTCCAGGATAAACCTCCCGTAAAATGATACACATCAATGTCGAGGCCCCTGATTTGTTTATTTAGGCTATTTAAAGAAGGGTCCTGTTTTTTTCGATAATTAAAGTCTGTCCTGAAACCAGTAAGTACTTCTAAATCCTTCTTTACATTCCATCTATATCCAATAGCAGCATTCAATACCGGTTTATATTCATCTGTAAAAGTCAACCAATCATTAAAATCACCTCCTCCATAATCTGAACCTGTTGCTATCCATGGGTTTTCTTTAGCTTCAACCATTTTATAGGAATCAACACCTTCAAAATATTCAATTGTTGCAATAATCTTTTTTGTTTCGTCGGCTGTAAACCAGGTAAACCCCAACGCAATGGACATGGGGCTTTTTGCATTTACAGAAACATCATTTTTTTTACTGTAATCTGAAAAGACATAATCAGGGAGCAGTTCGCCTGTTCCTGGAAATGTTATGTTACTCTGTTTTTCTTTGTGCATCACTTCTTTTCCATCCGAATAAATCCCCCCAAGTGAAGGTGTTGTTATATTAAAACCAAGGCTAAAACGATCCTTTTTCCAGAGTACGCCAAACTTCCATAATAACCTGTAATCATTAAATCTCAAATATTCCTCTTTTTGGTAATTGGCCGAATAAAACGGAATATATTCCCCATCAATAAATACCGAGTCCGATGGAAACGCTTCAATATCCGAATTATAATAATACTCAAGCGATTTAACTGAGAGGAACATACTTGCCCCTATGGACAAACTGCGGTTCAGTTTAATGGATCCCCCAAACCCGAACCAATCATCCCTGTATATATTTTGATATTGAAAAAAAGAATAATAGCGCTCATCTCCCGGCAGATTTGTCAAAACATCAATATTCCGATCAACAGATTGGGTCAGGTCCATCCGGAATTTTTCATTGTTCAGAAAGGCGAATTCCAACCTCCAATTTTCATGATTCTTCGGTTTCACCATATAGGAAATAAAGCGGGGTTCAATAGAGCCTCTTGTGAAATCCAAATCTTCACCATTACCCAAGGCATTTTCAATATTTAAAAAATCAAACGAAAACAAACTTGCATGTAGGGAGAATTTGGATTCGGTAATTTCAGAAATACTGGCCGGATTGTAATAAATGGCACTTGGGCCTGCCCCCCCTCCTACCACGGCCCCTGACAAAAGGGACTATTCCTCATTGAAACTCCGCGACCAATGATTGTGGGATTGCCCGGCAACCATCACGGGAAGAAACAATAAGAGGAAGTAAAGAATCCTTTTCACCGTTAATTTTTTTCGATTTAATTGTTCAAAGATAAGTTTTTCATTAAAACCAACAGAAAATGAATGAAACCGGAAATTCACCCGGCACCACTATAACCCTTCTACTATTGCCTGGAATATCTTATATGCGAATGCGAGGAGCACCGCCCCGATAAACAAACCAATAATGCCACCCATCATCATTCCACCAATCGCCCCCAACAGAATCACCAACATGGGAATATCAACGCCCCTCCCCATGAGCAGGGGTTTCAAAAAAGTATCGGCGGCACTCCATATTACTGTCCAGATGGCAAAAACAATGGCTGCCGTTGTCCCAGCATAACTGAATACATAAATAATTACGGGCAGCATCAACAAAAGGAGCGGTAACTGAATGATGGCCACAAAAAGGGCTATCAGGGAAACAATACCTGCGGCAGGAAACCCAATGGCAAACATCCTAATACCCAGAAGTTTGAATGACAGCCGTTCCCAAAACGCCCTGAACAACACTCCGGGTGGTTGCACCGGCGAGTGTGTGGCAAACTGTTCACCCTTGGAACCGGCAAGTGTTTTAAAAACTGATCTTGCCGTTTTTTACTTCGGCCATGTCCAATAAGTCGATCCAATTCCCTTTGGACAAAAAAGCATAATTGAGCGATAAATTAATTGTTTTCTCAAGGATTCCAAGTAAATCTTCCACTGCATTTTTTTGGATACTCCCCCTAATCCCCCTTTTCTTCTTAACATTGGATTCGGAGCTCAGAACCGAACTTTCCATTTCCCCATTATCGTTAAACCAAACTTTTACAAGGTTATGGACTTTTTCTTCGCCATTCATTAATGCCTTGGCCGATCGTGTCCAGCTATTGCCCGTTAATTTATCAACATTGATCTAAAATATCTATGGCCAGTTGGGTATTGTCCTGTGACATTGCAGTGAACATAGAAGCTATCATTAGGCTTATAAGTAAACTCATTCCTTTATTTTTCATTTTTCAAGATTGCTTAGTTTGTTGATTTTTTTTTTATCCCAAGAAAGCGGTAATTCAATGATAGCAAATAGGATGTCCTGGAAGCAAGGAAACCGACCTCTGACCTGAGCATCCAATGTTTGTTAAGCTGAAACTGCGCCCCAACCACCATGTTCCACTTGTCTTTTACTTGCTTATCTATCCCATATTTTACAACGGATTCACCATTCCTGGCTTCGAGGTTGTCCATAATAGGGGTAAGTGTTTTGTCGGCAATAATTTTTTGGGCCGGGGTGGCTTCGTTGTCGTACCAATACCTGTAATCTGCCACGATCTGGTCTTTCCTATCCCAGGTTGCATCCGGTATGGCTTCCCTATAAGTGAACCGTAGGTATCGGTCTGCATTTGTATGCCCATGGCACCTACCCAGAAGGCAAGGTTCCTATCGGGCCTTTGTTTGTTCACGAACGTATGCCCCATCCTGAGCCCCATTACATTTACCCGGGTTGCATTATCTGTTAATTCGGGTTTGTTCCATATAAAATTAAAATCGCCCGAAAACCAAACTGGCCCTACACCTCCGGTAACAAGGACACCGAACCCGGTAGTACTTATACTTTGATCGACAACGGATGTCATATCAAATTCACTGTTCCCCAACTGGTTTATGTTCACTTCGGTATGTGATTGTCCAAAACCAAAGATCCCATACACGTTCAAAAACGGGAACACCCATATAATAGGCCTCACATTTACGGAATAGGATTCGTTGAAATTACGGCCAAAGCCCAAGATTTCCTCTCCGTTTTCATCAACAACAGGCTGAAGGACAAAGCTGTCGGCAAGCCTGGTGTTTGGTTTTCGCTTTTGTGGTTACATACTGTGCCTGGCTTTGCTGCCCCATTGTAAAACAGATCGTTGAAGCCAGGACAAATAACTTGTAAACTTTTATAATTTGTTATATTAATATTTAATTATTGAATAGATTAATTCTTTTGTTTTTGAATTGCCGGATTATGGAACAGTTGAACTCTGAAACAATATGGCAACAGTATTACCCATTATTATTTTTTGCTGCTTTTTTTTGCTTTTTATCTTCCTTCTTTTTCATGGCTTTTTCTCCCGCCCCTATCGGAATTTGAAGCATCAAGTGAATCGAA
>JAADJA010000040.1:8736-18018 GCA_013151015.1 Chlorobiota bacterium
GTATTGGAAATGTCCTTGAACAAATCCACAAAGCCATAATAATATTTTGCCCCAAATGTCCAGCCCGTCCCTTTCAGCAATTTATACCCAATCCCCACCATGGCACCGGCATCCACCTTATTGATCTTTTCTTTGTTGTATTCTTTAAAAATGGCATCCCGGCCATCGACATCGGCATTAAGTTCGACCCATGATTTATACATGAGCGAAAATTGCGGCCCGGCTTCCACGTATATGTGGTTTTTGAATTTATACCTGATTAAAAGAGGGACCATGAAAGCATTTACTTTTTGGCCATAATCACCTTCGATAGCTTCCCCATCATTATTCACATAGATTGTTGCACCGAGTGCATTCATGTCATTATCCGTAAGTTTATCAACCCCAAAATTGGACTTGACCAAGGTACCTGTGGAAAGTGACCACTGGTTTTTCAAACGGATATCAAAATAAAAACCCAGATTCCATTTCCGGGCGAAATTCTTTGACTCCATACCGGATATATTGGTCCAGTTCACACCTCCTTCAAGGCCAAATTCAAGGCCATCTGAATTTAACTTATCGCCAAGCAATAAGGTAATCAATACCTGCGATTGTGTAGTAAGTCCTCCGGTTAATAATGCAATTATCAATAAATACTTTTTCATCATTTCATATTTTTAAATTTTATGCCCATTAAAATTAACAAATATTTTCTGCAAAGATAATCATCTCATCCATGAATTGCCCCCACAACGTAAAATACCACATCTTCAGGAACTCTGCGTTGACACCCACTTGTAAAAGCCACTTTTAACGCATGTTGTTTTTTTATCCTGTATGCAAACGCAGCCCCAAACATCGAATTATTTTGTGAATCATCTTTTAATTACGACTCAAAACCATTTTCAATTCATCAAAATTCTTTACCAATAGCCACCGACAGCGACCAGGTATCGATCCCTTCCTTGAAATCAAAGAAAAACCCCGGGGAAATCACCCATTCTTTCTTCAGTTTAAAAGCATATTCGGTACCCACACGAATGCCCCCAAGATTTCGAGGCCGCTCAAACTCCATTCCCCCTCCGGCAAAAATATTGATGCGAATGAATTAATAGAAATCCCCTTTAGTAAGGTGTGCCATTTGCAACTTTGTTTTTAGCGATATGGGAGCGTGAATCCACGCCTTGCTTTTATTATCCCATATCTAAAAGTTGCATTTATTAGTTGAATTTGCGGAAAAGGATTACAAAAGTAATGAATTTGGGAGGAATGTTTTTCACGGCCAATAAAAAAAGCGGCCAAACATTTTCATGTTTAACCGCTTTTCAGTTATATTTATAATGCCGAAAGTTAGCTTTGTCTGCCTGCTGGAACGGTCAGGGGCAGGGGAGACAGGCAAATCCCAATGCCCGATTTCATCAGTAAATGAGGAACGCTGTTCATGGAAAATAAAAAACGGGCAAACATATATGTTTGCCCGTTTTTTATTTGAAACACGAATCCTCTTTCTTATAGCTTCATGGTTATGCCAAGTCCGCCTGTTCCACCAAGATTTCCGCCACCAAGTTCAAGGTACAAACCCCATTTCTCATTCCAAAACCAGCGACCACCAACTTGCAGGCCCAAGGCAAAATCATTGGAAATGTCATTTCCCACCCCCAAAGCATAACCGGCGTTGGCACCTCCATATACATCCCAGGTATCTGGCAATCCCATAAGGTTATCAAAGAAATAATTACCTTTAACACCTAAAGTTAAGTAGCTTAGGTCAAAATTGCTTCCCGCAAAAGGAGCAATGGCAATATCAGTTGTAACAGGAATATCATAACTAATACCAATTAAACCAAAGTTTAATTGCTTGGTTGCTTGTGAAAACACAGAGTTAAAGGAGAATAACCCTGCCACTAAAAGTAATAATGTGATTTTTTTCATTTAATTAAAGTTTATAGCTAACATTGTTTTATCGGGCGCAAAAGTAAATAAATATATTATATGGAGTAATTCAAAGTTTCCCCTTGCTTTTATTGTTTCACTCCCTGTGGCGCCTTCCCCTTTCATCGTATATTTCACTTCAAAAGTGGGTTTGACCCCTGTATTCTTCGGGGATTTTGCATCCGGGGCAAAAACCCTTATCCCTCTGGAATCACTCACACGGGAAAGGTATTCTTCGATATTGCTTCTCCTTGAGTTTTCAATCCGGGCCAATATTGGGTCAATTGCACTCGCTTCGATCAACTTCTCGGATGCTTTGACAATATCAATGGAATCATGTTCCATTTTGGTTTCCAAACCCAGGAAACCGATAAACGATTTGCCATCATTCCTATAATCTTTTCCGGTCTTTTCTGCAAACAACTTCCCGGCCATATCAACAGTATGTGTTGCAAAGATAAGGGCATAATTTAAAAGAATTTGATAATTTTGTCCCCGATAAGTCCAGACTAAGTTTAGGGGCCTTCTATTAATGAACAACAAAACCCTTACAATGAGAAAACAAAGCATTTTTATACTATTGATTACCTTATTTACATCAACGGTTTTTGCCCAGGTGGACTCACTTATTTTCAAAAACGGCGATTATATTATTGGAGAGGCCAAAACCATGGACAGGGGCGTATTGACTTTTGAAACCGATTATAGCGACAATGATTTTAAAATTGAATGGGACGGGATAAAAGAAATTTATACGGCAACCTATTTCCTGATCACTTTATCGGATGGAAGCCGGTACAATGGCCACATAAACTCTTCTGACAATGGCACAATAACCATATCCACCGACGAGGGGAAACAGATAGAGGCCAAACAAAGCGACATTGTAATGCTAAATGATGTGGACCAGGGTTTCTGGAGCCAGCTTTACTTTTCGTTCGATGTTGGGCTCGACCTTACCAAAGCAAATAATTTCAAACAGGTATCGGCGCGCAGCAACATTGGGTACATTGATAAGCGCTGGAAATTAAATGCCACATACAACACTTTGTTTGCCAGGCAAGACGAAATTGAAGACATCAAAAGGACCGATGGTGGGATTGGATACAACTATCTTCTCCCTAAAGACTGGTATCCTTTGGTATCACTTGATTTCTTGTCGAACACCGAACAAAATATCCAATTACGGACCACCGGGAAATTGGGTATGGGAAAATATATCATACACACCAATTATACATATTGGGGGTTTTCCCTTGGGGCCAACTATAACGATGAAAATTTCTCAATTGATTCCATTCCTGACAGAAAGAGCTGGGAAGGCTTTATTGGGACTGAGTTAAACCTTTTCAATATTGGCGATTTAAGCCTCTTGACAAAAATATTTGCCTATCCCGGTATAACGGAACCGGGCAGGTGGCGTTCCGATTTCAACTTTGATGCAAAATACGAAATGCCATTTGACAATGATTTTTATATCAAATTGGGTGTTACGCTCAACTATGACAACCAACCTGCCGAACCGGGCAAGGAAACCGACTATGTATTCCATACCGGGTTTGGGTGGAGCTTGTAGGTGGATATGGGTTGCATGGAGACAGCATGGCAAATTGCACTTTTTAACCCTAAGCGGATTAAATCAGAAATGACCAAAAACAATACACCAAGGAAATTTTTAAAGATTGGGTGCTAATCCCTACCTCCGTATTCATTGAGCTCATCTTCCACAGCGGCAAATTTATCGGCTTCGGTATATTTTCTCCTTTCAATGATGACTTCGGCTTCTTTTTGGGTCCCCAATAAAATGGCGATCCATTTTGTGTTCTCCCTTTGCTCCAGCATTATTTTGGCAGTCATTGTCAGCGGAACAGAAAGGAACATCCCGACCGTTCCCAACAAAAATCCCCAAAATATCAAAGAAATAAACACAACAAGGGTGGAAAGCCCAAGGCCCTTGCCCATTACACGGGGCTCAACAACACTTCCTGCAATCGTGTTTACCAACATAAATACCACCAAAGTCCATACGGACGCCCCAAGCCCCAACTGCACCAATGCGAACAAAAATGCCGGGACCATTGCGATAAAAGAACCAATATTTGGGATGAAATTCAACAAGAAAGCAATCAATGCCCATAGAATCGCATAATCGACACCAATAACCAAAAGGCCGATCCAGATAAGAAAACCGGTCATCAGGCTAATATAGGTTTTTATTGCAAGATAATGCCTGATACTGTTTCCGATCCTTGAGAGGTGCTGTAACGAAACAGCAGGCGTATCCACCAAAGCAATCGTCTTTACGGCAAAGCTGTTCAATTCAAGCAAAATAAAAACAACAATAAAAACAACGATAGCCATATTCCCCATCAGGCTACCTATCTCACCGGCCATATTGGTGGTCACCCCTAAAATCTTTTCGGCCCCCAACATCCCTTTTATCTTTTCCGATGACAAATCCATGCCCAAATCCGAAAACCATTGAATAAGGGAAGAAGCTATTTCACTCAAACGTGCGGCATATTTGCTTGCGTCATTTGAAAACTGGGAAAATGATGAGCTTATTACTTGTCCTATCCCAAAAAAAACAAGGACACCTCCCAACATCACGATTAAAATGGCCAATCCCTGCGGCACTTTTTTGCGAACGAGCCATGCCAGGGGCTGCGCAAAAACTATGGTCACGAAAACGGCCAACAATAGCGGCTTTATTATAGGTGAGGCATACATCACCCCTGAAAGGACAATGATAAGGCCGGCCAGGTTCAATATAGTGGAAGTATTTCTTTTTGGTAATTCCCTTGTTTCCATAATGATAAAATCGCCACACCCCCGGAAATTAAAACCAAAGGCGCTGTTTTGGGTCGTAAAGGTAAAAAATATATGGGACTACCCTACCTACATGAAACATTTTCGTATTGTGGCCAGTTAACCGGTGGGTCCATGGACTGCCCGCTTGCCATCACAAGGGCATCTGAATAATCCCGAAGAATTTCGTCCCAGGTAATTTCCCACCATAAATTCCCCTTGTACTTTTCCATATTCGTCCCTAACATTTCCCCCGAAACGGCTTCGTCATAAAGTGGCCACCATAAACTCTCCGTCTCCCGGTCCCAAAACACAAATGCGTCCACTCCATCCCAAACCTCTGGTGTGGAATAGGTGTACCCCGACAAGGCAAAGGTAAACACGGTATCGCAATAAGTCCGGTTATAAACCGCTGCCAAATCGGCAAGGACACAATAAACCACCATTACCGGAGTGCCATCAATTACTTCGTTGATCACTTCATGGTGGGTAAGCAAGGTTATGGAATAAACTTTGGGACCCGCATCCGACAATACAATAATAAACCGGTCGGATTCATCATAACGGAAATCTTCCTCCTGAACGGTTTTATATTGCGGATCGATCAAGGCATCAAATGCCTCACGGCCCAGTCCAAACCGCAATTGGCATTCGCGCAAGCTACTCTTCGTAATATCAAAATGCCAATCGGGGTTTTCACCACCGTATAGCATCTTATGGCTTCCCGACCAAAACACAAAGCCATCGTCAATAGCCGATTGCAGGCAAGCCCCATCGGGCAAATCACTGTTTTTATTACTGTCCTTGGAACAGCCGTAAAACAAAAAACTGCATAAAACCAAAATACCCAGTATATTTTTCATAGAATTATTTTTGGAGATTAATAAAAGAAACCAATCCATGGTGGCAGGCAGCAGTTTCAGTTTGTCTTTAATCCTGGGATAAATATAGTTTACCATCCATGCCGGTTTCTAACTTTGACGTATTGGTCGGGATTAGCTTGGAATCCTTACATTCATTGGATTGAAATTAGTTTTTAGTTTTTTCTTTGCACCTTTGCGCCCTGTTTTCAATTTTTTTAAAAAACAAACCCATGGGATTGCAACACTATTTTTCAAGAGATGAAGACAAACGGGCTAAGTTTGTTTTTAACCTCATCGCCCCAGTCTATGGATTGATAGACAAGGCTATTGGTAAAGAATATAAAAAGGTGGCGAAAATCATAAATGCTGAAATCCCCCTACAAAACAAATCCATCCTTGATGTGGGGACGGGAACGGGCTCATGGTTGGTTGCCCTGCATTCGCATAGACCTTCCAGGGCCATCGGGATTGACTTTTCCGAAAAGATGTTGCGGCAGGCAAAGCAGAACCACCCTCAATTGGGATTTCAATTGACCGATGGGGAAAACCTGAACTGTTTTTCTGATAGCTCATTTGATATCGTCACGGCATCCTTTGTATTGCATGGCATGAAAAAGGACAAGCGGATACTGCTCCTGAAAGAGATGAAACGCGTTTCAAAAAAATATGTGATTATTCATGACTTCTATGGAAAGACACATTTCATTATTAAAATACTGGAGTTTTTTGAACGCAGTGATTACATTAATTTCAAAAAGAATTTCCGAAAAGAACTGGAATCGATTTTCGAAGAAACCCGGATTATTGGGTTGAAATCGGGAAATGCGGTTTTTGTGGGGGAAAACGGTAACGCTTCGACAAGCTCAGCATGACCTCCATTTCAACAGGCCCCATTTCGACAAGCTCAGCATGACCTCCATTTCAACAGGCCCCATTTCGACAAGCTCAGCGTGACCTCCATTTCGACAGGCTCCATTTCGACAGGCTCAATGTGACCTGCTCTTCGAGAGGCCCCATTTCGATAAGCTCAATGTGACCTTCGTTCGTAAACGTAATAGGAATAGGGATAAGGGTTTTTTTCGTTGGTTTCCAAAAAGTCCTCTTGGGAAACAACTTTCCAGATATCCTCATCTATCTCCGGGAAAAAGGTATCGGCCTCAAAATCCCGGTGGACCCAGGTAATATAAAGTTTGTTGGCATGTTCCATGAATTGTCGGTAAATGGATGCCCCGCCGATGATAAAATTTTCTTTTGTCCCGTCCATTTTTGAAATGGCATCCTCAATGGAATATGCCATTATACAATTATCTATCTGCTCATCAAGAATATCTGTTATCACAATGTTCAGGCGTTTTGGCAATGGGCGTACGGGCAGGGAGAAATAGGTGTTTTTCCCCATGATTACAGGATTACCGGATGTTAGTCGCTTAAAACGTTTCAAATCTTCTGACAAATGCCACAATAACTTATTGTCTTTTCCAATGGCCTTGTTTTTTGCAACTGCTACTATGATGGATATGTTTTTCATTTTTTTCAGACACGAATTAACACTAATTCAAAACCGTATATACTTTTCGGACATAAAAATTTCATGGATTAACAATAATCCAAATTCAATTTTCAACATCAATGAGACAGTCGAACGGTATCAATATGCCTTTTCGGCAGCTTTTAATGCACCTAAGATTGTCCCATCCAATTCCTCTGATCCGGGAAACATCCATTCCCCAGGATCATACTTATCCCTACTATATTTATAGATGGCAAATCCCCATTTGGAAAAATCACCTGTGTATTTAAGCCGGGCTATGGGAGAAACCGTCCCACCCTCATTTCTGTCAAGATACAAAAAACCGCCTTTGTACCTCGGAACATATCTATATTCATAACTTTCGTCAAAAACAGATTTATTAAAATCGGCAATTATTTTCTCTGCATTTTTCTTTATTTCCTGTGTAATTTTCATAATATTTATATCCTTAATTTGAAATAAAAATTCAAAGTTAACAAAAAATCAAACCGAAATTTCCCCTTTGATATGTGGGTGGGATTGATAGCCCTCCAAAATAAAATCCTCATATTTGAAGTCGAAGATATTTTTCACAACGGGGTTCATTTTCATTACGGGCAAAGGATAAGACTCCCTTGTCAGTTGTAATTTGCATTGTTCCACATGGTTCAGGTAGATATGGGCATCGCCAAGCGTATGGATAAATTCACCGGGTATTAATCCTGTTACCTGAGCCATCATCATTGTGAGCAAGGCATAGGATGCAATGTTGAACGGCACACCCAAAAAGGTGTCGCAACTTCGCTGGTACATCTGGCACGACAGGCGACCATCGGCAACATAAAACTGAAACCATGCATGGCAAGGTGGAAGGGCCGCTTTTCCAGCCGCTACATTTTCGGAAAACGAAAGCCCGGACTTTGGTAATACACTTGGGTTCCAGGCCGCCACGATCATCCTCCTGCTGTCGGGATTGTTTTTTATCTGATCAATAACTTCAGAAATCTGATCGATCCCATCACCGTTCCAGTTCCGCCATTGCGCTCCGTAAACCGGCCCTAAATCCCCGTTTTCGTCGGCCCACTCGTTCCAAATGGAAATCTTGTTCTCTTTCAGGTATTTTATGTTGGTGTCCCCTTTTAAAAACCATAACAGTTCGTGTATAATTGATCGCAAATGGAGTTTTTTTGTGGTAACAACCGGAAAGCCTTCCGCAAGGTCGAATCGCATCTGATAACCAAAAACGCTGATTGTCCCTGTTCCTGTACGGTCCTCCTTTTTCACCCCTTTGTCAAGGATATGTTGCAATAAATCTAAATACTGGCGCATATGTTAATTTTTGAAAGGGCAAAATTAGCGGAATAATTTCAATTCGATCCGGGAATGGATTTTAATAATCAAAAGAATGGGGGAAGTTTTTAACAAAATCAATACAGCCCATCAAGTATTTCTTTCATATCCTCAAATGTTATTTCCTCAAAGCTATCCAAATGTTGTATATCATTTGAGACAACTAATTTTTTTGAAGTAAATAAAAATTTATTTCCTGATTTCATAGTACCCACAACAACTACCTCTTCATTTTTGGGAACTCGATCAAATACAAAACAACCATTTCTATATGTTCCGCTCAAGACAGAATTATATTTTGTAAAAATCAGATGCACCGATACTGTCCTGGTGATGTTCAGTTTTACGCGCATATCAACCTTCCTCTTCCCCTTGAACGGGTAAAAATCGCAATTAATCCAACCAAGTGACAATGTATTAAACATATAGTAGTCTATATCTTCAAGCATTGATCCCTCGAAAGCAGAATCGGTCAGGATTGAATGAACACCCGTATGCTCACCTCCATTATTTTTTAAAAACAAACACTCCCCACCCTCTAATCTAAAATCAACAGGTATTGAATAACTTACGGCAACATTCTGGCCGTCTTTCTTACCTGGCGCCCATATGGGCGAAGCGTTAACCACCCTTAATACTTCCTCATTGATACTTGAATCCAAACCTCGTAAAATAGTTGCGTTTTCGACCTTCCCAGTTTCATCAATTACGAAAGTGACATAAACACGGCCACAAACACTATTTTCCCTTGAAATCGTTGGATATTTGATATTTGCTGTAAGATACTGAGAAAAAGAAATATAGCGATTGCCTTTGAATTGAGGGATTTCATCCATA
>JAADJA010000042.1 GCA_013151015.1 Chlorobiota bacterium
ACTGGTAAATGATTGAATATCCATCGGCAGGGAAACCCAAAACCAGGCTCAGTACATGGGCCAATAAGAAGAAAGGGAGCCATAAAAAACTAAAACCAGGGAAATATTTGTTTACGGTTTCACCCTTGTATGGCATCCTGAATTCCTTGAAAACGGATTTGTCGGCGGGATAATATCTGTCTTCATAGCTTTCGATGAACTTGTAATCAAGGTCATGGTAAATAAAGATTGCCGGCAGGTAGGCGTAATAACCTTTTCCATCACTGTTGATTACCCTGTCCCAATTTTCATAAGGTTTTTTTATGCTGAAGGACAGGAAGAGGTAAACGAATAAGATAACTAAAGGTGCGTATTTTAAAACTTTGGTTCGCATCAAAACTTATTTGTTAACGCATATTTCTTTGTTTTACCACCTCAAAAACCAGGATACCGCAAGCAACGGCAACATTGAGCGATTCTATATTGCCCTGCAAGGGGATTTTTATCTTTGCATCCGATAATTGCAAATATTCGTTTGCAATCCCTTTCTCCTCCGAACCCATGATAATTGCCAAAGGCTGTGTGTAATCGGGTTTGTAATATAAATCTTCTGTTTTTTCAGTGGCAGCAATAATTTGCAATCCACTGTTTTTTAAAAAAACGATTGTCTCTTTCAAATCGGAAACGCGGCAAATGTTCATCCGGGTGATGGCGCCGGCAGATGTTTTAATGGTGTCCGCATTGATTTGCGCAGAGCCTTTTATGGGAACAACAATTGCATCCACACCGGCACATTCGGCCGAGCGCGCAATAGATCCCAGATTCCTTACATCCGTGATTTTATCAAGGACCAAAATAAACGGGGCTTTGCCACTTTCAAAAAGGCCCGGCAGTAAATTCCCAATATCCACATATTCAATGGGCGAAACCAATGCGATTATCCCCTGATGGTTTTGGTGGGTATAACGGTTCATCCGCTCCCTCGGGACATATTGAAAAGGGATATTTAACTCAATGGCCAGTTTTTTAACGCTGTGTTCCTTTTGCGCCTGGATGTTTTTCTGGATCAAAATCTTTTCGATTTCTTTTCCTGCTTTCATTGCTTCCACCACCGGAAGATGCCCGTATATAATGCTTTGTTTGCTCACGATTAATATTTTAAAATGCTTCGTGCAAAGATAAGATAGAATTGTGTATGGATTTTTTTATTTATTTTTGGAAATGTAAATAATTAGATGTTCTTTTGCGCCGCTTTTTGAAGCGCTGTTAATTGAATAACAATGGAAACTTATAAATACTAATTTGTTAAAAAAAAATACTGCAATGGATTTAGAAAGAATAATGAACGACCTGGAGAAGAAGCATCCCGGGGAAATGGAATACCTTCAGGCAGTACGCGAAGTACTCGAATCACTCGAAGATGTAGTAAACCAAAACCCACAGTTTGAAGCTGCCGGGATCATTGATCGCCTGATCGAGCCCGACCGGGTGCTTAGTTTTAAGGTTCCCTGGTTGGATGACAACGGCAATGTACACGTAAACCTGGGTTACCGCGTGCAGTTCAATAATGCCATTGGCCCGTATAAAGGCGGGTTGAGGTTTCACCCGAGTGTGAACCTGAGTATTTTGAAATTCCTTGGTTTTGAACAAATATTCAAAAACAGCCTTACAACCCTTCCGATGGGAGGTGGCAAGGGAGGATCTGATTTTGATCCCAAAGGAAAATCGGATAAGGAAATAATGCGTTTTTGCCAGTCTTTCATGCTGGAACTATGGAAAATCATTGGCCCCGAAACCGATGTGCCCGCCGGGGATATTGGCGTAGGTGGAAGGGAAATAGGTTATATGTACGGGATGTACAAAAAGCTGACGCGTGAACATACCGGCGTACTTACAGGAAAAGGCTTGAACTGGGGCGGAAGCCTTATCCGCCCGGAAGCCACAGGTTATGGTACGGTTTATTTTGCAAAGGAAATGCTTGCAACAAAAGGAGAGACATTTGAAGGGAAAACAGTTTGTATCTCGGGATTTGGAAATGTGGCCTGGGGAGCAGCACAAAAGGTAACCGAATTTGGTGGAAAGGTAGTAACAATATCCGGCCCTGATGGCTATGTTTACGATGCCGATGGTATCTCCGGCGAGAAAATCGAATATATGTTGGAACTCAGGGCTTCTAACCAGGATATTGTCCAGCCTTATGCCGAAGAGTTCCCCGAAGCAAAATTTGTTGCCGGAAAACATCCATGGGAAATGAAATGTGATGTTGCTTTGCCTTGTGCCACACAAAACGAATTGAATGAAGAAGATGCGAATGCGCTTGTGGCAAACGGCTGTATGTGTGTGGCCGAAGGTGCAAATATGCCTTCCACGCCCGGGGCTGTGGAAATCCTGCAGGCGAATAAAATTCTCTTTGGCCCGGGCAAAGCAGTAAACGCAGGTGGAGTCGCCACTTCGGGGCTGGAGATGTCGCAGAATGCGATGAAACTCAATTGGAGAAGCGGGGAAGTGGACGAAAAACTGCACCATATCATGCAAAGTATCCACGCAACATGTGTGAAGAACGGAACCGAAGAAGATGGATATGTCAATTATGTGAAGGGCGCAAATATTGCGGGTTTCCTTAAAGTGGCCAACTCCATGCTCGATCAGGGAATCCTTTAAATTGCCATTACAATAAATAATTGTCATAATTAACGATGCAGTTGTCCAATCCGGGCAACTGCTTTTTTTATTTCGCTACTTTTGTTCCCTAATTCCCAATAAATGATTGTAGGTATCGGAGGTGCAAGCAATGCCGGGAAATCCTGGCTCGCAAAGAGTATTAAGGAAAATTGCCCGGACAAGAAAATCAAAACCCTGTGCCAGGATAATTTTGTTTTTCCTGTGGAACAGCAACCCCGTATAAAAGATCGGGTTGATTGGGAAATACCTGCTTCTATTGATTTTGCCAAGTTTAAAACGGCCATAATAAAAAACCAGGGCAATTTTGATATTGTAATAGCCGAAGGATTGATGGCTTTTTACGACAAGGAAATCAACCGGCTTTATGACAGGAAAGTTTTTATTGAGATCACAAAAAGAAATTTCCTAAGGAGAAAATCCATTGATCGTCGTTGGGGCGAAGAACCCAATTGGTATATTGAACATATATGGTCCAGCTACCTGAAATACGGACGGGTTCCGAAAAACGATCCTTCTTATCTATTGGCTTTTGCAAATAACCTGGATGTGGCAGAGGTGGTGAACTTTATTTGTGGTCAACAACCCCAAACCCAATAACCAAAATAAGCCTGTTTCAAGGCTAACTTTGTTTTGTTACGTGAATCATAGCTGTTTTTTATCATTCAATTCCGGGACAAGATCGTTAAAGAAATCCTTATTATCTTTGTGAGGTTAAGTTTGAAAAATGGAAAGATTATCAAGTCGTTCAAAGATCGTTATCGGGTTGGTCCTGATGCTCTCCATCATTATAATGGGGGTGGCGGGCTATATGATCATCGAGGAGGATGGCTTTTTGAATGCGCTGTACATGACCGTGATCACCGTGTCCACGGTGGGTTTTGGCGAAGTGCACAAGCTGAGCGATGGCGGGAAGATATTTACCATGTTCCTGATAATCTTTAGTTTCACGACATATGCTTATGCCCTTACCACCATTTCCACCCATTTTTTTGAAGGGCAGTTGCATTTTTTCCTGACAGGCTATAAATCAAAAACAATAAAGAAAATGCAGAACCATGTTATAGTATGCGGATATGGCCGGAACGGACGACAGGTCGTAAAGGAGTTGTTGGCACAGGGACAGCCCTGTATCGTAGTTGATAGCAACCCACAGGTGATTTCAGGAGAATCGGAAAACAATAAGGCCATTTTTATTTTGGGCGATTCCACACAGGACGAGACGCTCGAAAAAGCCAATATCAAATTTGCCAAGTCCCTTATCACCACATTGCCCATGGATGCCGATAACCTTTATGTGGTGCTTACGGCAAGGGCATTGAACCCGGACATGAACATTATCAGCCGGGGTTCGAGCGGTAGTTCTGAAAAGAAACTGAGAATGGCGGGTGTTGATAGTGTGGTTATGCCCGAAAGTGTCGGTGGTGCGCACATGGCCGATCTGGTTACACGGCCTGACATTATCGAGTTCCTGGAACATGTTTCCGTTCATGGCGAAGACCCTACAATGCTGGAAGAAATCGTATGCCCCGATTTGCCCGATAAAGTAAAAAGCAAGACCATTTATGAAATAGGTATCAGAAGAAAAACGGGCGCCAATATCATTGGTTACAAAACAGCCGATGGCAGGTATATTCTGAACCCCTCGCCTGATACCAAGGTGAACCCCGGTTCCAAACTGTTCGTGTTGGGCACTCCGGAACAGATTGTCTATATGAAGAAAATCTTATCGGAGAAAGGATAAGACGGAGAAGTTTCGTCGAATAAATGGAATCTATTATCAATCCTTGATAAAAATAGTTTATCGTAAGCGTATTGGCGTTAACTTCGTTTATAGTGAATTATTAAACAACAATTAATCAAGATATTATATCCGGTTTTGAAATCCATTTTTTCTTATAGATCAATCAGGTGCAGAGCACCGTTGACATATGTAGAAAAAGATGAAAAAATCAACAAAGGTGCAGAGCACCAAAACATTATTATGGGGACTTCTATTCTGTACTTTCGAGAACACGAATATTGTAGGAAAATGATTTCGGAAATCGGGAAACAGTATTAGGGAGACCAATACTTTTGTGTTTTTTTCAACCTTTCGGGTCGCCACCGCAAAATCTTACTTCGATCCAAAAGGTTCGAAATTTACCCATGCAATTTCTTCCTCGTTTCCCCCAAAGCCGTGTTTGTCCCGAACACATGGATAATGTCGCCCATCTTGAAATAGGTTTCGCCGTGAGGGATGTATAATTTATCGTCCCTTTTTATCATCATCAAAATGGCATCGCGGTGAAAGGGCACTTCCATTAATTGAAGCCCATCCAGTTTTGTATTGGTGATGGCAATTTCCTCCACACTGAAATTTTCAAATGATTCCACCAACGTATGATAGGTGGTCGGACGGATGATGAGGTTTTCGATGGTGGTGGCCAAAACCCTTCGTGCATCTATGGTTTCAACGTTAATGGCTTTTAAGGATTCTTCGATGGAGCGGTTCCCTGCCCGTGAAATTATTTTTTCGTGTTGAAGTTCTTTTCGCAAAAGCTCACAAATCCGAAGGTTTAGTTCATTGGAATTGGTTTCGACCACCACATAATTCGAATCGGACAATTTCAGTTTTGTATAAAGTTCCTGGTCCAAACCATCGCCCCGAAAAACATGGATCCCTTTTGCTTTTATCTCGATACACCTTTTTTCGTGTTTTTCCACTATCACTGGAGTGAACCCATGAATGGACAAGCGGCGTGCAAGGAGGACGCCCGTGCTGCTCCCCCCAATGATTATGGTTTTGCCGCCAGCCAAAATATCGGTCTTGTTCAATAAATTGTAGATGGTGGGCGAAAGGAAACATGTGGTAACCGCCATCAGTATGAAGCAGGCATTTACCCCAGCAGAAATCACACCCAGATCCTGGCCAATGGCCGAAGCGGCTATGATGAGGCTTAATCGGGAAGACATCAGGAAGCCCGCCGAAATGGCCTTTTTGTAACCGAACAACCTTCCCCACAACATTGATGGGATTACCTTAACCGCAAACAAAGTGACAAGGAGCAGGATCAGGAACCATCCCAATGAACTGTCGAATTCCTTGAGGGCGGCCGGGTCGAATTCAACGCCGACCATGATAAAAAACACAGGGATGAAAAAACCAAAACTCATCCCATCCAGTTTCAACATCAGCAACGACCGCTCCTTGTGCAGGAAAATGGAGAGCAGCAAGCCCCCGAGAAAAGCACCGAGCAGGATCACTTCTTCATCAATATATTGTGAAAGGACCACGAAAATGAGGATGAGCAATATGGTTCCCCTTACGCTTATCTGCGAAGCCGCATGGGCAAGTTGGAACGTGATTTTGTTGAAAAGTTTATTTTTGTTGAAACGCAAGCCAATCCGGTAGAAAAGGTAAAAAGCGGCAAAAAGCCCCAGTATCAAAAGTATTTCCCATTGAAAACCGTTTTTAAGGACATAGGCCGTAAACGTAAAAAGGATGATACTGAGCACATCGGCAACGGCAGCAGCAATGATGATCATTTGCCCGAAACGCGTACCGATCTCGCTACGGTTTTTCAGGATGGGCAAAATAATCCCCACCGAAGTAGTGACCATGATGAGGGCAAAATACCAGTTGCTTTTTATGTCGGCCATGCCCGACAGGAAACCGGCGGCAATCCATGAAAGGGCAAGGGTGATGATAAAGGAGGCGATCCCTACCAACAATGGGTTTTTCAAAAAACGGGAAACGTTCAGCCGTTTCCGGGGAAAGGAGGCCAGGATTTTGCTCACGTCTATTTCCAGCCCGCTCATGAACATCAGGAAAACAAAACCGGTGAGTGCAAAGAAATCCAAAATATGGATACTGACTTCATTGGCGGATGCCAAAAGGTATTTCCCGACAAAGAAACCAAGGATAATTTCCACGATGACCGCCGGGATTTTATTCAGCCGGAGCAAGGACATGGTCATGGGAACCAACCAGGCAATGGCCGCTACGATCAAAATGGGATAAAAATCGAAATGGAAGGAAATACTTAAAATCATTTTTCAAAAATAACAAAGTATAGTTTACGAATGACTTTTAACTTGCCAAAGATCAAACAAAAAAAATGGAAGTAAACTATTTTATATTTGGAAAACATGATTACTTTTGAAAAAACATTATGAAAAACCTTGCAGTTTCTTTTTCGATGAATTCAAAAACGGGTTTTAACACGCTATTTCATTTATAAATATCCTGCTTCAAATTATTATTTGGCTTGGCAATCATTTTTCAAAAGATACTTTTGCTAAATTAGCCGTCGTTTTTAAATCGGTTCATTTTAATAAAATCCCCTATGGTTAAAAGACTTTTACTTCCATTGTTTTTTGCAATTTTATTTATTCCAACCCAGGCTTTTTCAAGATCATCTGCTTCCCAGGATACACTTCGGGCCTCTACTGGCAATGAGTTGCCGGGTGAACGGGATTCCCGGACATCGGAAGAACTTACATTGAGCGACCGTGTCGATCGGGCATTTGCGCCCGCCGTGGAAGTGTTGGGCGATTTTTTGTTTTTCGACCCTTTTGAGTTTTTTGGGGCCCATGATCCCGTTATCCATGACGAAGCTGGAAAAGTTGTTCTTGATACCGATGGGAACCCTGTTGAAAGACATATCCCTTTTATTGTGGTATGGCTGGTTTTGGGGGCCGTAACATTTACGGTTTTTATGCGGTTCATTAATTTCAGGGGCTTCAAACATGCCATCCAATTGGTGAGCGGGAAATATGATGATCCAAATGATAAAGGCGAGGTGACACACTTTCAGGCTTTAACGACTGCCCTTTCGGCTACGGTCGGGCTTGGGAATATTGCGGGTGTGGCCGTTGCCATTTCAATTGGCGGGCCCGGTGCCACTTTCTGGTTGATCGTTGCGGGTTTGTTGGGAATGGCTTCCAAATTTACGGAATGTACGCTCGGGGTGAAATATCGCAAGATCGATGAAAACGGGGTTGTTTCAGGTGGTGCAATGTACTATTTGCGCGATGGCCTGAAAAAGAAAGGGATGAAAGGTTTTGGTGCTGTGCTCGCATTCGTGTTTGCCGTTCTTGTGATCGGGGCTTCCTTTGGGGGTGGCAATATGTTTCAGGCAAACCAGGCCTTTGCGCAATTTGCTTATGTGGCTCCCGGCATTTCAAATTATGGCTTTGAGTTTGGGGTAATAATGGCAATTCTTGTCGCAATTGTTATCATAGGTGGAATTAAGAGTATCGCCAGGGTTACGGATAAGATAGTGCCGATTATGGCCGTGGTATATGTGGGTGCGGCATTGGTGATTATCTTTATGAACATCAGCCATACCGGCGAAGCTTTCCGCTTGATCTGGGACGGGGCTTTTGATGCCGATGCTTTAAAAGGAGGGTTTCTTGGGGTTTTGATCGTGGGTTTCCAGCGGGCAGCATTTTCTAATGAAGCGGGCGTGGGCAGCGCGGCCATTGCACACTCTGCCGTTAAAACAGATACTCCGGTCACCGAGGGTTTTGTGGCCCTGCTCGAACCTTTTGTGGACACGGTGGTGATTTGTACAATGACGGCCCTTGTCCTTATTTTTACCGGGACTTATGAAAATTCACTGCACCTCGAAGGTGCACAATTGACTTCAAAAGCTTTTTCATCCGTTATTTCGTGGTTTCCATATGTATTGGTGGTAGCTATTTTTATGTTTGCGTTTTCCACGATGATTTCCTGGTCGTACTATGGCCTAAAGGGCTTTGATTATCTTTTTGGCGATTTTTCCGAAAAGTATTTCAAAAGCAGGAACGTGGCCAAATATTTCTATTTCGTCCTTTTTCTTTTGTTTGTTGTTGTTGGGTCTTCCTCTAATTTGGGGTCTGTTATGGACTTTTCGGATATGATGATCCTTTCCATGGCGGTTCCCAATATCCTGGGCCTGTTGATACTTGCACCTGAGGTGAGAAGGGATTTGAACGATTATTGGAGGAAATTGAAAAACGGTGAGATCAAGGCTTATAAATAATGCTTCAAGGATATAAGGCTACAATGCTTCAATGTTGAGCGGGGCGATAAGTGTTCAAGGATTCAATGCGATAATGATTCAAGGCTTCAATGCGATAATGTGATAAGGCGTTAAAGTTTCAGTGCGAAAAGGGGTTTATGTTGTAATGTGATATTTTTCAATTCAAATAAAACCAAAACCAGTAAACAAAGTGTCTTCCATAAAACGGCAAATAAAGAATTACTTCAACTTCAACCGGATTGAAAGGGGAGGTATCGTTGGTTTGCTTTTGCTGTTGGCCGTACTTCTTTTGATAAACCTTTTGCTCCCTTATTTCCTTAGGGAAGAAAATGTTGATTTTTCCGGTTTTGAAAAGGAAGTCCGTGAATTTGAAGAATCGCAGAAACGGATAAGCGATTCACTTGCATCCATTCGAAATTATTATAAACCGGATATTTCCAGATTGCACCCCTTCCCATTCGATCCAAATAATTTGCCCCCAAATAAATGGAAAGAATTGGGATTGACCGACAGGCAAATAAAAACCATCAAAAACTACGA
>JAADJA010000174.1 GCA_013151015.1 Chlorobiota bacterium
ACGGGGGCGTTGTTGCCCTGGGCTGGACAGGCTCCAACGATGGGGACATAAGCAATTGGTACGGCCTTTACGACATATGGATGGTGAAACTAAACAGCGAAGGCACAATTGTGGCCGATCAGTCCCTTGGCACCTCTGGCTTTGATTTTGGGCAGGCATTAATTGAAACCAGTGATGGGGGCTTTTTGGTAGGTGGGGCTTCTAAAATACAGGGGGGGGGCAACCTAATTTGTGATCCATATAGCGAAAATGCTGAAGCGATCCTAGTAAAACTCGACCCTGAATTAAACATTGAATGGCAAAGCTGTTATGGCGGAAGTGGTGATGAAGGCGTTGTTGCAATACTTGAATTAGATGATGGATTTGTCATAGGAGCATATGGGGGTTCTGACGATGGAGATTTAACAGGTTCTAACTGGCATGGCAACAACGATATTTGGATTATTAGAATTGACTTTTTTGGCAATATTATATGGCAAAAGTGTTATGGTGGTTCATTGGACGAATGGACAATCAATATTTTTGAGACAAGTGATAATGGGATTTTGTTTTTTGGAAATACAGAATCCCAGGATGGGGATGTGGTGGGCAACCACTCGCAAAGCGAATACAGCAAAGATATATGGCTCGTTAAACTTAGCGGAGAAGGTGAACTCCTGTGGCAGCAGTGCATTGGGGGGCTTGGCAATGAAGAAACCTGGTTCGGTGGAATAAAAAAGAGCGATACGGACTTTGTGATAGCCGGGCAGTTCAACAAAGGGCCCTCCTTTGATGTGGGCTGCGTGCCCTTTGGCCTTTATGCCGATATGCCCGATGTGTGGATATTTGAGGTAAAGGAGGACACCACCACCTTTGTAACGGACTATGAAGCATTCCCTGAAAACAAATTAAAGGTTTACCCCAACCCGGCAAGGGATTATGTGGTGTTTGAATTATCGCAAGCCGCACTTAACAATAACACACCCAACAAAAACCAACCTACAAGCGACAACCATAATAGCCATGGGATTCCTCATGCCACCACAAAAAGCCAACCACAAAAAGCCAGGCGCAGGGATTCGGAATGACGCCCCTTGGTGTAATGACGGTCGTAATCGTAAACGTTTATGGGCAAAAGGTTGCGGAGTTGCCATTACTTACGGAAAAAACAGTTTGGGACACAAGGCATTCAAAAGCCGGGGTGGTTTATTATTACCGGTTAGAGATAGATGGAAAAATTTTGAGTGGGAAAATCGTGGTGCAATAAACCTGTTTGACCGAAGAAGGCGAGAACACAGGCGTCTCGAAAACCAGGGAAAGTGAACAAGGAAATAGTATAAAACCTTTGCAAACCGTGATGGGCAGAGGGTATTCTTTTTGCAAAACTTGTTTCATTGGCTTTTAAAAGGAAATGAGTTGTTCCCCGACCTGAAGGTACGGGAAAACTCATAATTTTTGACAGAAATACAAAGATGGCCTGAAAAATAATTTTTGAACCCAAACTCCTGTAACGAATCCCTATATTTGTCGTCATACAAAATATATCAGTAAAACAAGCAAAACCGCACCCATGGGTTCTTCAATTTCCATTTCAACGATAGATGACAAAATTTCTGTCCTGAAGAATACGCGCATTTTTTCGGAAACCGAAAATTTCGTCCTTTATGAAATCGCATCTGTCCTTACTGAGGTTCGTATGGGGAGGGGGCAGGTTATTTTCAAAAAGGGGGAAGAGGGCGATAAGATGTACATTATCAAAGAAGGCAGTGTGCGTGTGCACGATGGGGGCCATGTGCTTTCGCGCCTGGTCAAGGGTCAGGTGTTTGGTGAATTTGCTTTGTTCGACGAAGAAGTCCGTTCGGCATCCATAACCACCGAAGAGCCAACTACCCTTTATCTTCTCGGACAGGAGGATTTCTATAAATTATTGATCGATAAACCTGAGGTCACCCAAGGTGTCCTGAAAAAAGTAATCCGCAGGATACGGGAGATGAACGAACTGGAAAGCAAACTGGCCAGGAGTTACCTGAAAATCCAGAAACAAAAAAACGAAATCGAAATCCAGCACCGGAATATCCTGGAACAAAAAACCGAACTGGAAAAACGGAATGCGCAACTCACCAAATTGAACGAAGAAAAAAACGAACTTATCGGTTTTGTTTCCCATGGACTGAGAAACCCATTGACGAGCAGCCTGTGCGTCGTGGATCTGTTTCAACAGGAAACCGAAAACCTGCACCCCGACCAACAGGAATATTTGCGCCTGGTACAAAACAGTCTGCGAAAGATGAACAGCCTCATCAACCAAACCCTCGATATCGACATTATCGAATTGCAACGCGATAATCTGAAGAACGAAAAAGTTAACCTTGCGGATATTGTAAGGCAACTGGAAGAAAGTTTCAAATATACCCTTTCCTTAAAGAAACTTGAACTTAGCCTGAATTTGAATGAGCTTTGCATTCTTGCCGACAGTAATTTCATATACCTGATCCTTGACAACCTTCTTTCCAATGCCATTAAATTTTCACCAAGGGAGAAAACCATCGCCATTGATCTTTTCCAAAAAGAAAACAAAGTTTGTGTTGAAATAAGCGATGAAGGCCCAGGCATCAGCAATGAAGCCCTCAAGATACTTTTTGATAACCCCAAGGCCCATGGCCGTAAAACGGACAAAACCGGTTTGCCCATTGTGAAGAAATATGTGGAAGCCATGAATGGACAGATTTACTGCAACAGCAGGGCAGGCGAGGGAACGACCTTTAGGGTGGAGTTTGATTCCATTGATGAGATTCTGTGAGAACAGACATTTTATTCCTCTTTTTCCCGCTTCTCTTCCGGCAATGTTTTCAACACCTCCACAACATCTTTAAACTTCTCGTTTGGCACAGGCAAGGAAAGCACATAGTGTTTCAACTTCCAACCTGAATCACCTTTTTGCAAAACCCCCGAACCCCTTAAAACAACTTTCCCGGAACTGAGCAATTCATCGAACCAGGCAAACAGCCCATCATCAGAAATATAAATATTCCGGCTATTACAGGTAAAACTCCATGCCTTCCCTTTTTCAAAATAGGGTTTCGACCATTCAAAGAATTCCTGTTTGTTCCAAATTTCGGTTGAATCGGTTCCAATGTAAACACCGTCATCGGCAATAAACCCGAAGTAGGCTCTTTGATCTGCATCAGCGGCAGCCTTATGCCAGTTGTCGATCAGGTTTGAGATATTGGATTTTTTACTGTCTTGGGCTTTTATATTACCAGAAAAGAATAGAACCGTTAGGAATAAAATGAGTTTTGTTTTCATGTTTGTTTTTCGTTTTGTCTTTTGTATCCTATTTGTTTTCTTGGTCTTTGATTTTCATGTTTCTCAATAAGTTCATCAAGATAACTAAACATCAACTCAATATTCTTATCATGAGTATCAAGTTTCTTTTTTATATCCTCTATTTCCAATCGAATGTTTAACGTGCCTGTTAAGACCTTCCGCATTTTCACAAAAATTTCTATGATTTGGATGCTCATCTTTCTGGCACGTTGGCTCCTTATTACATTGGCAAGTTGTAAAACCCCATGTTCGGTAAAAACAAAAGGCAGATATCGCTGGCCTCCCCAACTTGAGGTCACAATTTGTGACCTCAAGTTGTGAAACTCTTCTTGTGTTAATTCAAACATGAAATTCCCAGGAAATATTTCAATATTTCTCTTTACAGCTTGTTTTAGCACCTTTGTGTCCACTCCTTATTAATACGCCAAATCCCGGTCAACCATTACCTTTTCCCCTCGTATGACAAATATTTTGTTCATCACCACTTCATCGGGAACCATTAATTCGTTTTGTTTGTTCTCTTCCATTTTATATTCGTATTGTGCCACAAAAATAATTATTTAGCAACAGAATCCATACCTATTCATATTTCAACGCATCCACAGGATTTGTTTTAAAAACATGGTTCGATTTAATTAGGATCGTTATCAGGGAAAGGACGCTCAGCAGGACAATTGAAACCAGGAACATCCACCATGAAATGGTAATCCGGTTGGGGAAATCGGTGAGCCATTTATTGAGGAAAAACCAGGCCACGGGAAGCCCGATAATATTTGCAACAACCACCAATCTTACAAATTCCCTTGACAATAAAGCAAACAATTCGGGATAGGATGCACCCAATACCTTGCGTATTCCCATTTCCTTTGTTCTCCGGTCAAGCATGAAAGTCACAAGGCCAAAAAGCCCAAGGAAGCACAGTACCAATGAAACAACGGTAAACCCGCCAATGATGTCGGCAAGCTTTTCCTCATTTCCTATTGCCCGCGCATAATCATCTTTTACGAACGAATAATCAAACGGGGCATTTGTCAAGGTTCCCCATATCCCCGAAATTTTATTGATCGTTTCCATATTACTGCCATAAAGTTCGATTATGGCCCGGCCCCAGTTTGGATGCGGTTTATAAATAAGCATCAGCGGCTCAATGGGTTCCTTTGCCGAAAGGAAATTAAAATCCCTGACAATGCCTACTATTCTATAATTTTCGTCCCTGAAACTTAGGTTCAAGACTTCGGGCGAATTTATTTCCCTTTCCGCTTTTTCGTTTATCAGCACTGGGTATTCTTCGCCCTGGAGCAAGGCTTCCCTAAAGGTTTTCCCTTTTATTACCCGCAACCCAAAAATATCCATGAAACAAGAATCCACATCAATCTTGGCAAAATTATATTCGTATCCGTTCGAGAATTCCCCGCCCCAGTACGAACCCAGATCTGCAGGGATATTTTCGGAAAACGAAATATTCTTTATCCCGGGAATCTGTGAAAGCTTGTTTCTGAAAACCTGTGAATTTTCCATGATATCGTAACTTGCCCTTATCGAAATAATGTTTTCCTGTTTGAACCCGGAATCATAATTTCTGAGATAATCCAATTGCTCCCAGACCAATATTACCGAAAAAACGAAGATGCCCGAAACCATGAACTGAAAAAAAATCAGTGCCCTGCGCACATTTCCACTTTTCAGGTTTATGCTCCCCGAAGGCTTAACAACATCCATCGGCATGAACCTGAAAAGGAACAAAGCCGGATAGAGGGACGAGATAAACGCGATGAATATGCCTCCCGTCAGGTATATCAATAAAACAACGGGATTATAAATATTGGGCAGACTTACGTTTTTTGGCAATAAATCGAGGATTACCGGCTGAAACAATTCGATTAGCAACAGCGACAAAACAAGTGCTATCAAAGTGATTGTAAGGGTTTCAAAAAATATTTGTGACAAAAGGCCCTTTTTGTCGGCCCCGAGCAATTTTCTAAGGCCAATCTCTTTGGCCCGCTGACTTGCTATGGATGTACTGAGGTTTATATAATTGATGACGGCAATCGTTAAAATGATAATGGCAATAAACAAATATAACCGGGCAAGTTTTTTATTGCCATGGTTGAGCCAATAATCGGAAACCGAAAAATATAAATCGCCAAAAGCCTGGTAAGTAAACGAATAATCCCCTTCCGCCAGGTCTTTGTCCAGTTCTTCCTGCGTTTTCCACCCCGATTCAACCATAGAAGAATGCAGGGTTTCGTTGATTTTTGGCAAAACATCTACGGGAGTGGAATTGCTGTTCATCAAAACAAAAAGCTGAAAACTCCAGTTGCGCCAATCGGTCTTTATTTTCCTGTTCATTGTTTTTGTGGCCAGTTCAATAGAAGCAAAAGCATCTGTTATAATGCTTGAGTTGGAAGGGACGTCCTCCATCACGCCAGTAACTTTCAAATGCAATTCCAAATGATGGAAATTATCCTTTAGTGCAACTATTTTGCCCACGGCATTTGTGTCCCCGAATATTTTATGTGCCATGGATTCCGACAACACAATTGAGTTTGGGTCAACAAGTGCGTTTGTTTTGTTCCCCACAACAAATGGGAAGGTAAAAATGTCGAAGAAACTATTGTCAACCAAACTAATATGAATTTCAAAAGTATTGTCGTTTTCAGGATCGGAATAATTGAGGATACTCATGGACATTAACGATGATGCTTTTATTTCGGGGATTGCTTGCCGGATAATTGTCCCTGTAGGATAGGTAACACTCGGACTGCTGCTTCCTTCAATCCGGTAAATATTATCATAATTCGTGTGGAACCTATCGGCAGAAAACTCATGCCAGACAAACAAAAGGATAATAAAAACAATGGCCATCCCAAATGCAAGTCCCAGTACGTTGATCAAACTGAATAGCCTAAACCTTTGCAGGTTCCGAAACGACGTTTTTATCAAAATCCAAATCATGGTGTTTTTTTAAATTTCTAAAAACAATTATTGACACTTGTGTTATTCTAATTCTTTCTTATTCATACTTCAACGCATCCACCGGATTTCCCCTTGAAGCTTTAATGGCCTGGGAAAAAATGGTTAAGGCGGTTATAATTAATGACAATCCCAGGGTGATGGCAAATATCCACCACGTAATGTTGATATGAAATGCAAATTCCTGTAGCCATTTTCCCATAAAATACCATGCAACCGGCCAGGCAATCAGATTGGCAATCACGATTATCTTCGCAAAGTTGCCCGATAATATGGAAAGGATATTCTGTGAAGTTGCACCCATGATTTTGCGGATACCGATTTCCTTTGTACGCTGCTCGGCACTATAAGCAGCCTGTCCGTACAATCCCAGGCAGGCAATGATTATCGAGATAACGGCCAACCAAATAAATGCCTGGGCTGTTTGCCGTTCGCCTTGATAATTATCCCGGATACTCGCATCAAGGAAATAATAATTGATAGCTTCATCACGAACAACCTTGTTCCATGCCTCTTCAATGGCTTCCAGCGTTGCTTCCCTGTTACCGGGATTGATTTTCAGGGAAAGGTAGTAGTAGTAATCCCAGGGTTTCAGGGTGATAAGAAGTGGCCCGATTTTTTCGTGCAAAGAGGAAAAATAAAAATCCTTCACCACTCCTATAACTTTGTGTTTACCGTCCCTGCGGATGTATTTCCCAACAGGGTTTTCCCAGTTCAATTGCTTGGCAAGGGTTTCATTGATTAAATAGGCCGTGGAATCCGTTCCAAAATCCTGTGAAAAATTCCTCCCTTCCACAATGTCCAGTTTCAACAAATCCAAATAATCAAAATCCACGTCCATCACATGGATCATAATGGAATGTTCGGAGCCTTCGGGAAAATAGCCGTTCATTGTCAACCCGACACCCGGAAATGAGGTAGAAGCGGCCACACCTTTTACCCCGGGGACATTTCGGAATTCATTTTTCAAAACACCCACCTTCTGCATGGATGTTTTGCTGTTCAGCTCCACAAGCACCACATCATTTTTATCAAAACCAAGGCTTTTGTTGTTAAGGAAATTGAGCTGGTAAATAATAACGATGGTCGAAATAATCAATACCACGGAAATAAAAAACTGAAAAGTGACCAGGATATTCCTCAAAACCGGTTTTCCTTTTTTTGTACTGAAATAGCCTTTCAGGATAGCCACCGGCTGGAAACCCGAAATATAAAATGCCGGGAAACTCCCTGCCACAAAACCCACGAACAGCGTAACGATAATCAAACTCAATAAAAGGACAAATCCCGACTGCCCGAAAAACTCGAAATCGGACGAGATCAACTCATTGAATTTCCCTTGTATTATTTCGATAAACAAAAGTGCAAACAATAACGACACCACCGAAATCAAGACCGATTCGCCGATAAATTGCCTTACGAGCTGCCCCTTGGAAGCCCCCACCACTTTCCTAAGACCCACTTCCCTTGCCCTTTTCATGGCCCTTGCGGTCGAAAGGTTTATAAAATTGATGCACGCAATCAATAAAATAAAAAGAGCAATGCTCGCAAAAATGTAAATCCTGCCCAAATCCCCTTTATTGGGCAAATCATATTCGGCAATGGAATGGAGGTGCACATCTTTGAGGGGTTCGATCATCAAGGTCACGAACCAGCCTACATCACGGTATTCGCGGTTAATCTGCTCTTCCATAAATTCGGGGAAACGGGCTTTCAGGTTTTCCACCGAACTGTTTTTGTTCAGGAGGACAAAGGTATAATAGTTATAACCACCGTCCCAACCAAGGAACACATTGGGTTTTTCATAAAGCGTTGTAAACGAAAGGAGAGCATCAAATTGAAGGCTTGAATTTGCCGGTGGGTCTTCCACAACACCCGTTACCAAATAATCATCATTATTGTTGTAGCGGATTGTTTCACCAATGGGATTTGAATTGCCAAAGATTTTACGGGCTGTCTTTTCTGTGATCACGGCCGTATAAGGTTCTATCAAAGCCGTTTCACTATTGCCGTTGATAAGCGGGAAAGAGAAAACATTGAAGATGGACGAATCGGCATAAGTAACCTTGTCCACCTTATAGCTTTTATCTTTTGATTTGAAATAACCATTTACCGGATCGGAAAACCGGACTATATTTTTCACCTCTGCAAATTCCTTTAACATTGAAGGCCCAACGCCCGCATTGGTAATGGCGGCAATTTCGGGATCACCTTCCTTGCTCTCCATTTTCAGGACAACCCTGTAAATTTCCTGCTTGTTTTCATGAAAGCTGTCATAGCCCAGCTCATAATAAACATACATGAACATCAGGATACTGAGTGCCATTCCCAATGCCAGCCCGAAAATATTGATCAGAGAGAAAGTTTTATTTCTCAACAGGTTCCTGTAAGCGATGATGAAGTAGTTTTTTAACATAGCATGGATTTTTGTAATTTTGTGGGAAAAGTAAAAAAGATGGGACAATTATTATTGACAATACCCGACAACGAAATCAATATGGTCTTGAAATTCCTAAATGAATTCAACCCAAAAATCAAAATCAAATCTTTTAGTGAGGAAAAGGATGATTTTTTGGAAATAAAAAAACCCGATGAAGCTTTAAAACCACCTGATCCAATCAATTGGGCCCTCCCCGGAAGGCCAGCCACCGATGAGGAATTTGAGCAAATGATTACCAGAGCCGAAGCCGAAGAGAAAGCCGGGATGGGAATGGCCGCAGAAGAGGCCGAAGAATATTCAAGAAAACGTATCGACCAATGGCTGAAGGGAAACAAATAACCTATTTGCCAAATGCAAGTAAAGCTATTTCCTTGATTTCCATTTTTCTTAGGGACAAGGGCTATCCCGAAACCGCACATAAGTTCAATACAGAACTTTATGATTTTGGCAACTCCCTGAACATATTTCCCGAAAAATACTCTTTTTGCAGAAAACCCTAACTTTTCAAAAGGAAATATCGATGTGCGATTTTCAGGAAGAATTATATCTTTATCTATAAGGTTTTCAAAACCAAGCTTGTTATTTACAATGTTATCCATGTGAGCCTTTATGCTTTTTGAATTTCACTTCCAATAAGATTTTTCAATAGTTCATTAAATATTTTTGTGGATTATCCACCATCCCCGAAAGCTTCTTTTTTAATGTAGGTGTTGCGAAAAGGAGGATAATCATATCCCCGGGATATTGTAAATTTGGGTTTGCTTTTAAAAATACGGGTACAACTTCCGACCCTCCCTCTTCAAGGTTGATGTCGAATATGGGGGTTTTCCCCTGTAAAATTGCAATTGGGATATAATCGGATAATTTTCTTTTTGAGGATTTATTCCTCTTTCCTGATGATAAATTGATGCCACAAAAACCTTTGTCGTTGCAAAAAGAGATATGGCGTATTTTCCCCTTTTCCGAATATTTTGAGTCAAAGAAAACCGAATCATCGTTGATGATAAAACCTATCTCCCTCAGTTGTATATCCGATAGTTTTAAAAGACTGTTGGAAATCTTTTGATAAACCTTGTTGTCGATTTCGTATTCTTTTCCCCTTTTTTGTTTTTTTGATTCCTGAGCCACAATTGTCATTTGGAATGATAATAATATCGTTACCAAGAGAAGGAAATTTGGTTTTGCTTTGTTGCGGTGGGTGGTTTTATGTTTCATGGTCTTAATATTTTAATTTTCTATTTGTGTGTGTTCTATTATTTTTTTTATGTTACCATAATGCCGCACCGATGGTGCTGTTGTTCGTTGCCCATTTTGTTCTACCATAATTTCGCATCTACGATGCTGTTTTCTTTATTGATAAGCACCATCG
>JAADJA010000226.1 GCA_013151015.1 Chlorobiota bacterium
TACGGTCGCGCGCGCCTGTGAAGCGGCGGCACAACTGGGCGTGTGGATGGTGAATGTACATAGGAATAGTTTATACACGAAAGGGGGATTATAAAAAGGCCATTGAATATTTTAATCAAGGAATTGAGTTTGCGTTAAAATCAAAAAACAAATCAGAATATGCTTTCCTTCTTATCAATAAATCAACAGTATATTATGAACTAGGAGATTATTTAAATGGGATTGATGACATAAAGGAAGCTTTAAAAGTTTCGAGGGAAATAGGCCATATACAAATTGAATATAGTGCTTTATATTCCCTTGGGACAATTTGTATTGAACAAGGAATGTATCAAGATGCAATTGATTACTTTGATTCCGTTTTAATAGTTTTGGAAAACACAAATTCACCACAGACATATCTTCTTTCTTTTAATAAACTTTATTCAATCTACGAAACACTGGGCGACTATAAAAACGCCTTCCATTATCAAACAAAATACATTCAACTAAAGGATTCGTTGTACAGCGTTGAAAAGATGGAGACCATCAACAACCTGGAACTAAAATACCAGAAAAAGGAAAACGAGGCCAAAATCCTTGTCCTTGAAAACGAAAATTTAAAAAAGGATCTTTCCATACGTGAAAAGACAACCCAACGCAATATTATTTCCTACACTGCCCTTGGGATATTCCTATTCCTGATTTTACTCTTTGCCTTTTACCGCCAGCGCATAAACAAAAACCGAATCATTGCGGAGCAACAGATCAAGCAACTGGAAGAAGAGAAAAAACTCCTTGCCGCCCGTTCCCTGGTGGAGGGTCAGGAAGAAGAACGCAAACGCATTGCCAAAGACCTCCACGATGGTATCGGTGTTTTGCTCTCCACGGCCAAAATGCAATTCACCGCCCTGAAAGACAAAAACCCTGAAAACAAAGATTTGGTGGATAAAGCCGGAAAATTATTGGAACAGGCTTCGGTTGACGTGCGTAGGATATCCCATAATATGATGCCCGGCCTGTTGACCAAATATGGCCTTAATGAAGCCCTTGCAGACCTGTTCGAGCAATTGGACGAAACACCCGGCCTGTCGGCAAAAATGGATACCAATGAAGAGTCGAAACGCCTTGTCGAAAACCAGGAGATCATGTTGTACCGTATCGTACAGGAGCTGGTGAACAACACCCTGAAACATGCCGTGGCAAAAAATATTTCACTTAACCTGAACTATACCGATGATATATTAAAGCTTCATTATGCCGATGACGGTGTGGGTTTTGAAATAGACAAACAAACCGAAAACATTTCCATCGGACTAAAAGGGATAGAGTCACGTGTGAGTTTCCTCAGTGGCGAAGTGAACATGGAATCGGAAACGGGGGGTGGCTTTCGTTGTTATATTGAAATCCCTGTCGAATATGTTTAAGGGACTTCTATTAGGTTTCCCAATTTTAAAGTCTGTATCTTGAGATTTGCTTAACACCTATTTTATCTTTTATCATTTGTTGTCGCTTTTTTTGTAATTTTACATTTCTTTTAATCTGATAAATTAATACTTACTTTAAAATCATATTGCCCATGTCGGATAATCAACTTCCAATTAAAGTACTTGTAGCAGATGATCACCAACTTATGATTGATGGGATTAAAACCGTATTGGAAGATGTGCATGAAATCGATATTGTTGAAGAAGCCCACAATGGCCTTGAGGTACTTAGCCGTGTAAAGCATAAGCCCGTGGATGTGGTCTTGCTCGATATCAATATGCCACAGATGGATGGTCTGGATTGTTGCAAAATATTGACCAAGACCTATCCCGATGTAAAAGTGGTTGTGTTGTCACAGTTTTCTGAAAAGCGTTTTGTGAAAAGGATGATAAAATACGGTGCATCGGGATATGTACTGAAAGACACGAGCAAGGATGAACTGATTACCGCGATCACAAGGGTACACGAAGGGGGGACTTATTTTAGCGATAAACTTTCCATAAGTTTGCTCCAGAACGAAATCAGTGGAAGTGCTTACGATCCACTTTTCCCAAAATTGACTTCCCGTGAAAAAGAGATATTGACACTTATCTGTGAAGAGTACAGCAGTAATGAAATTGCCGAAAAGTTCAATTTGAGTTTCCATACCGTGGAAACACACAGGGCAAATCTCATGAACAAAGCCGGTGTGAAAAACTCTGTTGGCCTTGCCCGTTGGGCAGTCGAAAATGATATGTTGGACTAAGTTTGTTCCCCTTCCCCTTTTTTAATTATTTGCGACAGGATACCAGACCTTCCTTTATGGTCGGGCCATGCTTGTCGAAGTGTTTCCCGGTCACACTAAGCTTGTCGAAGTGCAGACCGTTCCCAAAAAACACAAAATATAGTGGTATTCTGCCATTTTTTTTTATGGCAGAATTCTGCCATGGTATTTCAAAATTGTAGTTCTATTTTTATCGCAAAAAGAAAAGCCAAGAATACATCAGGTTATGGGACCCGAATTAATTGTTAAAAGACACAACTGGAAATCCAGGACATACATATTAATCTATGCAATTGCACTGCTGTTGATGGTTAAACTTATAATTGGTGTCATTACAATGAAAGATCCAACGCCGGATAAAGGCGGAATAAACAAAACGGAAATAAGAGAAGCAAGATAAGTTTGGTGATTGAAAAATCCCAATGTTCCCACCTCAAATTCAACCTGAAATGAAAAACCCGGTATCTACAACCGGGTTTTCATATTTTTATGTGGGATTTACAATTGAAAGCCTATTCTGCAAAGACTTCAAAATTTATATCCACTTTAATCTCTTTATGGAGATCGATTTTAGCTGTGTAAGTGCCCACCTCTTTAATGTGCTCACCATCAACAATCACTTTTTTCCTGTCGATGTCATACTTGAATTGCTGCTTGATGGCATCTGCAATTTGAATGTTGTTGACCGATCCAAAAATCTTCCCCGATTCGGCAGCTTTTGCACCAATCTTAACGGTAATGCCTTCAAGGGCCTTGCCCAAAGTTTCGGCTTCTTTCTTTATTTTCTCTTCCTTAAAGGATTTTTGTTTCACATCTTCGGCACGGACCTTTTTTGTAGATTCCGTTGCCAAAACAGCAAGCCCTTTTGGAATAAGGTAGTTACGGGCATATCCCGATTTTACTTTTACCAGGTCATTCGTATAACCCAGTCCTTTGATATCTTCTTTTAATATAATTTCCATATCGTTTCCCTCCTATTTGTATAAGTCAGCAACATAAGGCATGAGGGCAATGTGCCTTGCTCTTTTAACTGCCTGTGCAACTTTCTTTTGATACTTGGTTGATGTTCCTGTAATCCTTCTCGGTAACAGTTTCCCTTGCTCGTTTACAAATTTCAACAAGAAATTAGGGTCTTTATAGTCGATGTATTTAATCCCGCTTTTCTTGAAGCGGCAGTATTTTTTCTTTTTTGTATCAACTGCTATCGGGGTCAGGTATTTTATATCTGAATTTTGTTGTGCCATTGTTTTATGGTTTTTAAAGGTGGATAATTAAGCTTTGGCTGTTTGTTGTTCTTTTTTCAATCTCCGTTTCTTTTCGTTGTAAGCTATCGAATGCTTGTCAAGTTTTACGGTCAAGAACCTCATAACGCGTTCATCCCTTTTGAAAGCTACTTCATAATCCTGGATTACCGCACCTTCAACTTTAAATTCCATGAGATGATAAAAACCGGTTGATTTTTTCTGGATAGGATACGCCAGTTTGCGCATTCCCCAATTGTCCTCAAGGACTATTTCACCTCCCTTGCCTGTAATGAAATCTCTAAACTTTTTTACCGTTTCCTTCATCTGTTCATCAGACAAAACGGGAGTCATAATGAAAACGGTTTCATATTGATTTACCATAAGAAATTAATTTGTTGTTTAATTGTTGTTTAACTTTACTTGTTCCTTTTTTAAAAAGGAGTGCAAAAGTAGATATAATTTGCTAAATATCAAATATTGCTGTGGTTTTTTTGCTCAGGGTAGATTTGGCTTTACATAAACGAAAAATGAAACCTCCTTATTTGGCTTCGTTACGGAAAAAACTAAAATTCACTTTTCCGTATTTCCTGTGGTTAAAAAAATCCTCATGATTTGAGAAGTCCTTTGTTTCGTTGTGTTCGATAACTAACAAACCATCCGGGTTTAATAAATCCCGGTCATGGATGATTTTGGGGATGAAATCTATAATTTCCATGGTATAGGGAGGATCGGCAAAAACAATGTCCCATTTCGTCCAGGCATTGTTTAAAAACCTTTCGGCATCTGAACGGATAACCTTAAGGTTTTTAAAATTCAATTTTTCGGAGGTCTCAACAATAAAACGGGTGCAGTGGAAATCAATATCGACCGATGTGATTGCTTTACAGCCGCGCGATGCAAATTCGTATGAAATATTTCCCGTTCCGGCAAAAAGATCGAGGATTTCCAAATCCATAAAATCGACAAGGTTGTTCAAAATGTTGAACAGGCTTTCTTTGGCCATATCGGTGGTGGGCCGCACGGGCAGGTTTGCCGGGGCTGTGATTCTTCTTCCCCTGTTTTTTCCGCTTATAATTCGCACAATCCTGAATTTATCAAATTTGTAAAATAGTGTGATGGGATTTCATCAAAAACGTAGCTATATGAAAAATTCCCCGATAATTCCCTGAACCGGATGTTCCTTACATATTTATACACCATCTCGAACAAAGACGAGCTTTTTTCGATGAAGCCCGAAAGGATCAGCTCTGTTTCTTCGGGGTTCAGGTTCAATTGTTCCATAACAAAGATGATGTAATAAATAAAATCTTCCTTTGTGGCATATTTAAAGGAATTGTGATAAAGGAGGTTTTTGCCTTCGATAATCACTATGTCGATGAAAGGGTTTTGGGTATTTACAAAAACCCTTTTCTCTTCCGGGAGGTTTTTATATTGTATCATCAGCCCTTCGATAAATGCCGAAGAGTGACAAATGAACCTGGCCCGTGGAAACAACGATTTCAATGTTTCCATCAAGGATTTTGGTACGGCATAAAGGTTAAAAGTATCGGGATAGATCAAACGATCATGCAAAAACACCAGGCTATCGTCATCAGGGAAATTAAAACCGGCAAAAGCCCGCACTTCGGTTTCATCAAATAGCGGGGTCGGTATCAAGGTGGATTTTGGGGTCTCCATTAAAAACAAAACCTCCGGAAAATCCGAATTCAGGAATTCATGGTTTTTTGTGAAATCTTCAAATTCACGGCAAAACTTTTCCATTCCCGGGTTTCCCTGAACTGAATAAGATTCGATTGCAAGGAATTTATTTGCCGGTGGGTCAAATACACAAAAAGAAAATCCATCCAATGAAAATTGGATGGATAGTTTATAATTTTCAGGATTTGCCTTATCAAGGGCTTTATCGCTTTTCTTTAATATTGGATTGAAAAAATCAGGCATAAGGGCCTATTATTCCCAGTTACCATCGGTTGAGGCCTCCACCATCGAACCCACTTTTAACCCGGGGAATTTTTCAATCTGTTCTTTTGAAGCAATCAGGTTCAACACCATTTGTTCATTAAGTCCCTTCAGGTATTCCTCATAAGGGGCTGAGGCTTCAAAAACATTTACTTCCACACCCCCCTTGTCGATTACACTGGCATTCAGTTCAAACATCACATTATCCGTAAAAGGGATATATTTTAAGGTATTTACATTATATCCTGCCCTTCTCCCGAACAAAGAATCAATTACGGGGATATAGCCAATGGTATCGCGGATATTCCGGGTAAAAGTAGTATCTTCAGGGTCGGGAACCATTTTCACAACAGGTATTTCACCAGTTTTAAGGAATTCCATAAGTGTGTCGAAACTGGCCGAATACTTGCCATTGAGGGTTTTGTAAGCCATTTCTACAGTTCGGATATCGCGGAGGTTTTGTATGACCACCTCATTTCTCGAATCCACTTCTTTGTTGAACCTTACCGGCCCCATGATACTTTCGACTACGTAATATGCCAGTACGGCTATAAAAATGAGCAGGGCAATTTTAATAATATTGTTTACCATGATGTTTATGTTTTTTACAACTGCAAATTTATAAATATTTTTAAATAAAATTAGTTTTTTCGCTTATTATAACGAAATATCCTGCTCCCTATTTTTAAAATAATTTATTTGCGGATTATTATTCGGAATCAGTATCTTTGCAGCCGGAAATTTTGAAACCCCTTTTTCGGGAATTACAAAATGGTTTCGGGATGTAGCGCAGCCCGGTAGCGCGCGTCGTTCGGGACGACGAGGCCGGAGGTTCGAATCCTCTCATCCCGACTTGCCTCTTTAGCTCAGTTGGTAGAGCGGTTCACTCGTAATGAACAGGTCGCCGGTTCAAGTCCGGCAGGAGGCTCTTCTTTCTTTTTTTAATACATATTTCCTTGCCTCCCATGATTATCGTCCACCGCCCACAGACCGATCCGTGGTTCAATATTGCCGCAGAGGAATATTTCCTGAAGAATTTCCGGGAGGATATTTTCATGCTTTGGCAAAATGAAGCCTCCATTATTGTTGGCAAGCACCAGAACACATTGGCCGAAATCAATTATCCTTATGTGAAAGGAAACGGAATACCTGTTATCCGCCGTATTTCGGGCGGGGGAACGGTTTTCCATGATTTGGGCAACCTCAATTTTACGTTTATCCAAAACGGGGAGAAAGGGAAACTGGTCGATTTTAAAAAATTCACGAATCCCATATTGGCTGTTTTAAATGAGATGGGCGTTCCTGCTGTTTTTGAAGGGAAAAACGATTTGCGGGTTAATGGCTTAAAGATCTCGGGAAATGCGGAACACGTTTTCAAGAACCGGGTGCTGCACCATGGCACTTTGTTGTTTTCTTCGGTGTTGACGGATTTGGGAAAGGCATTGAAGGTGATACCGGACAGGTTTAATGACAAGGCGGTAAAATCGAACAGGAGCATTGTGGCCAATATTTCTGGTTTTTTGAAAACCCCAATGGAAATAGAGGAGTTCAGGAACCGGATCATCAAATATGTTTATACGTGGAACAATGTCACTTTTTATAAAATGACAACCGAAGATATTTGGGAAATCGAGAAATTAAAAGAGGAAAAATATGCTACCTGGAAATGGAATTTTGGGTATTCGCCCAATTATTCGTTTTTAAGTTCCATTCAGGTCAATGATGTAAAAATCGGGTTTTCAATTCATGTACGGAAAGGGCTTGTTTCGGATTTAAAAACTTTGGATGATAAACCTGAGAATAAGTTGATAGAACTAATAAACAAACAAATCAAAGACAGTCCCCATGAAGAATCTTCTATCAGGGACCGCCTGGAGATGATCAATGATGAACTTGGGGAGATGGGTTTATCCCCGAAAGGGATTACCGCTTATCTATTTTGATGGTCATTTGGTATCAATAATCGTTTTCCCCATTTTTGTGGGTCTTCAGATGTATGGAAAACAGCAATAATTGTAATTGTGTTATTTTCAAATCTGTAGTGTATCCCAAAGGGGAATTTTTTTTAAAAGGCAATTCTGATATTGTCATACCGAACTTGTATTTTTTGAGGGTTTTGCTGAATATAATTTCTGGTAAAACGTAAATCCCGAATGAAACGTTGTGCCAAATTGTCCCGGATTTCTTTGTACCAAAGAATGGCTATTTCAATATCCTTTTCAGTTTCCGGTGAGGTAATAAGCCTATAAGACATGTTTTTTCTCCAGGGCTGAAAGCATTTTGTCAAAATCAATTGCACTATCAGGGTTTTTATCTATTTCAGATAATCTTTTATTTGTTTCTTTCCTTTGCCAATTCGGTATAGAAATATACTTATCCTGGACGCTTTTTAGTTTTTCAATTATCGAAACATCTTGAATATTTGCAATCCATGCAATAAGATTTAGCTTTTCCTCCTTTATTTCAAGTGTATCCATTTTGTTGAGTCTTATGTCTTTTAGGTATCTGCAAAAATAAGAAACAAATGGTTTACTTCAAAATGAATTATAACCTCCTCCAGGGCTGTTCAATTCTAAATAAATTGTTGATAACCGTATAGGTTATAGTAATGAAGGCTGTTTTCATATAATTCAGTATTGATATTGTCAATTTTATTTCTCCGTAAAATGTTTAGTGCAAAGCTTCTTAATGTTTTCAGGGTTTACCCTAATCCTTGAACAATCTTCCCTTAATGTAACGTCCCTTACATGGTGGTCTTTGTTTTCAATGAACCAATGGTTCCTGATATGTTGATATGCTTGTTTTGCACTTACCTTGTAGCTTGCCAAGTATACCGCCTTTTCTTGCCTTGTCCTATATCCTTTTTCTTTTGTGTTGTAAACCTGGGTCTTCCGTTCAACCGATATTGTTGTCTTTATGTGTTTTGCCCACTGCTGGTCTTCAATGAAGCCGTTTTGTCCATAATACACCTCAACTGTCCTTTCTTCGATACGGTTCCTGTTTTTCTCACCGGCAGTTTGGTATATGCCCCCATTTTGGGAAAACCGGACAATGTCGTTACAGTTTTGCAAAAGCCCTTTCTGGTTTTCCTTGAGTTGTATTATCAACCTTATGTCATTGCTTTGGGCAATGTCAAAAGTTTTTTTTGACAATGCAGGGCATCCAAGGTGTAAACAGCGTTTTCAAGGCCAAGCTCTTTTATCAGCCTTTGGAATACCGGTATTTCATTTGTCTTTTCTTCAATTTTTTCATGGGCCAGGACCAACCCTTGCCCTGTTTCAAAAAAGCTCAATACCTGAGCGGCCTTTTTGTCCTCGAAATTGTCAAAGCTGCCGCGCAATACTTTGCCGTCCACGGCAACACAAAGCCCTGTGCCGGTTGTGCCCATGTCCGCAAGGGACTGGGCATGGGCACGGAAACAAGCCTCGGGCCCTTTTGGGTCGGCCCCTTGGATTATGTTGCGCACCGTAGTGTATGCCGGATGTTTTTTCCAGTCAAGCCCAAATTCTTTTTTAAGTGTCTTAAAGTGCATTTTTATAAAACTGGAAATTTGACGGTACGATTTCGCATTGCTCAAAATCGCCATTATTGAAAACAGCAAAACAAATTTTAATTCGTACCTTCGCCCTTGGGCGCGCCTATGATCTTGTAGATCAT
>JAADJA010000191.1 GCA_013151015.1 Chlorobiota bacterium
CAGTCTGAAAAAGAAGTATTAAGCCTGATAAAAGGAAAAGCCCAAGAACAATATTCCATAAGAGCAGTTGTTGATAAATACATGGGATGTATTGAAGAAATAATCAATATTGACCAACTAAAAACAAGATTGGAACTATCAATAGAACAAGGAAACTTGAAAAATATTTTAAGTGAGATATTGATTCAAAGTAAAGTTGAATTCAATTATGGTGATAGTGAAAACGAAAGCTAAATCCCCCAAATACATGGTCCAACCCAAAAAACATCTCGGCCAGCATTTTTTAAGGGATGAAAATATTGCCCAAAAAATCGTTTCCTCCCTCTCCCCTGATAGTAAAGACATAATCGAGGTGGGGCCTGGCACCGGCGTGTTGACAAAATTCCTTATCGAAAAAACAGAGAACCTCTATCTTATTGAAATTGATAGGGATTCCATTGCATTTCTGAACAAACAATTTCCCGGATTAAAAGAAAAAACAATACAGGCCGATTTCCTGAAGTATGACCTTTCCGGGATTTTTAAGGATTCATTTTCGATAATAGGCAACTTCCCCTATAACATTTCAACCCAGATTCTTTTCCGGGCCTTGGAATACCGGAATCAGGTCACCGAAGTAATAGGGATGTTCCAAAAAGAGGTGGCCGAACGGATAGCCTCTCCACCCGGCAGTAAGAAATACGGCATATTGAGCGTGCTACTGCAAATCTATTTCGACATTGAATATCTGTTTACCGTAAACGAAAATGTGTTTTATCCACCACCAAAAGTCAAGTCTGCCGTTATCCGCCTTAGGAGAAACAATGTAAAGCATCCCGGCTGTGACGAAAAGCTATTGGTCAGCCTTGTAAAAACAGCCTTTAACCAGCGTAGGAAGATGTTGCGGAACCCTTTGAAAATTTTCAAGTTCAACGAAAGCGAAGAAATTTCCCACCTATTGACAAAAAGGGCCGAGCAGCTTAGTAAAGAGGATTTTATTTTTTTGGTGAATTCAATTATCTAACAGTATTCCTGACGATTGCCCCTTAAAAAAAACTGCCGAAAAAAATCCCGACAGTCAAAAAAAAAAAAAGACTCTTTGTTTTCAATCATCATTGCATCTGTTGATGCATTCGATAATTTCGGTCAAGACCACGTTTTTCAGGGAATAATAAATTTTCTTCCCTTCCCTTCTCGAAATCAACACACCTTTGTTCTTTAAAATATTCAGGTGGTGGGAAGCAGAGGCCTGTTCAATATCCAGTTGGCTATATATTTCGGTAACGCTCAATTTATTGTTGTTGTGTAAAAGATCGATCATTGCAATGCGCATGGGGTGGGCGATTGCACGTAGCTTACTGGAAGCCAGTTCCAATTTTGAGATATCCAATGTCAAGGTCGTCATAATCCGTAATATTGCGTTTTGAAACAATAAGGCAAATTTACAAAAGAATATATAACAAGCAAGTAAATATGTAAATAAATGCTTTTATTCAGCGAACAACGAAGTGAACTCAAATTTCAATCCGTTAAAGAGCCCTTTATCACTGAGTTTCAGCTCGGGAATAACCAACAATGCCATGAACGACAAAGTCATATAGGGGGCATTTAATGAAGAACCCAGGTTTTTGGCAGCTTCATCAAGTTCATCATATATCCGGGCAATTTCAAAACCATCTTTATTCGACATAATGCCTGCAACCGGCAACGGAAGGATCAGTTCCTTTTCGCCATCCACCAAAGAAACACCACCCTTGGTTTTTACCACCATGTTCACGGCTCTTAATATTTCTTCATCCGAAGCACCCACCGCAATGATATTGTGGCTGTCGTGGGCAATCGAGGAAGCCAGCGCACCTCGTTTCAAACCAAATCCCCTGACATAACCAATGGCCGGATCCGTCTTTTGATAACGGTTAATGACCACCATTTTTAAATTATCCCGCTCCACATCGCTTACAACAAAACCATCGGATATTTTTGCTTTTTCCATCAGGGTTTCGGTTATCAATTGTCCTTCCAGGGCTTTTTGGACTTTAATGGTATACCCTTCGGCTTTCAGGGAAATTTCTTCCGGGAATATCTCCTCCCTATCAAATTTATTTGGGGTTGATTCCTGAATGCTTTCAATTAATGTTTTTCCGTTTTCAGCTACCAAGTTCCCGTTAACAAAGGTTTTCAGGACATTGAAATCATCCAGGTTATCCACAATAATAAAATCGGCAGGGTCATCTTTTTGCAATAAGCCAACTTCAAGGTCGTAATGCTTTACCGGGTTATATGTACATACTCTCAATATATCAATGGGATCATAGCCTTTTTTAATGGCCCTTTTCACAATATCGTTCATATGGCCGGCCATCAAATCATTGGGGTGCCGGTCATCGGAACACAACATGATACCATCGGAATGATCTTTCATCAAAGGGATCAATGTTTCAAAATTCTTGGCAGCGCTCCCCTCTCGTATTTGCACCTTCATCCCATAGCTGATTTTATCAAGGGCCTCCTCCATCGAAAAACACTCATGATCGGTACTGATACCCGCTTCAATATACTTTTTGGCATCTTCCCCCAAAACACCGGGCGCATGTCCATCAACCGGCTTCCCGTTTTTCTTTGCCACGGCCAGTTTTGCCATCACCTCCTTATCCTGGAACAAAACACCCGGGAAGTTCATCATTTCCGACATATATTTGATTTCGTCCATTTCCAACAATTCTTCCATATCCCCAACATCAAGGCTTGCCCCAGAAGTTTCAAAAACAGTGGCAGGGACACAAGACGGTGCCCCAAAGAAAAACTTGAAAGGCACTTTCTTGCCATTGTCAATCATAAACTTGACACCATCTATCCCCAGGACATTTCCAATTTCATGGGGATCGGAAACCGTGGCCACAGTCCCATGGATTACGGCAAGGCGGGCAAATTCAGATGGTATCAACATGGAACTCTCTACATGGATATGTGCATCGATCAGTCCCGGGACAATATACTGGTCATTTTCGGCCTTCCCCTCGGTAATGGAAAATATTGTATCTCCTGTGACCTCAATCTTCCCTTCGTAAATCCTTTTGTTTACGACATCCACGATTTTTCCTGAAAAATATTTTTTTGAATCCATTTTTGTTGTTTTTTGTGGTAACCGGTTGCTTGTCCTTAACCAGCTACCATATTATTCTGCAAATATACTTTTTTCTTACGGCACGCAAAAGGTTTACATTGTCCATAACCGAACAATAAATGTATTCAACTGAACACCCTTTTCTTTCATAAAATTGACCTACTTTTGTGAGCGATTAACTATCAATAATTTAAGAAGGTGGCATATTTTTAGTTAGGGGGATGTAATTAATTCAAATTCAAATTACAATGATCATTACACACAGTTTATTTAAAGAGGGAATTGCGATATCGTACAAAAAAGCCCAAACGATTTTTTTGTTGTTGTCATTTGTTTTCCTAACGACCATGACCGCTAATTCGCAGGAAACGAAAATCTGGACCTTGGAGGAGTGCATCAATTATGCCCTGGAAAACAACCTGAACGTTAAAAAACAAGTATTGTCCATCGACTTACAGAATGAATTATTGAAACAAAGCCAACTTGAAATCCTGCCAAACCTGAATGGGTTTGTTTCGCACGGTTACAACTGGGGCCAACGTATCGACCCGTTTACAAATAGGTTTGCAACCGACAGGGTAAGGTCAAACAATCTTTTTCTTTCAGCCGACCTGAACCTGTTTTCGGGCTTGCAACAACTTAACAAGATAAAGAAAAACAAACTGCAACTGATGGCTTCACAATACGATTCCGATGCATACAAAGATGAGATTTCCATCAATGTAGCCACTGCATACCTGCAAATGCTGTTTTTTATGGAAAGTGTGGGGATTGCAGAAAACCAGCTCGGCATAACTGTTTTGCAGGTAAACAGGACAAAAAAACTTGTGGAGGCCGGAACCCTCGCCAAAGGCGATCTGTTGACCATCGAAGCGCAACAAGCCTCTGAAGAGCTTACGCTCATAAATGCCGAAAACAATTTGGAACTGGCAAGGCTTACCCTTTCCCAACTCCTCGAACTCGCCACACCGGAAGGGTTTGAAATAGAAGAACCCGAACTGGGCCTCATTGAAAGCCCGGAAACATTTCTGACCCCCGAAAAAATATACACAACCGCCCTTGATCTTCGCCCGGAAATCAAAAGTGCTTCGGTAAAAGTGGAAAGCTCCGAGCGCGATTTAGATATCGCCAGGGGCACATTGTATCCCAGGCTTTCCCTTAGTGGCTCCTGGGGCTCGGGTTATTCGGGCGCAAACAAAATCGGGAAAGACCCTTTCACACAAAGTATCCCATTTGGATATACGGCAAGCAACGAAACAGTTTATTTTGACCAGACGGGTTATCAATCCTTTTCAGCCAAACCCTTCAGCGAGCAATTGAACGATAACATGAACGAAAGTATTGGGCTGAACCTGAACATTCCGATTTTCAATGGCTGGAAAAGCCGCTCTTCCATTGCCCAGGCAAAAATCGGCATTGCCAACGCAAACCTCGACCTCGAATTGAAAAAAAACAATTTGTACAAGACCATACAACAGGCCTATAATGACGCTTCCTCGGCCTTGAACAAACATAAGGCCTCAAAGAAAAAAGTGGAGGCCACGAGCGAGTCTTTCAAATATTCGGAACAAAAATTCAATGTGGGCCTGATCAACTCCGTGGATTACAACAATGCAAAAAAGGAAAACAACAATGCCCTTGCGGAATTGGTGCAATCAAAATATGATTTTGTGTTCAGGATGATAGTAATTGATTTTTACCTTGGAAAACCACTAACTCTTACCAGGTAATAATTTGTGACATAAAGGGAGATAAAATTGGATATTTACATTTCATTAAACTAAATCCCGGGTTAAAAAGGGAAAAACCGTTATTTAATAATACTTGTTAACCATTAAATACCATGAGTAAATCAAATACAAAAAAAAGGTTGATTATTTGGAGCGGGATTATTATAGTCCTGGTCTTGATAATCCTTGCCGTAACCAAAAAGCAATCTGGATCGGCCACCAAAGTTACCATCGAGAAAGCCGAAAAAAGGACGATTATCGAAACTGTTGCCGCCAATGGCAAAATACAACCGGAAGTGGAAGTGAAAATCAGTCCTTTTATTTCAGGGGAAGTGGTCGAGCTTTATGTAAAGGAAGGCGATGAAGTTTCAAGCGGGGACCTTTTGGCAAAAATCGACCCGGAAATCTATAAATCGGCCTATGCCCGTTCCGAGGCCACTTTGCAAATGCAACGTGCAAACCTCGCCAATGCGAAAGCCCGATTGGCACAAACGCAGGCACAGTTTGCCAAAGCCGGACAAGATTTTAAACGGAACAAAAAACTTTATGATGAAAATGTGATTTCTGATGCCGATTTCGATGCAGCAACTTCAGCCTATGAAGTGGCGAAAGAGGAAGTGACCGCTGCAAAGGAAAACGTAAAATCGGCGGAATATTCCATCAGCAGTGCCCAGGCATCATTGAAAGAAGCCAATGACAACCTCACCCGAACGGCTATTTATGCACCCACCGATGGAACGGTTTCGGCTTTGAGCGTCGAAAAAGGGGAACGGGTCACAGGTGCCTCCCAGTTTTCGTCGGGGACAGAAATCATGCGTGTTGCCAACCTTGAGAGGATGGTGGTGAAGGTTGAAGTGAACGAAAACGACATCGTGAGGGTAAGCCTGAACGACACCTGCCTGATTGAAGTGGATGCCTACCTGAACCGGAAATTCAAAGGCATTGTCACGGAAATAGCAACTTCTGCAAATGTGCAGGGCGTAAGTGCCGATCAGGTCACTAACTTTGAAGTGAAGATACTTATCCTGCAGGATTCTTATCAGGATTTGGTGAAGGTAGATAATTTCATCAAATCCCCTTTCCGACCAGGAATGTCGGCCACGGTCGATATCCAGACCGAAACGGCCAGCAATGTACTCACCGTTCCCATCCAGGCCGTAACCACACGTGCCGACACCTCTGCAAGGGAAAACAGGAAAAACGTGAAGGAAGAAGAAACGGATGAAGAAAAAATGGCCCAGGAAGACAAGGAGAGAAAAGAAGAGGAAATGAAGGAGTATGTTTTTGTTTACGAAGAGGGTATTGCAAAAATAATTTCGGTTAAAACCGGTGTTCAGGACAATATGCACATTCAGATACTGGAAGGGATAGAAGAAGGACAGGAAGTAATTACAGGACCTTACCGGGCTGTTTCGAAAAAGCTGAAAAACAACGACAAGGTCGAAAAGGTAGATAAGAAGGATTTGTTCAAGAAAGAATAGCCCTGCACCCAAGGAATCATTTATGGCAAACATACTTTGCATAGAAACCGCTACAACTACCTGTTCCGTGGCCCTGACCCAAGGCGGGGACATACTGTCGATAAAAGAGACAACCGAAAAAAACGCCCATTCGGCTAAGCTTACCCTGTTTATTGATGAAATACTGAAAGAAAACAAACTGGCATTTTCTGATTTGGATGCCGTAACCATTAGCAAAGGCCCCGGTTCATACACAGGTTTGCGCATTGGGGTTTCCACGGCCAAAGGATTGTGCTATGCTTTGGATATTCCCCTGATTTCAATTAACACCTTACAATCCCTTGCCTGGGGAATGGCAAAAAAACATACGGATGACAAGTCCGGTCAAGAGACTCTTTTTTGTCCGATGATAGATGCACGAAGAATGGAAGTTTATGCGGCAGTATATGATTCCAATCTGAAAGAAGTGAGGGAAACCCGTGCGGATATAATCGAGGCAAATTCATTCAGTGATTATCTTGATCAATCCCGGGTAATCTTTTTTGGTGACGGGGCTGACAAATGCAAAGGGACAATCATCCATCCCAATGCTGTTTTTATGGACGGCATTTCCCCATCTGCGGCCAATATGGCCATTCCTGCTTTTCAAAAATACGGGCAAAAGAAATTTGAAGATGTGGCTTACTTTGAACCCTTTTATCTCAAAGATTTTATTGCAGGGATTCCAAGAGTGAAGGGACTGAAGTAACTAACCGGATTACAACCCTTAAAACCCCCTAACCAAATCATTGAAAAACCCATGATCTTCATAAATCAATTTGTAATCAATTCTTGATTGCAAACATGTTTACCTTTATTTTGTTTTATAGCAATTAGGCCTTATCTTTGCCTAAAATTCAGATGCCCTGAAGAAGCTCGTTTAAATTTAATTATTCATCTTAAAAAACTTAAAATCATGAAAACCAAACATTTTCTTTTTGCAATTATGCTTGCCGCCATTCCCTTCCTCTTTCTGACGCAATCCTGCGATAAGGCGAAAGATGCAACAAAATTTGATGTGTCGATGGATTTGCCCGATCATTACTTCGTTCTGGATTCCAACATTGTTAAATCAAGTGCTTCCATCAAAGAAGAAACTATGCTTACCCAACAAGCCATCAGCATTAATATCGACAGTGTTTTTTCTGCCAATGGGTTGAGTAGTGCCTCCCTGTCAAACGCAGGGTTCACGCATATTACCGTATTAATGGATAATCCTTTGCCAGGTGCCAATTTCGATTTCATGTCGGGTATGCGCGTTGTTTTGTCAGAAACTGCTGATTCGGAAGAAACGCAAATTGCCGTTGCCGAAAATATCCCTGCCGGTTCAACAGAAGTTACCTTTACCCTCGACAACTCTGCCATTCAATCATTTATCGACAATCATAATTTCTACCTCAGGCTTTACGGTCAGATGGGGCCATTGCCCTGGCCGATGCTTCCTTTGATTTTACAGTCGGGAATTGAGTTTACGGTAAACCCGCTCTAAAAAATCAAATTAAATATTCAAAGGGATGGACATGGAATTGTTCATCCTTTTTTTATGTCCGGTAAGTTTACGATATTCCTTTACCATACCTTAGCTCTTTGGATAATGAGGAAATAAATGTAATATTGCATATACATAAATGTTATAGGCAACCGTGAAAGACACACGACTAATTGTAGGTAAAGAGTTAATTATGACAAGAACGTTAAAAGACATATCAACAAATATTGAAACCCAAGAACTGGATAAACTATTTCTTGCCATCTATTTTAACGACAGAGATAAGGTAACAGAATTTAAAAATCAAAATCCTGAGATATATGCGAAAAAGAACAAATATTTGTTAGATGGAAACATAACTTTTGATTTAACAAATTTAACCCTATTAAACCACAAGATTTGGTTTGACAATGATTGGCGAGAAGAAATTATGCTATTCATCAAAGAAAATAGACAGCAGACAAACCAGATGATTGACTTTTGGAGAGCAGAAGGGGAAAAACCTATATTAAATAGAAAAATTGAATACAATCAATACTTTGAATATTTCTATTGTGATGACCCAAACGACCCAGAAAATAATGAAGAAATAATTCTTGATCATATATCATATTTTTTGGAAAAAGGGTTTCGGGAAATTGATTTAATGTTATATAATCGAGTTGAATGTTTTGATTTTATTGAAACAAAAAAATTATTAGAGAAAGGGGCAAAGTCAAACATACATTTTTATGAAGATGGTGACAGTAATGCTTTTTCACGAATAAGTGCAGAATGTTCTTATTTAGCAACTTGTCAAATCATTCCGGAATTTCAAATTTTTAAAGCAAAAGGGTACAAACAAAATTTTGACATATCAAGAATGTTTGGAGAGTTACTTGGTTTAGCGGCTCATGAAGAAATGTACGAATTATTAAGTAAATATAATGATGTAAAATAATAAATGGCTGCCTATAACAATGTATATAAGGCATTGGGCGATAGGTGGTTAAATTGAAAGATTATGAATATAAACAAACGGCATAGTAAATTGAAAGATTTGTGTTTCAAAAACCGCCACAAAACCATATACTAAACGTTGTAGCACATTCTATAAAAAAAAAGAAATGAGAAAAGCGTCAATCATAATTCTTTTACTATTTATTAATGCATCAATAATATTTGGCCAGAAAAGTGAGGTTAATATTAAAGGAATAATTATTCCATGGTTTACCGCACTCCACTTCATTATTCAATTCGACTTGAATTTTCCATTAAGAATAAATGGACGACACAAACCACATTTAATTTTCTTGAAATTTATTATGACAATGGAGATATGAACAGACGAAATGCATTAATGCAAGAATTTAGGTTTTATCCTTCTTCAATTGAATCAAATTCATTTAGTAATTTTTATTTGTTGGCATATCCAAGGATTTTTTTTAATAAAACGGGGAATGAATTTTCGGAAACTAATCCCGTTCATAAAGAATTTGAATATGGGGGAGGAATGGGATTAGGATCAAAGTTCTTTTCGAATAAGAAGTTTCACGTTGACTTAAATGCAGGTATTTATTACCGTACTACGAATACTGATTATCAAAAAGAAGATAGAGAATATTATGGATGGTTGCCAAGAATCAATTTGCAATTATGTTATAGAACCAATAATATTAATGAATAAAAATGTGTCTGTTTAAGGCGCACGTTGCATAGCCAAACTTACTGCACTATATAATGAAAAAAACAACAATTCTAGGGATTTTGTCTTTTTTGCTGACTGGGAATTTAATATGCCAGGTTCAGTCTAAAGATATTTATGACGTATTAAACCAATTAATAGAAATCAATAATGTTACAATCCTGAGTAAAAAAGCAAAATCTTTTGACATTGAAAAACCATCTCAAAACGAATTTATTGACTGGTGTA
>JAADJA010000237.1 GCA_013151015.1 Chlorobiota bacterium
TACCTTCTGAATTTCTGAATTCTGATTATGGTAAATTGGTCAAAGAATATCTTATTAAAACAAACACTCTAAGACATTTGTTCGTTATCGATTTTAAAGAAAATGTTTTTGATGATGCTTTGACGACAGCATCTATTCTTTTATTAGCCAAAGATAATAATGACAGAGAAATCAACATTTCGACAATAAAATCAAAATCAGATTTAACAAAAATAGGCAATTACATTAATTCTTATCCCAGATTAAAAGGAGAGTTTACTTATAAACCCTCTTATTTAGACCCTAACATAAAATGGCGTAAATATTATCAAGTTCAAAATTCAGACAAATACAAAAACCTTGTTCCATTTTCAAAATACACAAAAGTAGTTAGAGGTATTGCAACAGGAGCAAATGATTACTTCACATTTAGATCAAGTAAAGCAAAAAAATATTCAATCCAAGCAGACAATTTACTTCCTTGCATATGTAGAGCAAAAGATGTTAAGAGTGTATTTTTCACAATGAATGATTTCAAACAACTTGAAGAAAATGACGGATTAGTATATCTATTTGATGCGTTAAAATCAACAAATGATGCTGTAGAAAAATATATTAAAAAAGGAATTGAGGAAGGGGTAAATGAAAAGTATTTGACAAAAAGCAGGAAAATATGGTATTCATTGGAAAATCGTCCGCCCGCTCCTATTTGGGTTTCTGTTTTTAATCGAAACGGATTAAAATTTATACGAAATGAAGCCGAAATATCTAATTTAACAACATTCCATTGCGTCTATTTAAAACAATCAGATTTGTTCTCTAAAGTTAACCCTGATTTGCTTTTCGCTTATTTGTTAACTGACATTGCCAAGAAAATATTTAGTGATAATAGACGAGAGTACGGAAATGGATTAAAGAAATTTGAGCCAAACGATTTAAATAAGGCAAAAATGCTAAATCTTTCATTACTCAGCAGCGAAAAGATTAATCAAATATTAAGTTTATATAAAGAATACAGAAAAGAACAAAAACAGGTTTATATTGGACAAATAAATGAAATATTTGAAATGGAGTATTCCCAACCTGAAAGCCATACACATTTGCAATTTGCTCAAAGCCGACAGCACAAGCCAAAAATTGCAAAAGAGTATGTCTTGCCATCGCTATCGGCAGAACGAGAAATAAAGTACGAAAACACAATTAAGTATAAAAAGAATAGCCGAAATAGTATTAAAAATGAACATTGTAGTCCACATAAAAATTAATAGCAAAATAAAAGTTAAAAGCTTCGAAAACCGCAAAGCAGGCTTCGGACGGGCAAGCGGTCTTTTCCCGCACCGAAAGGGCAGTCGGACATAAACCGCCCCGTTTCATAGCCCAGGCGATATGGGCATTTAGGTATTAACATAGCCTAAGGGCAAGAATTATATTAAATTTGCAAAATGGCGAAATACCTCGCTCAATCCTATAATTGAATTCGTGTCAGGAAGAAGTAGAAATATGGTTTATAAAAATGCAATCCATAAACATATGAAAACAATAAAAACCCCCATCCTTGTCCTTATTGGATTATTGCTTGGTTTACTGGCACAAAGCCAAAACCGGTGCAATCACAAAATCCCTTTTGGTAAATCCCTGATAAGCGATACGCTGGATGCACAGCATTATTACATCCACCTTACCGTTACCGATTTTTCGGGACATGAAATAAGCGGGTTTACCGATGTGGAACTGAGCTCAAAACTGGATGGAATTGATGAAATCAAACTGGAACTCCAGGATCTCACGGTCGATTCTGTTTTTGTGGATGATGTCCTAATCCCCGGTTTCTCGCATATTGGGCAAATAATCACAATCCCCCTGGACAATCCCTTGAACACGGGCGATAATGCCTTGGCGAGGGTTTATTATCACGGTGTGCCGTTTCATGAAAGCTGGGGCGGGTTCCATTATTCAGGTGAATATGCTTTTAACCTTGGGGTTGGTTTCGAATCCATTCCCCATAACCTGGGCAAGACCTGGTTCCCGTGTATTGATGATTTCCACGACAGGGCGCTCTATGATGTATATGCCACGGTGGAAGATGCAAAAGATGCCGTTTGTGGCGGACTGCTTGTGGATGTGGCGGACAATGGAAACGGAACGCACACCTTTCACTGGAAATTGAACAATACCATCCCGACCTACCTTGCTTCGCTGGCAATTGGCGATTATGCAAAGTGGGAAGGGGTTTACTCGGGCATCAACGGTGATATCCCCATCGAAATCTGGGTAAAACCAAACGATTCGTCAAAAGTGGATGGTTCTTTTGAGCACCTTAACGAAATACTTGCCATTTACGAAGATAAATTCGGGCCCTATCGCTGGGAGCGCATTGGTTACGTAGGGACGGCCATCGGTGCCATGGAGCACGTTACGAATATTGCTTTTCCAAGCTTCCTGATCAACGGGGGATTGAGTGGCGAATCCACCATGGCCCACGAGCTTGCCCATATGTGGTTTGGCGATAATGCAACTTGCGCCAGTGCAGAGGATATGTGGATAAACGAAGGCTGGGCTGTCTTCTGTGAGGCTATTTTCAGGGAATTTTTGTACTCAAAGGCAGAGGCCAATGAATTTATAATGGGGAAACATGCAGAAGTCCTTCAATTTTGCCATACCCCGAGCGGGGACGGGAGCTATTTCCCCTTGAACGAAATCCCGCAGGAAATTACCTATGGGATGACGGCCTATCAAAGAGGCATGACAGTTGCCCATACATTAAGGGGATATCTCGGTGATGAGGTGTTCTTTGATGCAATGGCCGCTTACAACGAAAATTTCAAATACGATTACGTTTCTTCCTATGATATGCGCGATTTCCTTACTGCACACACCGGGGTCGATATGGCCGACTGGTTCGATGCCTGGGTCTTCAATTCGGGGACACCGCATTTTTCGGTTGATTCATTTGCCGTAACCCCCACAGGAAACGGGGCAGATGTAACTGTTTTTATGAGGCAAAAAAGGCATGGGCCAGAATATGTTGCCAATTCCAATATCGTAGAGCTGAGTTTCATGGACAACGATTGGAATTTGTATTCCGAAAAAATTCAGTTTGATGGTGAAACGGGAAGTCCGGTCGTACAAGTCCCCTTTGTCCCAGAAATGGTTTTTTGCGATCTGTACGAAAAAACCTGCGATGCCACTACCGATTTTGCGCAAGTTGTAAAAGAGCCTGGCGATCCTGATTTTCCCGAGACCTATTTTGGCCTTGAGGTGCAATCCATTACCGATTCTGCCTTTGTGCGGGTCGTTCACAATTGGGCGCCGCCCGATCCCCTGAAAAACCCTGTACCGGGATTGACGATTTCGGATTACCGATATTGGAAGATCGATGGGGTTTTCCCCGAAGGTTTTGAAGCAACCGGAAGGTTTTGGTACAATAAAAACGGCTATCTCGACGATGGCATCATCCAGTCGCAGGAAGATTCGGTTGTGCTGGTGTACCGGGAAAATTCTGCTGACGACTGGCATTTCATCAATTATACGCAGGTGGGGATATGGTCCATCGGGAATTTTTATGTGGATAACCTGCAACCCGGCCAGTATTGCATTGCGGTCACTGACGATACTTTTGTGGGCATACCGGAAAACAAACCGGTTTCGCTCCCTCTGTTGAAAGTATATCCCAATCCGTCTTCTTCTGTATTTAGAATCGAGACCACACAATCGGGCATCCTGAAGTTTTATGACATCAACGGGAAAACGGTGGATACAATCAATGTGGAAAACGGTGGGCAATCCATAAAATGGAAACCGGATAATTTGCCCGCAGGCACTTATTTTGTCAGGATGCTATCTGGCCAAAATAAAGCCCTGGCTTATGGAAGGCTCGTGATTATTGAATAATCCATAAGCTTTTTTAGATTGTAGGAAAGCATTAAGCATAGGCTAATCCAAAAAAAATATTCTAAACCTATCAATATTATATGACGATGAAAAAACACATATCAAATTTCTTATTATTTGCGGTAGCGATACTGTTGCTCATTTCCTGTTCCGACCAAAAGGTTTTTGAACAATACCATAAATTTGAAAAGTTTTCCTGGAACCGTTTTGAATTTGTGGATTTTGAAACCCAAATCGAGGATACCGAAAGCGAATATGACATCTATCTGAACTTGCGGCACCTCCCTGAATACCCTTACCGGAATTTCGATTTTAATTTTACGATCTATACCCCTTCGGGCGAAATGAGGACTTCCAACTATGAAATCAAACTATATGATAACCAGGGAAATCGTTTGAGCGAATGCCTTGGTGATTATTGTGATATGAAAATCCCGGTGCGCAAAGGCTTCCGGTTTTCCGAACCCGGAACGGTAAAATTCGAGATCGAAAACAGGATGACAAAATTGGAAACCCCGGGCGTGATGGAGGTGGGTCTGATTATTGAGAAATCTGAAAAAAGGAAAGAGTAATTCTTGTTCAGATAATGGAACACTGATTTTTATGATTCAATAGGATATTGACGGAGACGAAATTCGCATTTTTAGAGGTTGGCATAAGAAATACCTTAGCATTCCAACAACCCCTTCACATTTTCCCTGTCTTTTGACAATTGGCTCTTTAAGGCCTCAAGACCTTCAAATTTCACTTCGTCACGGATTCGGTCGATAAAGATTATCCTGATTTCCTCTCCGTAAATATCTTCGTCAAAATCAAATATGTGGACTTCGGTCACCAGACCGTTGATGCCAATGGTTGGGCGGACCCCGATGTTTCCCATTCCCGAATACATTTCCCCTTTACGTTCAACCTCACAGGCATAAACCCCGCCGGCGGCAATCAATTTGTATTTGTCCTCGATTTCGATATTGGCCGTCGGAAATCCAATGGTGCGGCCAATACGGTTCCCTTCCACCACAATCCCGGTGATGGAATATTTGTACCCCAACAATTCGTTTGCCCATTTCACTTCCCCGTCCATCAGGGCATGGCGGATTTTTGTGGAACTCACTGCGGTGCCGTTCACATACAAAGCTGGGATTTCTTCCACTAAAAAACCATACTTTTCGCCCAGCTCGCTCAATCTTTCAAAATTCCCTTCCCGCTGGTTCCCGAAATGGTGATCGTAGCCAATCACCAGCTTTCTCATATTGATTTTTTGTGTCAGGAAATTACGGATAAAATCCTCCGGGGTGTTTTTTGCAAATTCTTTCGTGAAAGGGATAATGATCAGGTGGTCGATGCCAAATTCTTCAAGGAGCTTGAACTTTCGTTCACGGGTGTTTATGAATTTCAGGTTTTTACTGTCGGCATACAAAACAAGGCGGGGATGTGGGTCGAAAGTAACAACCACGGTTTCCCCATTGATTTCATGGGCAGTTTCTTTCATCCGTCCAATGATTTTCTGATGTCCAAGATGGAGGCCGTCAAAAGTCCCGACCGTGACGGCCATTTCTTTTGTGCAGGTGAAATCTTCTATGTTGTTGTATGTTTTCAATTGATTCAATCAAATTTTTTACCACCACGTATTTCAAGCTGTCGTGTCCCTTCCACACATGCCAACTTCGACACTACAGGTTTTGGTATTTGTTTTTTATTCCCGATTCAGTTTAAATTGTATATTTACGCTTTCAAAATGAGAACGGCAAATTTATAAAAAATGTGGAAGCTGGTTTTTTTATTTATAGTGTTTTTTACAAGTGCAGGGGCACAGGTGTTCGATGATTTTTCAGATGGCGATTTTACTTCCAATCCTGAATGGTTTGGCAATTTGCCGGAGTTTGAAATCAGCAATTCGAGCGCAATCCCCCCGGATATGAAACCCGCCCTGAAACTGAACAGCACCGGTGTAGATACATCTGTTATGTACCTCCCCAATACCATGATGGAAAACACGGAATGGAACTTTTGGGTGAAGCTTTCCTTTAATACTTCCGATAACAACAACGCCCGGGTTTATCTAATTTCCGATCAGGAAAACCTGAAAGGAAGCCTGAATGGGTATTATGTGCAGGTCGGGGGTTCCAATGACAGTATTGCTTTGTTTAAACAAACCGGCTTGATGAACGAGAAAATTATTTCCGGTTCCAATGGATATACGGGCAATTCAACGAATGTCCTGCGGATAAAAGTGACCCGGGAGAACAATGGTGAATGGGCCATGTTTTCGGATAATACAGGTGCTTACAATTTTCAACCCGATGGTTCTGCCATTGATAATTCTTTTGTGACTACGGCCTATTTTGGGGTTTTTTGCAAATATACTTCCAGCAATTCTTCTAAATTTTATTTTGATGATTTTTATGTGGATGAAATCCAGGTTGATACCATTCCGCCAAAGGTGGTTTCCGTAACGGCTGTTTCTGCCAATCTGCTTGATGTTGCATTTGACGAAACACCGGAAGAAGCTTCAGCAGAAAATGCCATGAATTATTTTGTGGGTTCGGGGATCGGAAACCCATCTACGGCCGTCCGTGACGATATGGACAATACGCTTGTCCATTTAGGTTTCACGGGTTCTTTTATGCCCGATCAACCCAATACTGTCATTGTAAAAGACATTCTGGATATAGCCGGAAATGTAATGCCCGCCGATACGCTCACATTTGTTTATTCACCCAATTTCCCACCCGGTATTTATGAAATCGTCATCAATGAAATCATGGCCGATCCCAATCCGCCACGTGGCTTGCCGGAATATGAATTTGTTGAACTGTACAATACCACCGATAAAAACATCATTCTCCAAAATTGTGGTTTTCTAATCGGGACAACCGAAAAGCAAATCCCAGATGTCGTGATCGGCCCTTATGGATATTTGATCCTTACCAAAGATGAGGCAGTTCCCTTGTTCGGCCCTTTTGGGACAGCAGTGGGTTTTTCTTCATTTACATTACCAAATAGTGGGCAAACATTGGTTTTGAAAGATGAAATCGGAATGGTGATTTCAGAAGTGACTTATAGCAATGAATGGTATCGTGACAGCGAAAAAGCCGATGGTGGCTGGACACTCGAACAGATCGACCCGTACAATCCTTGCCTGTTGGGCGAAAACTGGATTGCTTCAAACGAGGATGCGGGAGGTACACCGGGGGCCGTCAACTCGGTGAATGCAGATAACCCATCCATTCCCGAAATCTTGAAGGTCTTGCCAAATAACATCAATTCGCTCAATGTGTTTTTTAACGAGGTGATGGACGGGCAAATGGTTTTGAACCCGGATGCATATTATGTGAGCCCGTTTATTGGAAACCCTTCTGCTGTTGTCCTTAACCCGGATGCTTTGAATTCGGTGGTCCTTGCTTTTGCGGATGCTTTTCAGGTGAAAACCTTATATACCCTTTCCATTACCGATACCATTGAGAATTGCATTGGGAACCATATCCCCTTTAATTTTGAATATACATTTGGGATTTCGGAACCGCCCGAAAAAGGGGATGTCATTATCAATGAGGTACTTTTTAACCCTGCCGACGATGGGGCTGATTTTGTTGAGATCGTGAATATTTCCGATAAGATTATCAATCCCGGTGACTTGAAACTGGGCAGTATCGATGAAAATCAATTTGAACCCAATGATACCATATATAAAAGCATTTCGAATGAATGGGGATTGATGTTGCCCGAAGCCTATGTTGTTCTCACCAAAGATCCCGATAAGGTAAAAAACCAGTATTTTACCGAAAACCCGGATGGCTTTATCCGTATGTCCTCTTTTCCATCTTACAGCAACGACGAGGGTTCGGTGATACTTTCTGGTGTTAATGATAATCTGATCGATGCCTTTGATTACAACGAGGACATGCAGTTTCCTTTATTGAATTCGGTGGACGGTGTTTCATTGGAACGAATCAACTTTAAACGTCCGACTTATGACAAAACCAATTGGCATTCGGCTTCCGAAACCGTGGGCTATGCAACACCTGCCTATCAGAATTCCCAATTCAGTGAAGGGGGAACCACGGAAGATCCCGTTACTGTGGAGCCCGAAATTTTTTCGCCCGACAATGATGGTTATAATGATGTGTTGAATATCATTTATAAATTCGATTCCCCGGGATATACTGCCAGTATTACCATTTATGATTCGCAAGGACGGTTGACAAGGACTTTGCAACAAAATGTTTTATTGGGAACCAAAGGTGGTTTTTCCTGGGACGGCCTGACCGATGACAACCAAAAAGCTTCCGTTGGGATTTACATTGTCTTTTTCGAAGCATTTGACTTGGATGGCAATGTGAACAGGTACAAGAAAACCGCAGTGCTCGGGGCAAGGTTGTGATTTTTAAAGATGGTTTGTTTTCCTGGTAAGTTTTGATCAATAAGTTAATATTTCCTGCAACCCTTTCTTTAAATAATCAATTTCTGAGTGGCTGATCGATCCAATCCTATTTAATAACCTGTCTTTTGAAATTGCCCTTATTTGAAATGTGATGACTTCTGAATTGCTGGGAAGATTGTTCGTGTTGTTCTTTTTTAGCAAAAGGCATCCTGAATAATTCTTTATTTTTGTTGTAAGCGGCATGACTATGACAATTCCAAGATTATCGTTCATTGCGTTTCCGCTGATTATCACAACAGGTCGAATGCCTTTTTGCTCATTCCCTTTTGCCGGGTTCAAATTGACAAAGTAAATATCTCCTTGTTTCATTGATTGTCGATTATGTCGAGATAGTCTTGCAAACCTTCCTCTGCCATGCTTTTCATTTCAATATCAAGGTTCGCATTTTTGAAGGATTGGATGTATTCGGCCTGTTTTATTTTGTCAAAATAGGATTGAAGTGCATTTTCTATTATCCTGTTTTTTGGCAAACTTAGCTTTTGTGAGTATTCATTAAGTTTTGAGAACAACTCCCTCGGCAAAGTACTGGTATAGGTATTTTGATTTCGCATAATAACAAAACGTAAATATAATTTGCAAATATAATATATAAATGCAAGAATACCTATT
>JAADJA010000038.1 GCA_013151015.1 Chlorobiota bacterium
TGGTGCTGGATTACATTACAAGTATCGGTGAGAATGAAGCATATAGAAGAAGTAGCTTTGTTATTTCACAAAATTACCCAAACCCTTTTAAGGAGAAAACAGAAGTTGATTTGTATTTGCCGGAAGATGAATACATAAGAATATCAGTCCGGGATATTTTAGGGAGGGAAATGACGAATTTTGAAAAAAACCTGGGTTCGGGCAATCATTCTTTTACATTTTACCCCGGCAAAGAAAAATATTATCTGCTTTCCGTTACCGGTAAACAAACAAGCCAGACCATTAAAATGCTGAACGCAAACAGTATAACAAATGAAGGAAAATGCAAAATAGTATATAATAAATATGAAGATAATGTGATTGGTTATAAGTCCCGGAAAGCAATGAATGATTTTGGGTTTAACCTTGGGGATGAATTGGAATATATTGCTTTTTCAGGTTCAACGGAGTCATCGATAATTGATTCGCCCACAGCAAACCATGTCTATACCTTTCAGTACGTAATTCCGGTTCCTTGTCCGGGAACTCCTACTGTTGTTGATTATGATGGGAATGTTTATAATACAGTGCAAATTGGAACACAATGCTGGATGAAGCAAAATCTTAAAACCACGAGCTTCCAAAATGGTTTGCCGATACCAAATGTGACAGATTCTTCAGATTGGGCAAATCTAACGACATCTGCATATGTCTGGTATGACAATGATACCTCTTATAAAGATCTTTATGGTGCACTTTATAGTTGGTATACAGTTGATAGTCCTGACGGGTTATGCCCAGATGGATGGCATGTACCAAACGAATTTGATTGGGATCAATTAATTGAATTCATTGGCTCGATAGGTGCCGGGTCCAAATTAAAATCGTGCAGACAGGTAAACTCACCTTTGGGAGGGGCCTGCAATATTTCAGAGCATCCACGGTGGGATTTTTTTAATAATTCAATTTATGGAATAGATAAATATGGGTTTTCCGGACTTCCTGGTGGCGTTAGAAATACTATAGGGGAATTTGTCGAAATAGGGAAATATGGTGTTTGGTGGTCAAATTACCCATATTATGATAATGCGTGGTATAGACTTGTGGAATATAACTATGTGACTGTGGTTTCGAACTATAATAAGAAACGAAGTGGTGTTTCCGTACGTTGTGTCAAATATTAGTTATGATCGCTTTTTGAATATTGAAGTTCATAAGTTGAATACAGAATATCGATAAATTGTTCAAATTACATATCCACAAATAAACATGCTACGTAATATTCAATTCCCCCAAAAACACAGCGGGAATCAAATCTGGCCGATAGGATTCCCGCTCACTTTTCAAACACCGTAGTGCCTGGTTGGTGCCAAGCTACTGTTATTATGATTTGCCCTTTCTGTGCATGTCCTTGCGGACTTACCTTTCCGGGGCCTGATCCGTTTTGTTGGCCGTTGCCGGCTTTCCGCTGCGAATCGCAACCTTGAACATTCCCTGTGAAATGATTTCCGTGCAGATTTCATTTCTCAGTTTGGTGTCTTGTGTTTTAAACCTTTACAGGCTTGGTTTGCAAGATACCCTGTCCTTTTCAAGCTGACAGGAAATTGATCCATTCCGAAGAATTTCACATTTTGCAGGTCTGAATCGTTGTATGGAGTCTTGGAAGACTATTTTGCCCGAGGGCAAAAATTACGTGCCGAAGCATGTAATAACAACGAACCACTTGATTTCAAGGAGGATTTATTTTCGGTTGGCAACCTAATGCTTTTCTTTCAATAAACCCGGGTAAGTTTCTGTTCTGCCATTGCTGGTTTTCCTTTCTCAAACCCCTGACGTTCCAAGCTAATCTTTTATCCCTCACTTGGTGCACCAAAAGTATATTATTCACACCCCCTAAGTCAAGTTTTTCTCCGTTTTGATATTCACATCTTGTCCACAATGGTTGTTAACAATTGTTAGTAAGTGCTATAATCCCTTTATTTAGCGGACTCTTTTGAAGAAAGCCAACTCCCTTTCAAATAAATATAGTTCTGTGGATTAAAATCAATGTTGTTTAAATAAATATCAGAATCTATTTACTAAATGCATAAGCCCTTGCCTTTGCAGAATGGGAAAAGCAACCCGTAACTTGCAACCCGCAACAAATTGATATGTTTGATTTTCTGATAATTATCGGTTTGTTTAATGTTTTAGAAAACCTGGCTTATTTCATCAGTTTGTCAACCCGCAAAAACACCTCCCAATATTTTTCTTTTGTCATATCTGACCAATGGATTTGGTAGTAACGGTATTGATAGGTTTGTATCTGGCAAAAAATTATTAATACGAGAATTAGTGAGATGTAGATGTTTTTCAGCGATTCTATCTTAATCCTTTGTAAACCAATGGCCATTGTAATCATAAATAAGGGAATGTATTCCACATAAACCCTTGATGAAAAACTGCCACCATAATACCACATCCACCATGAAGAGAACACATAGGTGATGAGGATAAGGAAACCCAGTAAACTATAAAGCTCAAACTTATTGGATTTCCAAAGGAACCCAGATACAGTAGTGCACTTAATGAGTGGGCGATTAGGAAGAATGGCAATTCTGCAATTGCTGTTCCGCAATAATATTTGTCAATGACCTTTCCATTGGCATTCGCCCCGGTTCGATAATCGTAAAAGTAAATACAGTACCAGTTATTGAGGCTTGAGATAACGTTATTTTTCTTTTCGCGAATTTCAATGATTTTATTACCGATTCATATATTGGCGTTGTTGTGTCTTGTCCTTTCTGCCACTTGTTGTTGTTGTTGTTGTTGGTGTCACCGTTCTTCCTTTCCCTCTTGTTGGCGTTGTCACCAACAAGTTCAATGTCCTTTCCTGTTGTAGGTGTTGTCACCAACAAGTTCAAGAAAAATACCTACAATTCCCCAAAACATTTTTCCAATATCCCAATTGTTTTTTCGATTTCCTCATTTGTTATGGTAAGGGGAGGTGCAATCCGAAATGCCTGCGACCTGAATAAAAAACGGTCGGCAATCAAACCATTCCTTGTGAATAGGTTTAAAAGTTTATCCATCATTTTTTCGCTCTCGAGGTCAATCCCCAACATCAATCCAATTTGCCTGACTTCCGTTACACCTTTTTGGTTTTCCATTTCTTCTTTAAAAATGTTTCCTTTATCGTTTGCCTTTTCCGACAATTCGTTTTCGAGAATGACGTTCAGGTTGGCATTTGCCGCTGCACAACTTACCGGGTGTCCCCCGAATGTTGTAACGTGCCCCAGTTCAGGTTGAAAAGTGAGGCTATCCATTAATTTTTTAGTAGCAACAAAAGCACCAATTGGCATTCCGCCCCCCATCCCTTTGGCAAGGGCAAGGATGTCGGGCACAATTCCGAAATTTTGGAAGCTGAACAATTTTCCTGTCCGGCCAAATCCCATTTGAATATCGTCAACAATAAGAAGGGTCCCGGTTTCATCACATTTTTTGCGAAGCTTCTTTAGAAAATCATTTTGGGGCAAAAGAATCCCGGCCTCGGCCTGAACAGCTTCGGCCACAACACAAGCCGTCTTTTCTGTAATTTGTTCCAAATCTTCCTCATTATTGAATCCGAGAAACCGGATATCAGGAAGGAGTGGACGAAATGCAAACTTCAGGGATTCGTTCCCCAAAATACTAAGTGCACCATGTGTCCCGCCATGATAGGCATTTTTAAAGGCGATTATTTCAGAACGGTTTGTAAATCGTTTTGCAAGTTTCAAAGCCCCTTCGATGGCTTCGCTGCCTGAATTCACGAAATAAACCGCATCCAGGTTTTCTGGTAGGTGGTCGGTCAGGTTTTTTGCAAGTTGAACCTGTGGTGATTGGATAAATTCCCCATAAACCATCAGGTGCATATATTTTTCCAGTTGCTTGTGAATTGCCTCGATCACTTTTGGATGGCGGTGCCCGATATTGCTCACCGAAACCCCGGAAACCAAATCAATAAACTCCTTTCCTTCTGAATCATAAATGTAAATACCATCTGCTTTTTCCATCTCAATTCCCATTGGGGAAGTCGATGGCAGTCCCATGTTCCTGTAAAATATTTCCCTGTTTGTCATTGTACAAAGTTATCCAATATTTTGAAAATGTTAAACCCGATTGTTCTATTTTTGTAAATTGATTGAAAAGGTAAATATGGTTGGTTTTAGACACACCTGTGCACAGATGGTTCAAAGGATAGATAAAATTTGCCGTTAATACGCAAATTATTATTCGCGCATTAGCGGCTATATAATAAACACGAAACAAGTTCATTAGAAATAAAAATCGCATGAAAAACAAAGTAGTCATAATAACAGGTTCTTCCTCGGGGATAGGTGAGGCTTTGGTGCGCAATTATGTTTCCAAAGGTGCGAGGGTTGTCCTGGCAGCTCGAAATTTTGAAAAACTCCAATCCCTTGCAAAGGAAATTGAAGCTTATGAAAATCAATTGCTTTGTGTGAAAACAGATGTCAGCAAGGAAAAAGATTGTAGGAACCTTATTGAAAATGCCATCGAGAAATTTGGTGGTATCGATATCCTTATCAATAATGCCGGTATTTCGATGCGCGCACTTTTTGAAGAGACGGAAATCGGTGTCATCAAAAAGTTGATGGACGTGAACTTTTGGGGGACGGTTTATTGCACCAAGTTCGCCTTGCCCTATTTGTTGAAAGCCAAAGGATCGGTAGTGGCTGTCTCTTCCATTGCAGGTTATAAGGGTTTGCCCGGGCGTACTGGCTATTCCTCCTCCAAATTTGCCATTCATGGTTTTCTTGAGGTTTTACGTATCGAGAACATGAAAAAAGGGCTGCATGTTTTAACGGCTTGTCCGGGCTTTACGGCTTCCAATATCCGAAATACGGCACTTGCCGCCGATGGCTCACAGCAAGGGGAATCGCCGCGGGACGAAGAAAAAATGATGACAGCCGAAGAGGTGGCCGAACATATTGCCAGGGCAATCGATAAAAGAAAAGACCGCCTCACCCTCACCTTTCAGGGGAAGCTTACGGTTTGGTTAAACAAGTTCTTTCCGCGCCTGGTCGATAAGTTGGTTTATAACCATATGGCAAAAGAGGCTGATTCGCCGTTCAAATGAAAATCCCTTAAAGCAAGTAATCAGGAAAGTGGCAAAGATCGCAAGGTTATGACCTGGGTCCAATGCTTCAATGGGAAAACAAAAAGTTGCATTTGTGACTTGAATTCAGCTTGATTTTTGGTTTTTGCAAAATATTACAAGGTTGTTGGAACTTGAAAACCAATTATTGTTTTGTTAAGTTGCCAACCTAAACACAGTGCAAATGGTCTGCAATAAAATCATTTGAAATTGAATCGAGATGTTGAGGAAACCCATCACCTTAATCCTTTTGTTGCTAAGTTTACAGATATTGGCAATTGCCCAACAACCTGCCAAGAAGGAATTAACAATTGTTCGGACAATTTTCCCCCCAAAAATAGATGGCCTGCTTGATGATGAAACCTGGAAAAATATTGTTCCTGCCACTGATTTTATCCAGGTGAACCCATATAATGGCAACCCGGCTTCGTTCAATTCGGAAGTAAAAATTGTTTATGACGACAACGCCATTTATGTGGGTGCGATGATGTATGACCCCTATCCAGATAGTATCCTTACGGAGTTGAGCGAAAGGGACGATATAGGCATGACCGATTATTTCGGGATTTATTTCGATTGCTTCAATGATTATCTCACTTCCTATGGGTTTTATGTTACCGCTTCTGGGGTCCAGATTGACATCAAAAGCACTGAAGCCAATGGGGAAGACAATTCCTGGGATGCGGTATGGAAGAGCGAGGTGCGCATTGTTGAAAATGGTTGGATTGCCGAACTGAAAATCCCATATTCCGCCCTGCGTTTTCCCAAGCAGGAAAAACAGGTTTGGGGATTACAGATATACAGGGTCATAAATCGATATCGCGAGAACTCCTCATGGAATTTTATCAACAGGGAAGAGGACGGGATCAACAACCAGGCAGGGGTAATGAAAGGGATAGAAAACATAAAGCCCCCTCTTCGGTTGTCCTTCGTGCCATACGTGTCAGGGTATCTTCAGAAAAGCCCGGAAACAAAAAAATGGGGCTATTCCTATAATTATGGCCTCGACGTGAAATATGGATTAAACGAAAGTTTCACCCTCGACATGACACTTATCCCCGATTTTGGCCAGGTGCAATCAGATGACGAAATCTACAACCTTTCCCCTTTTGAAGTCTATTATGATGAAAGGCGGCCTTTTTTTCAGGAAGGCACGGAATTGTTCGATAAGGGCGATGTTTTTTATACACGTCGTATTGGCGCAAAGCCAAGTGGATATTACGATGTTTATGATTCTGTGAGCGAAGGGGAAAGTATTGTTGAAAACCCATTAAACTCACAATTGATCAATGCAACAAAAATTTCGGGCAAAACCAGGAAAAAACTGGGGGTCGGGATTTTTAACGCCGTTACTTCCAACACCTGGGCCGAGGCTCAAAATGATATTTCGGGGGAAAAAAGGAAAATCCTTGCCGAAGCCTGGACCAATTACAATATGCTTGTGCTCGATCAGGCACTAAAAAACAATTCTTTTGTGAGTTTTTACAATACAAATGTGTTGACACCCGATAATTCCTATTCGGCCAATGTTACCGGAACGGAATTTAAACTGGCCAACAAATCAAATATGTATGCGGTTCGGGGCCAAGGGATATTGAGCCAGAAGTACAACAAAGGTTCCAAGCCGGAACTCGGCTACACATATACTGCAAATTTTGGGAAAATCAGCGGTAATTTCCAGTTTGAACTGGAACATGAAGTAATTAGCAATACATACGACCCCAATGATATGGGATTTCTTAGGCGGAACAACTCCGTGCAAGAGAGCGTTAATTTCAGGTATAACATTTATAAACCTTTTGGGATATTCCTCGATATGTTCAACAATGTATGGTTTTCTTATGAGAGCCTTTACGCACCCAATGAATATACTTCCTTCGATTTTGGGTATTCGGTTCGCGGGCGCTTTAAAAACTTTCTTACCGCCTGGATGGGGACAAGGGTTTCACCTGTTGACGCCTATGATTATTTTGAGCCCAGGGTGGATGGGCGGTATTTTCTTGTTCCGCCAAGTTATAATGTCCGTTTGGGGCTTTCGCCAGATTACCGGAAAAGGTTTTTGGTGGATTTGAGGGGAAGCATAAGTGTTTCGCCAAGATATGATCAAAAGGGGTATTCCATCAGTATGGGGCCGCGGTACCGTGTCAACGACAAATTAATGTTTGTTTTTAATTTGGGTTATTATTTTCGTGGCAATGATATTGGCTATGTTGATGATACCTTGAATGCCGTGAACGAGGATGTCATTATTTTCGGGAAGCGTAAAATCGATACCTGGGAGAACATACTTGAGGCCAATTACAAATTCACGAACAAATCGTCCCTTGCTTTCCGTTTGCGGCACTATTGGATCACCGTTCAGTACAACGATTATTTTGATTTGATGGAGGACGGGACACTGAACCCGTCCAATTACAGCGAATTGAACGACATCAGTTTTAACTCCTTTAATATCGATATGTTTTATACCTGGAATTTTGCGCCCGGAAGCGAGCTGATCGTTGCCTGGAAAAATTCGATCAACACTTTTAAAGAAACGGCCATTGTGGATGGTATCCTGCAAGATATAGAAACAGATTATTTTAGCAATCTTAATAACACGCTTTCTTCGCCCGCCACCAATAGCTTTTCGATCAAATTTCTATACTATCTGGATTATCAGTATTTGAAGGGGAAGAGGAGGTAAAGCGGGCATTGGTAATAAATCGAGGAGTGTCCTTAGGTTTTCTCTTGTGCGTACGAAACTTGTGAGCTAAATTTAGTGGTTTTTTTTGACAAAGCTTTCAGAAATATAATTCCCCATTTGTGTACAAACGTGTGAGCCAAAGTTTATGGCTGTTTTTACAATGTTTTTCCAGGTTTCCATATTTATTTGATGAACGTTGGATAGGGTAATTTCATATTTGCAAAGCCCAAAAATCAATCCTGCGTTAAAACTGTCGCCGGCCCCTATGGTACTGATGGTTTTAATTTTTGGGACAGGAAGGCCAAACGAAAAATTGGATGAAATGAAATCAACTTTGTGACCGTTTTGTGTGTAAATCAGATTGTCACAATCCCTTTCCTGAATAAACCGAAATGCTTTTTCCTGGGAATTGACGTTGGGGTCAATATTGAGGAAATCCTCGTCCGATGCCCTTACAATATCTGCGATGGCAATGTTTTCTGACAGGAACCCAACTTCCTCAATATTTGAAAACACATTGGATTTCCTGATATTGGGGTCATAAATAATCAAGGCCTTGTTCTTTGAGGCCTGACGCAGGAAATTCATCAGGGGCTTTCTTACTTTGGGTGAAAGGGCAAAAAAAGAACCAAACAGCACAACATCGTTTTCGCCAACTACCGGAAATTTCCCATCTAACCTTAAGGCAGGATAAAATTTGTAAAAATCATAATTGGCGTTGTTTTCATCATCCAGAAAAGCAAGGGCCAAGGCTGTGTTTCCTCCTGAAAACCTGAAAATATGTTTTGTTTCAACATTGTTGCTGTTGAGGAAATGGATGATGTCCGCCCCAATCTGGTCTTTCCCCAGTTCGGAAATAAGCGAAACAGGTAATCCAAGTCGTCCAAGGCTTACCGCCGAATTCAGCATCGCCCCGCCGGGATTTGATGAAATGACTTTGCCATTTTTGAAGACAATATCGTAAACGGTTTCGCCGAAAGTAAAAATTCTCTTCTGGTTTTGCTCGTTTTCCATGAAAAGCGAATTAAGCTTATTTTAATCCAAAAATGGAGATATTTGAAAATGGGTAGTTGTAATTCT
>JAADJA010000225.1 GCA_013151015.1 Chlorobiota bacterium
GTTGCAACCAAGGTTCTGGTTGCAACCAATTAATAAGTATCAATCAATTATCGTAAACTTCAAGCTTTCAACAAGCATACCATTGCTTTTTAATGTTACGATATACACTCCGGGCTTCCAGTTTCGTGTATCGATGGTAATTCGGTCTTGCCGGTTTGTAAAACTGTCCGAATATTTCAAGTTGCCCGATATATCATATATTTCGATATTGGAAGCAACTTCCCGCTCAAGCCCATATTCGATAATAACATAATCCTTTGCAGGCGTGGGCTTCACTTTTATATATCCGGGGGCGTCTTTTGCCTTGCCCAGCAAATAGTTATATTCTTCCATTGCAGTTGTGGATTTCATCATATCGGGCATAAGAATTGGCTCGTCGTATTCCATTTCGTTCAATGCGAGCAATATGTTCCGGGCATACACACTTGCCGGGCCATTTTGCGCTTCTTCAATATCAAATAAAGTTGCTATTTGTGCGCTATCTACCTCAACAATACTTTTGCCCTGTTGCGCCATATCCGAAAGCAAGGCATAATAGGCCGTAAACCGGGTATGTGATTCCGTTTCGGCCAGTGCAAGGTCAAACTGGACAGGGATATTGTTCAGTACTTCCAACCCTTCGTTCCAAGCCCCCCGCTCCCCTTTCAATATCGCCAGTTGGTATTTGGCCGGAAGGCTGTTTTCGTTTTGCAGCAATATTGCCAGGCTGTCGAGCGATGCCTGTGGATCAATGGTGTCGTTGAGGTAATATCTGGCCAAAGCATTAAAATACTTTGCTTTTTCAAGTTTAAAAGCCGCAAGCCTGCTTTCGGTCTCTTCCCTTATGGAAACAATACTCCTCCCTGCAAGTATCTGCCCTTTCATATAATCGGGCAGGGGGTCCCAACGCTCGTCCAGTTTGTCCATCAGTTTATCCGACTTGGCCGCTTTTGGGTTGGCCACCATAATGTCGCGTATCATTGCCCCGGGCAATACCTCCTCTTTTTCGATGGCGGTGCTTATCACCGTGTCGGAAAGGTAGGGCGATTTGGCCATCAGTTCGTTATACACCTGCATGGTCTCGGGCGGCATACTGTTGTCCACATCGGCCTGAACAGTTTCGGTGTTCCCTCCATCTATAAGCAAGGACAATAGGTTTTCGGTCGAATCGATCTTCTGCCCCGTATTTGCCATTTTTCCTTCGATATCGCCAATTTCTATTCCACCTCCTCCTGTATTATCAGGTGGGGGACAGCCATCTTCATAAGTCCATTGAAATTCACCAATTTCTTCCAAAGTAACATTATCCGTGATATCTATGGGCTCTACATCGTTATTATTTGTATTTTCAGGATAGTAATAAACGATAGAGTTCCCTTCGTTAAGTATATCATCAAAGTTGCCATCCGCTATTTCACTGTCGATTTGGAAAAGGTTCCCTGCCATGTCCTTGGGGTCGGAGCCTGAGGAACCCTGGTTGGTGGCAATCCCATATCCTTTGCTTACGCTTTCTGTCAGTATTAATTTATCGTAAGTTGTTTCATGGTAATTGTTGCACTTCAGCACCAGGCCGCTCTTTGTCCCGCCACCGTTTTTGTTTTGTGCCACAATCCCAAAATACAGTCCGGTAAAGCTGTTGCGGTATATCCTGTTGGGGTCGCCCCCGGAATTGTTGACAATAAGGCCTATGCCGTCGCCATTGCCCTGCGAGAAGGTGTTTTCCTCGATGGTGTATGCGGTGGACCTGTCGAGGTAGATGCCATAACTCGACCCATCGATACTTGGGCCGGTGGTTATTTCGCAATTTGTTGCCGTCCCATTATCCATAGCACTAAAATAAATAGCACGGTGGTTTCCCGTAAAAGATATATGATCAATCCCTGGAAAGTAAATTGCCCCACCGGAAGTAGCATATATGCCCCGTTTTAAATTCGCAAATTCGCCATTGACCCATTCCGTACATGGTTGCTGGCCACTTGCACATTTGCCCTTTACCGTGTAGCCCGAATTAAAGCTGTAAATGCCGCTCCCGTTGCATTCCACATTGCTGCTGTTCATAAAGCGGCAGTAAGTAAACCCTATCCCGTGCACACCGTTCATCCTGACAAAATAATCAGGCCCTGGGGCATCTGGATAGAAAATATCGGTGATAAAATCACAATCGGTAAAACCGCTCTGGCTATTTTGCCCGTAATCATAAAAATAAATGGCTATCCTGTTGTTTTTGAACATGGCGCCCACTGCCTGCACAATGCCACCGGTGTAGTCGTAATCAAAGTAAGTTTTGGTTTCATCTACCACAACTTTTATGGTTCGCACCCCGACATCGGCATTTTCGACCAAACCCCCGTTTATTATCTTGATCCAGCCCTGGTCAACTGTGTTCTGTGCGGATGATGCCGTTCCCCATACTTCAATGCCCGGCCACATACCATTTTGCGTAGTAATAGTACCGCCATCGACTATCAGCTTGCCCCCGCGCTTAACTATTATTTTGGTATTGTTGCCTACCTCTAAAGTGTTTTTGATTTCCAATGTGGCCCCTGGCTCAATGCTGATCAAAGATCCTTGGAAATCAATTTCATTTTCCCAGGTCACAAATGGATCGTCGATTATTATCTGGTCAGATAAAAACTCCAATTTCAAGTCAGTTGACAGTCTGAAATTCCCACTGATATCATCCGGATAATAACGGACTGTTCCTGATCCGTTAATTTGTGCATCCATTATCGTAACCCCTGGTTCGATGGTCAAGATATTATTTACAATATATTCGGTCAAAAAACCACCATCCTCGTCAATTTGATCGCTTGGGCATAAAACATCCCTAAGGTCGTCATAACCGGGGTTGTTTTCTGTCACCCAGGCTTTGTCGGGATACTTTCCATATACCGTAAGGAATTTATAGTTTACAGGGAACGTTAAATCACAATCTATTTCAACTTTTGAAGGGTTATAGATTATTTTTTCGGAGGGGTTTATTTGTGTTAAATCGATTGATTGGTCAATTTCGTAAGTATGGGGTTTCCCCAACTGAACACTATTTGATATATTCCCATTATCATCGTAACCAGCATAAGCTGTACCATTGGCATTCCCAAGTGAGGGGACCAGTAGGACATAGGGTGCAGGGTAATAATACAATCCGGGGAATTCAAAATTTGAATTAGGTATAGGATAAAACGGGGCTTCATTAACTACATCATCAAAATGAAAGTAGTTTATCGATCCCTGTGGTACAATATCAGGTGGACAGGCTCCTTGGAACCAACTTAAATTACTTGTCATGTTGTAAGTGTGTGATGTAGAATACGCAAAATCCACCAAAAAAACCACATCATATTTGCTTTTTTCATTTGTTACAGAATTATTGTTGTTAAAGGGATAGTTTTGCATTCTACCCCTGGTATTGTCATAAAGCCAAGATATATGTGCCTTAATTTCAGAATCAATAGAATTTCCTTCATGAACATTGAGTGTGATGCGTAAAACAGTATGCGGCAAAATCATTGTGCTATTATCGAATCCATTAAACACATATGCACAACTGGCCAATGTAGCGCTATAACATAAATTATTATTGTAAATATTATTGTAAAATTGATGAGGATAGCTTTTTTTAAATACTGTATATCCTGTTTCTCCACCAATCCAACCATTTCCATTATAATTATAAATTCCGAAATTTTCAATTTCCAATTCGGGATCAAAAAAATCATCAGACAAGACCACGAAGTGACGATTATTACCAGTAGTACAATTTAAATTCTGTTGAGTAATATTGAAACAACTTGGCACAAAAGGAAAAGATACACACTCAACGCTATAAGAAACCATATTACCTGGATATTCAGATTTCAAATCATACCAATACGAATGATTTAATACAACCTGATATTCACCATCATAATAATTTAATGGAGAATAGAGAATTTCCCCAAAAATACTGTTTTCATCATATTGATTTATTATGTTTTGTGAAAAGCAGATGGTTGAAGTTAAATAAGCTAAAAACAAAATTATTATTTTTTTCATGTCTTTACATTTTTAAATTTAGTTTATCTGGATTTTGAAGTCAAGTTTTACTGAAACCTAGATGCAAATATAATCAATTGTCGGCAATGATCCATTTCAAAATCAATGAAGATTGATTGTTGGCCAATGTTTAAATGCAGGCCCATGGTATTCGGTTTTACATCGTTTCAATTTCGTGGGGACTCCATATTTTGATATGGTTTAGTGCTTGTGTGTCGCAATTATACGGAAAGAAGCCAGATTTGCCAGCCTCCATCTCGCAGGCAAAAGCTTTAACCTCATTCTTTCGGGAATAACCGGTTCCAAGAACGTTCGTTTTTGCAAACCTATCAAGAACGAGTATAATAAAAGAGCAAGATTGATGCGTTTTTAACAAGATGTTCAAAAACCAACACTTTCTAAATACATTCTAAATAAGGATTCCATTTGCAAACAAATCATTTTTAAATACCTTTGCCGTAATTTATAATGAATCTAAATTACAAGGGATGACATTATTTGACCTGGAGCAGGGGGAACATGGCGTAATTTCAAAGGTGAGGGGGCGCGGTGCGTTCAGGAAGCGGATCACGGAAATGGGATTTGTAAAGGGAAAACTGGTCACGGTAGTAAAAAAAGCCCCTTTGCGCGACCCCATTGAATACCAGATAATGGGCTATGAAATTTCGCTGAGGCACAGCGAAGCACGCTTGATCGAGGTTATTACAACGAATGAGGCCCGCGAAATCGTAGGAAAATCCGAGGGTTTTAACGGAACCATTGATGAACACCAATTAAAAACCACTGCACGGAAAAAGGGGAAGGTGATCGACATTGCCCTCGTTGGAAACCCAAATTCAGGAAAGACCACCATTTTCAATTATGCATCCGGCTCAAAAGAAAGGGTTGGTAATTACAGCGGTGTGACCGTGGATTCCAAACAGGCCAAATTCAAACTCAACGGCTATACATTTAACATCATCGACCTTCCGGGAACTTATTCCATGACAGCCTATTCGCCGGAGGAACTTTACGTAAGGAAATACATCCTCGGTTTTCATCCCGACATTGTCATCAATGTATTGGATGCCTCCAACCTGGAAAGAAACCTCTACCTCACTACGCAGCTTATCGACATGGACATCAAAGTAGTGGTGGCCCTGAACATGTTCGACGAACTAAAGGCCAAAGAGGACAAATTCGATTATGATTCCCTTGGGAAAATGATCGGCATCCCGTTTATCCCCACCATTGGCTCAAAGGGCACGGGCATAACCGAGCTTTTTGAAAAGGTGATACAGGTTTACGAAGACAATGAACCCACTGTCCGCCATATCCACATCAATTATGGGAAAGGGGTTGAAAATGCCATTCGAGGTTTACAGGAAATAATCCGTGAAAACAAGGGGATGACCGATAAGGTATCCTCCCGTTTTTATGCGATAAAACTACTTGAAAAGGACAAGGCGGCCAATTTCTCGCTTTCGCGGACAAAAAACTACAAACGGATAAAAGAGAAGACAGAAGAAGAAATATCAAAACTGGAAACTTTTTTCAAAGAGGACAGTGAAACATTGATAACCGATGCGAAATATGGTTTTATTTCAGGAGCCCTGAAGGAAACTTACGAACCCAACAAATTCAAACGGAAACTAAAAACCGATACGGAAATAATCGACACTTTCCTGACCCATAAAATTTTCGGTTTTCCCATTTTTATCTTTTTCCTGTGGGTGATGTTCCAGGCCACGTTTAAGCTGGGCGAATATCCCATGACCTGGATCGAAGCCCTTGTGGGACTTATAGGCAAAGGCTTTTCGATTATACTGCCCGAAGGGATTTTGAAGGACCTTGTTATTAACGGGATTATAGATGGTGTGGGCGGTGTTATAGTTTTCCTCCCCAACATCCTCATCCTCTTTCTTTTTATTTCATTAATGGAAGATACGGGATATATGGCCCGGGCGGCTTTTATCATGGATAAATTGATGCACAAAATAGGTTTGCACGGAAAATCCTTTATCCCACTGATAATGGGATTTGGCTGCAACGTCCCGGCGATAATGGCAACCCGAACGCTCGAAAACCGTCAAGACCGCTTGCTCACCATGCTCATCAACCCGTTTATGTCGTGCAGTGCAAGGCTCCCGGTCTATATCCTGATTATTGCCGCTTTTTTCCCGGGGAAAGAGGTCAGTATTTTATTTTCGGTTTACGGCATCGGGATATTTTTTGCGGTTTTTTTCGCCGTCATTTTCAAGAAAACACTTTTCAAATCGCAGGAAGCCCCTTTTGTAATGGAACTCCCACCTTACCGCATCCCAACCGTGAAGGCCACAACCCGCCATATGTGGCATAAAGCTTCGATGTATGTAAAGAAAATGGGCGGGGTGATTTTAATAGCTTCCGTAATCATCTGGGCTTTGGGGTATTTCCCAAGGACTTCTGAAAAAACAGTATCGTTTGACAAGGAAATCGCCCAACTGGAAAACCGCGTTCGGGATAAACTAAATGACAATGGAACCCAGGAATCAGAAAAGGCAGAATTGGAAAACCAATATAATTTGGAAAAAGCCGAACTACTTTATAAAAGGGAAAGCGACCGGCAGGAAAATTCCTATATCGGCCGTCTTGGGAAATTTGTGGAACCGGTAATGCGCCCCCTCGGCTTTGACTGGAAAATGAGCGTAAGCCTTTTGGCGGGGGTGGCCGCCAAGGAAGTGGTGGTAAGTACGATGGGTGTTTTGTACCAGGCAGATGGAGACCCTAATGAAGTTTCAGGGGCCTTGGTATCCAAATTACGAAATGCGTCTCATACAACTGGGGAACATGCCGGGGAACCTATTTTCAATACGGTAAATGCCTTTGCTTACCTGATGTTCATTTTGCTTTACTTTCCGTGTGTGGCCGTGGTGGCCGCTGTCAAAAAGGAATCAGGGAACTGGAAATGGGCTGCTTTTATGGTTATCTATACAACGTCCATTGCATGGATAGTGGCATTTTTGGTGAACCAAATCGGTGGATTGTTTGTACACTGATAATTGGACGATGATTGCTTGAAACTATTTTAACAGTGCGGACGCTTGAAACATAACTAAGTGCCTGGGCTGATTTTACTTCAAAATTAATTCCTTTAATAATTTATCAAGTGTTTTCAAATCACCTGTCTTCCTATAAATTATCCTCAAGGAATCATCCAATACCAATACTGATGGGAATCCAAGTATTTCATTACAATCGTCACAAATCTGATTACGAAATTTCACAAATCTCTTTTTTACATTTCCTTTGTACATATCGTCTAAAATGAATGTCGGAACAAAAATCCCATTTTCATTAAGGTATCTCGATAGGATATTTAGGTTTTTCTTCCTGTCTGGATAAATATAGTAAATATTTATATCCTCAAATTTTTCAGCAAAGCCCTTAATTATTGGCATGCTTTCAGAACAAGGTTTACACCAATCAACATAGAAAAGGATTAAATGATATTCTATATCTGAACTAAATAAAATCTCTTTAAATAATGAATCATTTAGTTCATACACATCAATGGAATTATAGTTTACAACTCTTGAATCAAGTAATTCTGACAACGAATCCGCATTATTAATTTGTTTTAAATTCAATAAAGCTTTCTGCTGTGCAAAAAGACTTATAGAAAAAAATAAAAATAAAGCAACTTGATATATACTTGTTCTTTTCATCATTCGCTTTTAAAAATTTCAGGAATAAACTGTGAAGTGGAAAACGACTTCACAGTTTTTAATGATATACTCAAGGTATCTTTACTAATACTTCGGTAAATTTTTTGTCGCGCAACGCCGCAAAGATCGCAAAGTTTTGATTCACTACAATGTGCTTAATAAATGCACCAAATCACAAACATATAGCAATCAATAAGTCGTAATTATTTACCAAACTATTGAAGAATAATTAACAAATAAAAACGATCATAATATTTTATAGACAAAAAGCCTTTTGAGATACAAAATCACTAATTTGTTGCAATCAACAAAACATAAGCGAATCAAAATTACACATACTGGTACTTAATGCCTATTAAGGTATTCTCCAAAATATGGCAATCATCGCAGCTTGCACTCCTATTTAAAACGAACAATGGTAAAAATGACATATGTCGTAAACCAAGGATTACTTCCCTTCCAATTCATCGATCCTGTTCATGCCTTCAATTGCTTTTTCATAATTGGGGACCAGCTCAAGGGCTTTCTTGTAATCGCTTTTCGAATGTTGAATATCACCCGATAATTCGTAAGCAAATCCCCGGTTATAGAAAGCATCTGTGTATTGAGGATTTTGCTCAATTGTTTTATTGAAATAATCAATTGCCACAGGATAATCTTTCAGGTAAACAAGGTTAATGAAACCGAGGTTGTACAATGCAAAATAGAAATCCGGTTTGTTTTCCAGGATCGTATTGTAAATCTGAACGGCTTTTTCGTAGTTACCGGTTTCCTGGTAATACATCCCGAGATAATAGGTCACTTCAGGGTTTCCCGGGCTAATATTTAGCGCATTGTTCAAGTAATCAACAGCGAGCTTGTTCTTTTTGCCGAGATATAAAAGCCCAAGCTTTAAATGGGCATCAAAAAAACCCTGGTCCACATCAATGGCTTTTTGGAAATTCCGTACCCCGTGGACAGTATCACCAATTTGCAACATGACAATCCCGCGCATAAAATAAGCTTTGGGTTCAAGATCGTCGATTTTCATCACCTTGTCAATGTATCCAAGGGCCTTTTTTGAATCATTGACCGCAATGCTGATTTCAGCAAGTTTCAGATAAGCTTCTTTATTATTGGGATCCAATTTAATGGCCCTGTCAAAGGATTCCACACAATTCTTAAACCTGCCCATCCCAAGGAAGATTTCGCCCAATGTGACATAATAAGGGGAATAAGCAGAATCAATGATGATGGATTTCCTAATATCCTCCAAGGCTTTGCGGTACTCTTCCTTCTCAAGATAAAACCCGGCCCGGTCGCGATAAGAGTCCCCATTCAGGGAATCTTCCCTGATTTTCTTGTTCAGGGCATCGATGCGGGCAAGTTCCTGGTCATTTATTTTAGTTGTTTCTTCTTGCTTTTTCGATTGCCCTTCACTTTCTTTTTTGGAAGTTTCGTTGCAAGCGATAAAGCCAATAACAATAATAAAGGCAATAAATGTATTTTTAATCAAATATTTCATATCCTCAGATTTATATGCTGGTTTGACAATCACCTTATTGGCATGTGATTTCTAATACGGTTGTTTTTTTTGGCAAGAAACCACAAAACCCAAAGCAAAAAAACAAACCTGTCCTTGCCGCCCGCCTGCCGGAACGGGCAGGGCAAGTGGATAAATCCCAATGAAAAGAAACCAAAACCCAAAACAGCTTATCTGTTTTTTTATTCTAACATTTGTGACATTTCAATACGGACAAGCCTTGAAATCCTGGTTTTGTCTTTACTGAATTATTCATCTCAGTTATGGAATTTTTTAAAACAACAAACATTCACTGAATTGTGAACGCTCAGTTTCTTACAAGAATTAAAATCTTATGATGCTGAAATCTTTTCCCTGATCAATCCTTCGATCTCTTCGGCAAGTTCAGGGTTATCTTCCAATAAGTTCTTAACGGCATCCCGGCCCTGACCCAATTTCGTATCGCCATAACTGTACCACGAGCCGCTTTTCTTCACGATTTCCATCTCGACACCGAGATCGATTATTTCACCCGTTTTTGAAATCCCTTTGCCATAAACAATATCGAATTCCGCCTTGCGGAAAGGTGGGGCCACTTTGTTTTTCACGACTTTCACACGTGCCCTGTTCCCTACGATTTCATCCCCCTCTTTTATCTGGCCAATCCGGCGAATATCCAGACGGATGGAAGAATAAAATTTGAGTGCATTTCCACCGGTTGTTGTTTCAGGATTACCAAACATCACCCCGATTTTTTCCCGCAATTGATTGATGAAAACACAACATGCGCCCGTTTTGCTAATTGTCCCGGTAAGCTTCCGAAGGGCCTGCGACATCAACCTTGCCTGCAAGCCCATTTTGGAATCTCCCATTTCACCCTCGATTTCACTCCTTGGGGTGAGGGCAGCAACGGAATCAATCACGATGATGTCAATCGCCCCTGAACGAATCAGGTTTTCTGTAATTTCCAGGGCCTGTTCCCCGTTATCGGGTTGCGACACCAAAAGGTTCTCGATATCCACTCCAAGGTTTTTGGCATAGAATCGGTCAAAAGCATGTTCCGCATCAATGAAAGCGGCAATCCCACCGGCCTTTTGTGCTTCGGCAATGGCATGGATGGCAAGGGTCGTTTTTCCCGAGGATTCCGGGCCATAAATCTCGATTACCCTGCCCTTTGGCAAGCCACCAATTCCAAGTGCAACATCAAGGCCAATGGAACCTGTGGAGATGGAAGGCAAATCTTCGATGGCATTGTCGCCAAGTTTCATAATTGCCCCTTTACCATAAGAACGCTCTATTTTATCCAATGTAAGTTGCAGTGCTTTTAGTTTAGCTGCATTTTGATCGGTTTTTTCTTTTGCCATAATATTTTCCTTTATAATTTTAGATAGACACTGATTTCACTAATAAACACGGATTTAAGATATCCAACAATTAAAATAAACTGCCAAACCTATGCGTATTCCTCCAAAATCTGGGCAGCGTGGTCTTTGGTCTTTACTTTTTCAAAGATTTTCTCGATCAAGCCATCTTCCGAAATAACAAATGTCATCCGGTGGATACCATCGTATTCACGGCCCATGAATTTTTTGCGGCCCCAAACACCGTAATCGTTCAAGACCTTTTTCCCCGTATCAGGGATAAGCCGATAAGGCAAGCCATGCTTTTCCTTAAACCCTTGCTGCTTTTTTTCATTATCGGCACTTGCCCCAATTACCGCAAAGCCCTTTTCGAGCAACAATTCGTAATTATCCCTTAAATTGCACGATTCGGCCGTGCACCCGGGCGTATTTGCCTTGGGGTAAAAAAACAGGATTGTTTTTTTCCCTTTGTAATCCTCTAACGATAGTTTGTTGCCATCCTGATCAATACTTTCGATGGCCGGGGCCTTATCCCCTATTTTCAAGTGTTTCATTGTTGTATATTTCAAGTTTCAGAGTGGGACAAAAGTACTTAAATATACGTTGGATGGTGAAAGGATAAAGTGAAAAATTATCAACAAAAAACGGGGTTTTGTTTTTCAAGTTAGTGACAACACCTACTTGAGGCAGAACAAAGATCAAGTATCATTAATTACAAATTGTTTCTTCAGGTCTTCAATTGTTAAAAATTTGGCCTTTCCTCATTTTATTTTTTGCATTCTTGTGCATAAAATACGTTCATGCCAAACAGGTGAGGCCATTTCGTTTTCCTTCACAATCAAATTTTCCCAAAGCCTTGCCATAGCCGGTATATGATCGGCAGTTGACATCTTATCTATTTCCATAAAAACGACACAAGCCCCTCAACCCGCACTCCTCACATTTTGGCTTGCGAGCCTGGCAAACATATCGACCATGCAATATCAACCAATGATGGGCAATGGCGATTTTATCCTCGGGAATATACTTCACCAACTGCATCTCTGTACTAAGCGGGGTTTTGGAATCCGTTGTCAAACCCAACCGGGCCGAAACCCTGAAGACATGTGTATCGACTGCCATTGCCGGCTTATTGAAATACACTGATGCAATCACATTCGCCGACTTCCTTCCAATTCCAGGTAATTTCTGTAGTTCGTTAATCTCTGATGGCATTACCCCTTTGAAATCATCTTTCAGGCCTTTGGCCATTCCGATAAGGTTCTTGGCTTTGTTATTGGGATATGAACAACTTTTGATGATATCATAAACCGAATCGGTTGTTGCTACCGCAAGGGAATTCTCATCAGGGAACATGGCAAAAAATTTCGGGGTAATCAGGTTCACCCGAATATCTGTGCATTGCGCAGATAAAATCACAGCTACTGCCAATTGGTAGGGAGATGTATATTTCAGTTCCGTCTCGGCAACGGGCATATGTTCCTCAAACCAGGCAATGATCTTTTCGAAACGTTCTTTTTTCCTCATATTAAAGTGTTTTTAGTCTTACCACACTACGACTCTTCCAGGTCGTGCCGACTCTGGAAGGTCTTCGTGCCGACTCAGAAAGGTCTTCGTGCCGATGCTGGAAGGTCTTGTCACCACACAAAAACATCTTCTTTCTTCACCGGCCTCCGTCCTTCTATCCATTTAAAATGTTTCAATTTCAATTCCGGGCCAGACAACTCCCCAACTGGGTACATATGTGCATCAACATTAATAATTGGTGTGAGTATGCTGATTTCGTTGTTTTCAAGGTAAATATTCATATCGCTCGAAACCGATTTATTGATGCCCATCAGGTTTTTGTCTTCGTCACGGACAAAATAAATGGACTCGGCATTTCCATTGATCATGATTTTCACCATTTCATTGTTCTTGAAATACCCTACAAGCGTTCGCCCTTTCACCTGATTGTAAGTTTGGTCAAGGGAATCATCAATGGAGATAATAAAAGCCGAACTGATCAACGCAAGGGAATCAATCTGGTTATTTGCCAGTGCTATCCTTACAGAATCTGCCGTAAGTTGATTGGCCTCGGACCACATGACAGGTGATTTGTACAGGTAAATCGTGGAATCGGCAAAACCATATACCAGCGAATCACATAATCCTTGCAAATCGTTTCGGAAAAACTTGGCATGGTGATAGGCCAATATGGATTTTATATTTTGATCCGAATCAAAAAGCATCCACAGCGTATCGGAATGCAAAAACAAAGAATCCCTCTCATCAACCATGATAGCCAGGGCGCTATCCGTTACAAATGAATAACCTGCGCGTTTTTTAAATTCGCCATAATTCCCAAGGAGCATCATATTGTTAATGGTATCGGTCATAACCACATTTCCCCGTGCAACCCCGAAATCAGTGGTACGTTCATAGTAAAGGCTGTCGGCCTCCAATTTTTGTTCCCTCGTGATTATGTAGGAATTTATCCTGAAGAACGATTTGTCGTTTTCGGTATCGTACCAACCCCTTTCACAATAAATCAAATTGGAATCGCTCACAATGGTCGTGGGTGCAAAGAAATGGGAAACCTTAAAAGTGGTATTGTACATCATTGAATCCGAGTCCATGGTATATTTCTCATTTACCAACTTTACACTTTCACTAAAATAAGCTTCGTTCCTGTCCGTAAAAAAATACCCCCTTTGACTTGTGAGCTGATTGGCCGTGTCCACAATTTTACCGCCCGTAAGATACCATGCGATTTTCGTATTCCGGTCATACCAAAGGTGTTCTGTGAACAAAGTGGCTTTCTTGTCCACCAAGCGGACATTCTTATCCAATTCGGCAATCCGGGTATTCCCGTTGTAATTCAGCCATTCACTGTAAATATTCAAGGTATCGGACACCATGACCCGAACATTGCCAAAACCTTCAAAACTGTTTGTTTCATCGTTCAAATAGGCACTGTCGCAATACAGGTAGGTACTATCGTGCTTTAAAATGACATCGCCAATCAATCGTTGGATTTTTTCGCCAAGGCGTTTGTCATGCTTCCATTCGTCTGCACGGATCAATTTCACCCTCGTTGTTTCCTGGGCAAACACGGAAATCCCATGTGCGAGAAAAACCAATAAAAACAAATACTTGAAATACCTTAAGAATGTCATATCCATGCTGAATAATAATCACCGTAAAAATAACACTAATTCGGCGGGAATAGTCTTGTTATCAATTTTTTTGCAAAAAAAAACAGCAAATAAATTTGCTGTTTTAGTTTCACTATGCCTGGGCCGTTGGCCCACCAAGATTCAATGGCAGGTGTTCCGCCGCCGGGACCTTTATTTCCCCATGCAATCGTTCAAACTTTACGATATTGTCTTTCAAAGCTTTGAACAAGCGTTTCGCATGTTGAGGGGTAAGGATTATCCTCGACTTTACTTTTGCCTTGGGCGCACCCGGCATCATTTTAATAAAATCAACGATAAACTCGGAATGTGAATGGGTAATTATTGCCAAATTGGAATAAATGCCTTCGGCCATTTCCTCGCTCAGTTCAATATTGATTTTACTTTGTTGTGCTTGATCTTTCATAACCAAATTTATTAATATGATTCAAACTATTCAGTTGCAATATCCACCTTTGCAGAAGTCCCTTCAACAGAATCAACTTCCTCTTTGGCAGCAATAAGTGCTTCGTACTCCTCCTTGGAACCAACGATCAGGTTTTCATATTCGCGCAAACCTGTACCTGCCGGGATCAAATGCCCAACAATTACATTTTCCTTCAAGCCCTGCAGCCCGTCCCGTTTCGCATTGATAGAAGCCATGGTAAGTACCTTGGTCGTTTCCTGGAAGGAAGCGGCGGAGATAAAACTACTTGTCTGCAAGGAAGCTTTCGTAATTCCTTGTAGCACCTGACGTGCAGTGGCAGGTTGGGCATCCCTTGATTCGATCAATAACTTATCTTTTCTTTTCAACTGTGAGTTTTCTTCCCTCAGTTTACGTGCACTAACAATCATCCCTGCTTTATACAAGATGGAATCACCTGGCTCAACGACTACTTTTTTTCCAAAGACCTCATCGTTTTCTTCCATAAAGTTTATTTTGTTCACCAGCTCCCCTTCAAGGAATTTCGTATCGCCCGGATCGGCAACTTCAACCTTGCGCATCATCTGGCGGACGATCACCTCAAAATGCTTGTCATTGATCTTCACACCCTGCAATCTGTAAACTTCCTGAATTTCGTTCACAATATATTCCTGAACCTTCATCGGCCCTTTAATTGCAAGGATATCAGCTGGTGTCATAGCTCCTTCGGACAAAGAAGTCCCAGCCTTGACATAGTCATTTTCCTGGGCTAAAATTTGTTTTGAAGTAGCAATCAGGTATTTCTTCTGTTCGCCCGTTTTTGAAGTAATGATGATTTCCCTGTTCCCCCTTTTCAATTTCTTTCCAAAGGAAACAACACCATCGATCTCTGCAACTTTTGCCGGGTCGGAAGGGTTCCGTGCCTCGAACAACTCAGTCACCCTTGGCAGACCACCCGTGATATCGCCAGATTTTCCAATTGCCCTGGGGATTTTCACCAAAATATCACCTGCTTTCAACTTTGAACCTTCTTCAACAATAATATGCGCCCCAACAGGTATATCGTAAGATCGGATTTCCTCATTGGTTTTTGACATTATTTTAATGGATGGGTTCATTGTTTTCTGGCGGGTTTCCACGATCACTTTATCATGGTAGCCCGTTTGTTCATCGGATTCTACCCTAAAGGTAACCCCTTCGATTATATTCTCAAATTTTGCTTTCCCGCCAAATTCCGACAAGATTACAGCATTGTATGGGTCCCATTCAGCTATCTTATCGCCTTTCTTGACTTCCCCCTCTTTAATAAACAATTTTGCACCATAAGGAATATTGCCAGACATAAGGATTACACTTGTTTTCTGGTCCAAAATCCTCAATTCGGCAGAACGGCCAATCACGATATTGTATTTATTTTTTTCAGAATCAACATAATCAACCACCCTTAACTCTTCGATGGAAAGAATCCCGTCAAACTTGGCAACAATTGTGGACGAAACCGTTACATTAGAAGCTGTACCACCTACGTGGAAAGTCCTCAAGGTAAGCTGTGTTCCCGGCTCTCCAATCGACTGCGCAGCAATTACACCAACCGCTTCACCTTTCTGTACCATGCGGCCGGTTGCAAGGTTACGTCCATAACATTTGGCACAAACACCTCTTTTTGCCTCGCAGGTAAGTACCGATCTGATTTCAACCCGATCAATAGAAGATTCATCAATTATCTTACAAGTAACCTCATTCATTTCCTCACCTCCTGCGACAATCAATTCTCCCGTCAAAGGGTGATAAATATCGTGCAGGCTAACCCTTCCAAGGATCCTGTCGTAAAGACTTTCAACTTCCTCTTCATTTTTCTTTAATGCAGTGGTCGTTAAACCCCGTAAGGTTCCGCAATCCCGTGTATTTATAACAACATCCTGGGAAACATCAACAAGCCTACGGGTAAGGTAGCCCGCATCAGCAGTTTTAAGGGCGGTATCGGCCAAACCTTTACGCGCACCGTGCGTGGAAATAAAATACTCAAGGACTGAAAGGCCCTCTTTAAAGTTGGCCAAAATTGGGTTTTCAATAATCTCACCACCTGTTGCACCAGATTTCTGCGGTTTTGCCATCAAGCCCCTCATCCCTGATAACTGGCGGATTTGTTCCTTGGAACCCCTTGCACCTGAATCAAGCATCATGTAAATCGGGTTAAATCCCTGCTGGTCCTTTTTCAAGGTATTCATCAATGTTTGGGTCAACCTTGAATTTGTATGGGTCCAGATATCAATAATCTGGTTGTACCTTTCATTGTTCGTAATGAAACCCATATTGTAATTGTTCCTTACTTCATCAACCTCTGCATTTGCACTAGTGATGAGTTCCTCTTTGATATCGGGGATAATAACGTCACCAAGGTTAAAAGAGAGACCTCCTTCAAATGCCATTTTAAACCCAAGGTCTTTAATATCGTCAAGGAAATTTGCAGTTTTTGCGGTTCCGGTAACTTTAAGCACATCCCCAATAATATCGCGCAAGGCTTTTTTGGTCAATACACTGTTGATATAACCATATTCCTCGGGCACTACCTGATTGAAAAGAACCCTTCCAACGGTAGTTTCAATCATTTTTGTGACCGGTTTGCCATCTTCAACATCATTGAGCTTACACTTGATGATCGCATGTAAGTCAACCCTTCCTTCATTAAAAGCAATAATAACTTCCTCTGGCCCGTAGAATGTCCCCCCTTCACCTTTCACAAGGCGTTCAGGAATACTCTTCCTTGACTTTGTGATATAATAAAGGCCCAAGATCATGTCCTGTGAAGGGACAGTGATAGGTGCACCGTTTGCGGGGTTCAGGATATTATGCGATGCGAGCATCAACATTTGTGTTTCAAGGATGGCGGCATTTCCCAGAGGAACGTGGACAGCCATCTGGTCACCATCAAAGTCAGCGTTAAAAGCCGTACACACAAGTGGGTGCAACTGGATAGCTTTCCCCTCGATCAGTTTAGGCTGGAATGCCTGGATACCCAATCTGTGCAAAGTAGGGGCACGGTTTAGCATTACAGGGTGTCCTTTTAGAATATTTTCGAGTATGTCCCAAACAACGGGATCTTTTCTGTCAACAATTTTCCGGGCAGATTTTACCGTTTTCACGATTCCCCTTTCCAGCATTTTTCGGATGATAAAGGGCTTGAAAAGCTCAGATGCCATTCCTTTTGGCAATCCACATTCGTTCAATTTGAGGTAAGGGCCAACCACAATTACAGAACGACCTGAATAGTCAACCCTTTTACCAAGGAGATTCTGACGGAAACGGCCTTGCTTACCTTTCAAGCTATCGCTCAAGGACTTCAATGCACGGTTCGATTCAGTTTTAACTGCATTCGATTTCCGGGAGTTATCAAACAATGAATCAACAGCTTCCTGGAGCATCCTTTTTTCGTTACGCATGATAACGTCAGGTGCCTTTATTTCGATCAGGCGTTTCAACCTGTTGTTCCGAATGATAACCCTTCTGTAAAGGTCGTTCAAATCGGAAGTCGCAAACCTGCCTCCATCAAGGGGGACAAGTGGGCGTAGTTCAGGCGGGATCACCGGGACAATTTTCACGATCATCCATTCGGGCCTGTTCTCTATCCGTTTCATCCCGTCCCTAAAAGCTTCATAAACCTGAAGCCTTTTCAAAGCTTCCTGTTTACGTTGTTGTGAGGTTTCGGTATTTGCTTTATGCCTCAATTCATACGACATCTTGTCCAAATCAAGACGGGCGAGCAAATCATGGATTGCCTCGGCACCCATTTTTGCAATAAACTTATCTGGGTCGGAATCGTCCAGATGTTGGTTATCTGCAGGGAGTGAATCAATAATATCAAAATACTCTTCTTCCGTGAGAAAATCCAAATATTTAATATCATCGGCTTCTTTTACTCCCGCATTGATAACAACATATCTTTCATAATAAATAATTGTATCCAGTTTTTTTGTCTGAAGGCCAAGCAATGCACCAATCTTATTGGGCAAAGACCTGAAAAACCAAATATGGACAACCGGTACAACAAGGTGGATATGCCCCATCCGCTCGCGCCTTACTTTCTTTTCGGTGACTTCAACACCACAACGGTCACAAACGATTCCCTTATAGCGTATCCGCTTATATTTACCACAATGGCATTCCCAATCCTTAACAGGACCGAAAATACGTTCACAAAACAAACCATCACGTTCCGGTTTATAAGTCCGGTAATTAATGGTTTCAGGTTTTGTTACCTCACCATGTGACCTCTCAAGGATCATTTCGGGAGAAGCGAGGCTAATTGTGATTTTTGAAAATTCACTGGGGATTTTTTCTTCTTTTCTGAATGCCATATAGTATGTACTTTAATTCAGTTAAAAAATTACAAAAAACAGAATGTGAGAATTACTTGTCGAAAGTAACGTTCAGGCCAAGGCCCCTCAATTCATGTACAAGAACGTTAAATGATTCAGGAACATTTGGCTTGGGCATATTTTCACCTTTCACAATGGATTCATATGCTTTAGCACGTCCCACTACATCATCTGACTTAACGGTAAGGACCTCTTGCAGCACATTGGCGGCACCAAAGGCCTCGAGTGCCCAGACTTCCATCTCACCAAACCTTTGTCCACCAAACTGGGCTTTACCACCAAGTGGCTGCTGGGTAATGAGCGAATAAGGTCCAATGGAACGGGCGTGCATCTTATCATCCACCATGTGGTGAAGTTTCAGCATGTAGATATAACCAACAGTAGCCGGTTGATCGAATTTTTTACCGGTTCCGCCATCATAAAGATAAACCATCCCGTTGGATGGAAGTCCGGCATCTTTCATATATCCATCAATTTGTTCAGCTGTTGCACCATCAAAAATCGGTGATGAAAATTTAACTCCGAGCTTTATCCCAGCCCATGCAAGAATTGTTTCGTAAATCTGACCAAGGTTCATCCTAGAAGGAACACCCAATGGGTTAAGTACGATATCAACAGGGGTTCCATCTTCGAGGAACGGCATATCCTCTTCACGGACAATCTTTGCAACAATACCTTTGTTTCCATGTCGTCCGGCCATTTTATCACCTACGGTCAACTTTCGTTTTTTGGCAACAAAAACTTTCGCCATTTGCACAATTCCATTGGGAAGGTCATCGCCCACACTTGCTACAAATTTCTTACGGTTATAAATTCCAAGATACTCCTTGTATTTTATGGTATAATTGTTAATCAATCGTTTGATTAACTCATTCTTTGCTTTATCAGTAGTCCACTTTGAAGAGTTTACATTCAGGTAATCAATGCCCTGAAGCAGTTTCTGGGTAAACTTCGTTTTCTTGGGAATCTGTTCTTCCTTAAACTTATTGAATACACCCTGGGATGTTTTTCCACTAACGAGTACTGTTAATTTATCAACAAGTTTATTCTTTAGTTCTTCGATATTTTTATTGTATTCAACGTCCAGGATTTCAATAATCTCTTTCTCTTTCGATTTAGCTTTTCTATCTTTTATAGCTCTTGAGAAAAGACGTTTGTCAATAACAACACCCTTCATTGAAGGAGGTGCTTTTAAAGATGCATCTTTCACATCGCCAGCTTTATCACCAAAAATAGCTCTTAAAAGCTTCTCTTCAGGTGTCGGGTCGGATTCACCTTTTGGGGTTATTTTACCAATAAGGATATCGCCTTCCTTCACTTCTGCACCAATCCTGATGATTCCATTATCATCCAAATCCTTAGTTGCTTCAGCACTTACGTTTGGAATATCAGCTGTTAATTCTTCAATTCCACGTTTTGTGTCCCTAACCTCCAAAGTAAATTCCTCAATATGGACAGAAGTAAATATATCTTCTTTTACAACCTTTTCGCTAATAACAATTGCATCCTCGAAATTATATCCTTTCCAGGGCATGAAAGCAACCATCAGGTTCCTACCAAGTGCAAGTTCTCCATCCTGTGTTGCATATCCTTCGCAAAGAACCTGACCTTTTTGCACCTTGTCCCCTTTTTGAACAATTGGGCGAAGGTTGATAGATGTATTTTGATTTGTCCTTTTAAATTTTGTCAGATAATACGTTTTTTCATCATCTTCAAAACTCACCAGTTTTTCATCTTCGTGCCGTGAATATTTAATCCTTATTTCATTTGCATCGACAAATTCAACAACACCATCTCCTTCAGCATTGATCAAAACACGTGAATCACGTGCAAGTGGCCCTTCAATTCCTGTTCCGACAACCGGTGCTTCAGAGTTCAGAAGTGGTACGGCTTGTCGCATCATGTTCGATCCCATCAAAGCCCTGTTCGCATCATCATGTTCCAGAAATGGGATAAGTGAAGCGGCAATTGATGCAATCTGGTTAGGGGCAATATCAATTAAATTAACATTCGTTTTTTCAATAATCGGGTAATCAGCAAAAAACCTGACTTTAACCCTGTCGTTCACAAAATTACCATCATCTTCAAGCAAGGTATTTGCCTGGGCTATAATCTTATCTTCTTCTTCTTCGGCACTTAGGTAAATCGGTGGTTCATCCATTTGAACGATTCCGTCAACTACCTTCTTATAAGGTGTTTCGATAAATCCCAGCCTGTTGATCTTGGCATAAACACAAAGTGAAGAAATCAAACCAATATTCGGACCCTCAGGGGTTTCAATGGTACAAAGACGGCCATAGTGTGTATAGTGAACGTCACGTACCTCAAAGCCTGCCCGTTCCCTTGACAATCCACCAGGGCCCAAAGCGGAAATCCTTCTTTTATGGGTCAACTCCGACAATGGATTTGTTTGATCCATAAACTGCGATAAAGCATTGGTGCCAAAAAACGAATTGATGACCGAAGAAAGTGTTTTGGCATTGATCAGGTCAGTTGGTGTAAAAACCTCGTTGTCCCTGACGTTCATCCTTTCCCGGATAGTTCTTGCCATACGTGCAAGACCAACTCCAAACTGGGAATACAATTGCTCACCAACAGTTCTCACCCTCCTGTTGCTCAAATGGTCAATATCATCAACATCAGTTTTTGAATTAACCAATTCAATCAGGTATTTCAGGATATCGATAATATCTTCTTTTGTAAGGACTTTGGTATTTGAATCAACGGATAAACCCAATTTTTTGTTTATCCGATATCTTCCAACCTCACCAAGGTCATATCTTTTATCGGAGAAAAACAATTTGTCAATAATACCACGTGCTGTTTCCTCATCGGGTGGCTCGGCATTCCTCAATTGCCTGTAAATAAATTCAACAGCTTCTTTTTCAGAGTTGGCCGTATCTTTTTGCAGGGTATTGAAAATAATGGAAAAGTCGGTAGCCGTTGTTTCGTCACGGTGCAAAAGAATTGTTTTCACACCGGAATCAATTATTTGTGCAATATGGGCTGTTTCAAGTTCAGTTTCACGGTCAATGATTACTTCAGTCCTTTCAATTGAAACTACTTCACCTGTATCCTCATCCACGAAATCCTCTACCCATGAACGTACGACCCTTGCGGCCAATCTTCTTCCGATAACCCTTTTTAACCCGGCTTTACTCACTTTGATTTCATCTGCAAGGTTAAAGATCTCAAGGATGTCTTTGTCGGTTTCATATCCAATTGCACGCAACAAAGTGGTTACAGGTAGTTTTTTCTTCCTGTCGATGTACGCATACATCACATTGTTGATGTCAGTTGTGAATTCGATCCATGATCCTTTGAAAGGGATAATCCTGGCTGAATACAGTGTTGTACCATTGGCATGTTTGTGCTGTCCGAAGAAAACACCCGGCGAACGGTGCAATTGCGAAACGATTACCCTTTCTGCCCCATTGACAATGAAGGTACCCTTGGGTGTCATATAGGGGATCATGCCCAAATAAACATCCTGGATGATGGTTTCAAAATCCTCATGTTCCGGGTCGGTACAATAAAGTTTTAGTTTTGCCTTTAAGGGGACACTGTAAGTCAATCCCCTTTCATTGCACTCCACGATTGAATACCGGGGGGGGTCAATGAAATAATCAAGGAATTCCAATACAAAGTTGTTCCTGGCATCGGTAATTGGAAAGTTTTCACTAAAAACCTTATACAATCCCTCGTTGATCCTGTTCTCGGGGTTGGTTTCCAACTGAAAAAAGTCCTGGAAGGATTTCACCTGGATATCAAGAAAATCGGGATATTCGTATTTTATTTTTGTGGAACTAAAATTGATTCTGTTGTTGTCGGAAATAGCCAAGGTTGTAAGTATTTAAAAGTTAAAAAAATAAGAACATACAAATATAGAATTAGACCGCCAAACATTTTACAATGCAATAGCAGCCTAATTCCAGCAGCACAATCTAAAATCCTTATTTAATCTCAACCTCTGCTCCTGCTTCTTCCAATTGCTTTTGTAATGCGTCTGCTTCATCTTTTGTTACACCTTCTTTGATAGCTTTAGGTGCTGAGTCAACCAATTCCTTGGCTTCTTTGAGACCAAGGCTGGTAAGCTCTTTTACCAATTTCACAACGGCCAGTTTTGATTGGCCCGCTGCTGTAAGGACTACATCAAATTCGGTTTGTTCTTCGGCTACCGCACCTTCGTCGCCTGCTGCCGGTCCTGCAATTGCAACTGCTGCTGCTGCAGGTTCGATTCCATATTCGTCTTTTAAGATTTCAGCTAATTCGTTTACTTCTTTAACAGTCAAATTAACTAATTGTTCTGCAAATGCTTTTAAGTCTGCCATTTTATATTCGTTTTTTTAATGTTATACAAATTGTTTTTTTACTAGTTGAAATAATCTAAATTGCCCTATCCTTCTTTTTCCGATAAGGTTTTAAGAATTCCGGTAAGACTTTGACCACCTGATTGTAATGCCGAAATAACATTTTTGGCCGGGGATTGCAACAATGCAATCACGTCGCCGATCAGTTCGTTTTTCGATTTGATGTTTACAAGTGTTTCCAGTTGGTCGTCACCCAGATAAGTTGATTCTTCCACATAAGCACCTTTTAACAAAGGCCTGTCCTTCGTCTTTTTCCTGAACTCCTTTATGAGTTTTGCAGGAGCATTTCCTGCCTCGGAAAACATAAGCGAAGTAGGGCCCTGAAGGATTTCATATAGATCATCGAGGTTCTTCCCTGATTTTTCCATCGCTCTTTTGAGCAATGTGTTTTTGACAACGGTCAACTTGATATCGTTTTTAAAACATAGCCTCCTCAGGTCGCTTGTATTTTCTGCATCCAGGTTTGAAATATCTGCCACATAAATATTGCTGCTCTGATTTAGTTGTTCGGTAAGGATATCTATCAGTTGATTTTTTTCACTTTTCTTCATTATGAAAGTCTTTTACCTTTAATCTGTTAATACTATAAAGTAACTGATTTAGGATCGATTTGAATACCAGGACTCATTGTACTCGATAAATAAATACTCTTGACATAAGTACCTTTAGCAGCAGAAGGTTTTAACTTCATAATTGTATTAACAAGTTCTCTTGCATTATCAATGATCATATCTTCATTAAAAGATACTTTACCGATAGCTGCATGAATGATCCCGGTTTTATCAACCTTGAAATCAATTTTACCTGCTTTTACTTCTTTTACTGCTTTGCCAATGTCCATGGTCACTGTACCGCTCTTAGGATTGGGCATCAGTCCCCTGGGGCCTAATATCCTTCCCAATGCACCTACTTTTGACATAACACTTGGCATTGTAATAACTATATCAATATCAGTCCATCCACCTTTTATTTTCTGGACGTATTCATCAAGTCCAACATAATCAGCTCCTGCTTCTTTAGCTTCTTCTTCTTTATCAGGACTGCACAGCACAAGTACTCTTATTGATTTACCTGTACCATGAGGAAGGGCAACTGTTCCCCGCACCATTTGATTGGCTTTTCGGGGGTCAACGCCCAATCGAATATCCATATCGATAGATGCATCAAATTTGGTATATGTGATTTTTTTGACAATACCAGCAGCATCGGTAATAGGATATATCCCTTCTTTATCGAATTTAGCTAAAACTTCTTTCTTATTCTTAGTTAATTTGGCCATTTTACCTTTTTATTAATTAACTCTAGTTATATTTCCCCACAAATCACAATCACAATTAAATGATACAAATCCGTGAAATTGCAATTTTAATTACTTACCGGAAAAGCACCTTTAACCTTTATGCCCATACTTCTGGCAGTTCCTGCAACCATATGCATCGCAGACTCTACCGTAAAGGCATTCATGTCAACCATTTTTCCTTCGGCAATTGATTTTATTTGATCCCAGCTAACAGTGGCCACCTTTAACCTATTGGATTCAGGTGAGCCCTTTTTAAGCTTTGCCGCATCAAGTAACTGAACCGCAACCGGTGGAGTTTTGATGATGAAATCAAAGGATTTGTCTTTGTAAACACTGATAATCACCGGAAGTACTTTACCGGCCTTATCCTGCGTACGCGCATTAAACTGCTTGCAAAATTCCATTATATTAACACCTTTTGCACCCAATGCAGGCCCAACTGGTGGTGAAGGATTTGCAGCGCCTCCCCTGATTTGTAATTTGATTAATCCACTTACTTCTTTAGCCATCTTTTAAAATCTAAACTTTAAATAAATAATTGTTTTGCGTAACAGCTTGAATTTATATTGTGTAACAGCTCAATATTCAATTTTATTCTTTTTCGACTTGCATAAAACCAAGTTCGAGTGGTGTTTTCCTTCCGAAGATCTTTACCATCACTTTCAGTTTTTTCTTCTCTTCGTTGATTTCCTCGATAACACCACTGAAGCTATTAAATGGCCCATCGATAACAGTAACCGCCTCACCAATAATAAATGGTATGTTCACCTCTTCGCCCTGTTCTGCAAGTTCATCTACTTTACCAAGGATACGGTTTACCTCTGACATCCGCAAAGCATTAGGTTCCCCCCTTGTCCCTATAAACCCAATTACATTGGGGATACTCTTGATAATGTGGGGGATTTCGCCCACCAACGCAGCTTCAATAAGGATATAACCGGGATACAGGTTTCTCTCTTTACTGATTTTTTTCCCGTTCCTTACCTGATATACTTTCTCATAAGGAATGAGCACCTTCGAAATGAAATCTTCCAATTTCAATCGCTTAATCTCGCTATCAAGATATTGCTTTGCCTTTTTCTCGCTTCCGCTAATGGCCCTTACAACATACCACTTTTTAACTTGTTCGCTCATTTCTTAGGTAATGATTATCTTTAAATGCACAATTTGGTTTATCTACAATCAGGAATGCGATACTAAAAATTATTATAAAATAATTTCATTAGGCTCTGAAAAGAAAAATCCATTAAATAAACCACAAAGGCAATAATAAGGGAAGCCACCGAAACTACGATTGCGCTGTTCTGGAGCTCGCTCCATGTGGGCCACGATACTTTATGAACAAGTTCGTCATAACTTTCTTTTGCGTAACCTGATATACTGAATTTTGCCATTGTATTAAACTTTTGCACGGGTGGTAGGATTCGAACCCACGACTCCTGGTTTTGGAGACCAGAGCTCTACCAGCTGAGCTACACCCGTTCGTAATTGATAAATATTCGCAATTTGCATATAAAGGCATCCCGAAATTCTTACGGGATACCTTTATCAAACTTTATATCAAACAGGCTATTGCTACTCTATGATTTCGGTTACCTGACCAGCACCAACTGTACGGCCACCTTCACGAATAGCAAACCTCAGGTTTTTAGCCATTGCAATTTCAGTGATCAATTTCACTTCAATTGTAAGGTTATCACCAGGCATGATCATTTCAACACCTTCTGGTAAAATAATCTCCCCGGTAACATCAGTTGTCCTGAAATAGAACTGAGGACGATAGTTGTTATGGAATGGGGTATGCCTTCCACCTTCTTCTTTCTTCAGGATATAAACCTCAGCTTTAAAATGGGTATGGGGTGTAATTGAACCAGGATGTGCGATTACCATTCCCCTTGTAATTTCGTTTTTATCAATTCCCCTCAACAACAAACCTGCGTTGTCACCAGCTTCTCCCCTATCAAGGATTTTACGGAACATCTCAACTCCTGTACAAACTTAAGTTTTTCGGCGCCCAATCCGATAATATCAACTGCTTCACCAACTTTGATTACACCAGATTCGATCCTACCTGTTGCAACTGTTCCACGACCCGTAATTGAGAATACATCCTCAACAGGCATAAGGAACGGTTTATCAACATCACGCTCAGGTAAAGGAATCCAAGTATCACAAGCTTCCATCAGTTCATGGATTTGAGGAACCCATTTTGCTTCCTGGTTAAGTGCACCAAGAGCAGAACCTTGAATTATAGGGGTATTGTCGCCATCAAATTCGTAGAAACTCAACAATTCCCTGATTTCCATGTCAACGAGTTCAAGAAGTTCTTCATCGTCAACCATGTCAACCTTGTTCATGAAAACAACGATCTTAGGCACACCTACCTGACGTGCAAGAAGGATATGTTCCCTGGTTTGGGGCATAGGGCCATCAGTTGCAGCAACCACAAGAATGGCACCGTCCATCTGGGCAGCACCTGTTACCATGTTCTTCACATAGTCAGCGTGACCAGGACAGTCAACGTGTGCATAATGCCTGTTTTTAGTTTCATACTCAACGTGGGCAGTATTAATTGTAATACCTCTTTCTTTTTCTTCAGGGGCATTATCAATTTCGTCAAACGACTTGAATGTCGCAAGACCTTCATCCTGCAGGTTTAATGTAATAGCAGCGGTCAATGTGGTTTTACCGTGGTCAACGTGACCAATTGTACCAATATTAACGTGCGGTTTGGAACGATCAAATTTTTCTTTTGCCATATCAATTATTGTTAAAAATAGAGTTTACTATGTATAAAAAAGAATCAAACTAAGAGCCATTGATGAGAATTGAACTCATGACCTCTTCCTTACCAAGGAAGCGCTCTACCCCTGAGCTACAATGGCCTTTGAGCGGGAGACCGGGCTCGAACCGGCCACCTATAGCTTGGAAGGCTATCGCTCTACCAAATGAGCTACTCCCGCTTAAGCAATTGCTGAACAATATAAGAGGAAACGACTTAACAATATAAGCAATTCCCCGGTTTTACAATTCAACAAAGAAGAGTGGGGGGAGGAGGATTCGAACCTCCGAAGGCTTCGCCAACAGATTTACAGTCTGCCCCATTTGACCGCTCTGGAATCCCCCCGTTTCTTAAGTTTTCATCATTTTAAAGAACGAGCCAATGGAGGGATTCGAACCCCCGACCGGCTGATTACAAATCAGCTGCTCTGGCCAACTGAGCTACATTGGCATTACTGCTTTCCTGCAATAAAAAACAGTCCTCAAAAAAAGGACTGCAAAAGTATAAAACATAATTTGAATAATCAAAGAAAAAATAAAATAAATTTATTTACCTCTTTTTGAACTTCTCCTTGTGCTTCGAAAGCTGCTTTCTCAGGGCATCTACAGCTATATCCGTGGCCTCTTCAAAAGTCTTGCATTGCTTCTTTGCATACAGGTTATTGCCCCTTACCGTTAACTTGATTTCGGTGATTTTGTTCTCAGGCGACTCAGTGTTGTCAACTTTAAGTGTAACATCACTTCCAATAACACCATCATACAAACCAGAAAGTTTATCGATTTTTTCGTTAATAAAAGTTTCCAGTTTGCTGTCAGCTTTAAAGTGAACTGAATTAATTTTTACTTTCATAGAATTGTCCTTTCATCATTTTATGCCCTGGGATGGGCTTGTTCATATATCAATTTAAGCTTGTCTATTGTATTGTGTGTATAAATTTGTGTTGCTGCCAAATTCGAATGGCCAAGGAATTCTTTAATTGTGTTGAGGTTAGCACCATTGTTTAACATATGTGTCGCAAAAGTATGCCTTAAAACATGAGGGCTCTTTTTAGTTAATGTAGAAACCTTCCCAAGATACGAATTCACTATCCGATAAACAAGTTTTTTGTACATTTTGTTTCCACTTTCCGCAAGAAATAAAAAACTGACCGGCCCGGATTGCCCCACTTCTTTGTTCCTGATCTCGATATAATTCCGAATGGATTGGATGAACACCATGTTAATAGGGATAATACGCTCCTTGTTCCTTTTTCCAAGTACTTTAATTTGTTGTTGGGACAAATCAACATTAGCATCTGTCATCTCAATCAATTCTGCTAACCTGACCCCCGTGAAATAAAACATCTCCAAGATCAACTTGTCCCTGCTTCCCACAAACCCCTGCCCAAATTCCACTTTTTCAAAAAGCAAATCCATTCCCTTCTTGTCCACAAACACCGGAAGGGGCTGGGCCGATTTTGGAGGGATTACTTTAGTGACCGGATTTACTTTTACAATATCCTCCCTGATCAAAAACCTGTACAGTGATTTCAGGCTTGAAAGCTTTCTGTTGATCGTCCGGGAAGATATCCCATTATCCATCATCGAAACAATCCATGAACGAATCATGGGAAGTTCTATTTCTGAGATTTCTTTAATATGGTATTGGGTTGAAATGAAACCAAAAAACCGCGTAAGGTCAGCTTTGTATGCCTTTAAGGTGTGAGGCGAGTATCTTTTCTCAGTCTCCAAATATTGAAAAAAAAGTTGAATATCCATTAAAACAAAAAAGGAAGAAACCATTGTCTCAAAATTAATAAAAATTTTGATAACACAAGTATTTCTTCCTTAAAAAAAGTTAATTTCTTTATACTACAAGCCTTCTTCCTTATCCCTAAGACCTTGTACGTATATGGCTTTCAACCTCTGCTCTCTGTTCTTTATAGAAGGTTTTGTGAATTTTTGCCTTTCACGCAACTCTTTTATAACTCCGGTTTTTTCAAACTTCCTTTTATACTTTTTCAAAGCCCTCTCGATGCTTTCGCCTTCTTTAACAGGTACTATTATCATTTTTCCGTTATTTAATTATAATGAATATTTCAAAATCGGGGTGCAAAAGTATAAATTTTAATTATAAAAGCAAATTTATTCTTTTAATAATAAATTATCGTAAATAAAATCCGTGATCCTTGTATATAAATGAATGCGGGTATTTCTCCCTGTATAAATCCCATGGTTGCTATTGGGATAAAACTGCATATCGAATTGCTTATTGGCCGCAACCAGCGCAGTGATCAAATCCATCGAATTCTGGATGTGCACATTATCGTCGGCAGTTCCATGAATCAAAAGGAATTTCCCTTTGAGGTTTTCTACATGGTTAATGGGTGAATTTTCGTCATATCCCTCAGGGTTTTCCTGTGGTGTCCTCATAAACCTTTCGGTATAAATGTTATCGTAATAACGCCAATTCGTCACCGGGGCCACAGCTACTCCCATACAAAAATAATCGGCTCCCTTGGTGAGGCATGAAGTGGACATAAAGCCACCGTAGCTCCATCCCCAGATTCCGACCCGGTCTTTATCGACATAATCGAGCGAAACAAGGTATTTGGCAGCCTCTATCTGATCTTCGGTCTCATATTTGCCAAGTTCGAGATAGGTCATCTTTTTGAACTCTTCCCCACGGGCACCCGTTCCCCGGTTATCCACCGAAACTATAATTATCCCTTTTGACGAAAGCATTTGATACCATAAATTCCCGCCTCCCCAATTGTTCCTTACAGTCTGGGAACCCGGGCCTCCATAAACATACATCAACACCGGGTATTTTTTTGAAGGGTCAAAATCGAAAGGCTTGATCATCCAGCCATTCAAGTTCACCCCTCCCGTTGTTGTGAACGAAAAGAACTCACGATTGCTATATGTATAATTGTTTAACGTATCGATTAAACCTGAATTATCCTTTAATACCCTTAACTGTTTGCCTTTTGAAGAATTGACAGTAATAATGGGCGGGCTTACGGCATCTGAATAAGTACTTATGTAATATTTGAATTTCTTGCTAAACTGGATTCTGTTATCACCTTCTTTTTCCGAAAGCAACTTCTTCCCTTTCCCATCAAAACCAATTTGATAGAAGTCCCTGTTAAGAGGGGACGATTCACTTGAGCCATAATAAATCACCTCCCTGTCTTCGTCTATCCCATATATGCTTGTCACATCCCATTTCCCCCGGGTAATTTGCGTTATCAAACTACCATCCATGCTATACATATATATATGGAGGTATCCATCTGATTCGTTTGTAAAAACAAATCGCTCGTTATCTTCCAAAAAGCTCAGGTTATCGGTAATATCAATATAATATTTGTTTGTTTCTATATAGATAGGTTTGGTTTTCCCTTCATTTACATCGGCAAGCAATATCTTCAATTCATTTTGCAAACGGTTCATCCATTGAATGGATAGTTTAGCGGGGTCATTGGTCCATTTGATCCTCGGAATATAAATATCGGTTTCCAATCCGGTATCCATCGTATTTATTTCACCGGTTTCAAGATCATAAACATGGATACTGACAATGGAATTGTCTTCGCCAGCCTTAGGGTATTTGTATTTATAGTACTCAGGGTACAAATCGCCCCAATGGGTCAGTTGATACTCTTTCACATTGCTTTCATCAAAACGGTAAAATGCAATCTTATTTCCATCAGGTGACCAAAAAAAGGCTTTTGTAAACCCAAACTCCTCTTCATAAACCCAATCGGTCGTGCCATAGATAATATTGTTGGTTTTTCCATCTTTCGTTACAGGGACTTCATATCCGGTGACTAAATCCTTGATGAAAATATTATTGCCGCGAACAAATGCAACCTTTGAAGCATCCGGCGAAAAATCGGCCAGACGCTGTTTCCCGCTATTCGACAAAGGGGTCAATTCTTCATTTTCCCTGTCATAAATATAAAATTCAGCCTTTGTGGAATGCCGGTATATCTGCTCTGTTTTTGTGGAAAACAATATTTTTGATTCATCTTTGCTCAATTGAAAACCCCTCATCGAAATCGGAACCGTATCGCCATTTGGGATTAATTGAGCTTTGGTCACAATAGTCCCTGTTTTTTCCCCGCTCTTATAGTCATATATAATTATGCTGTCCGATTCCAGGGCACAATAACTTTCCCCATCATTCAACGGGACGATGCCATAAACCCCCTTCGGATAAAACTGGGGTGATTGAAATACACTTTGAAGTGTGAATTCCTTTTTTGCGGATTGTCCCAGTACGAAAACCTGAAACAGGGTAAAAACAAGGATAAGGATGGAAATTCTTTTCATAATACCAGATTTTGTTTATTTGGAAATGCCCAAACCAAGTCCTGAAATGGATCTAATTCAAAAGCATATACTTTTGACAAAAGTATAAAAACAAAGTAAATGATTGTGAATTTGAAATGATTTTCTATTTTTGCAGCAAATTACCAGGGGATATTAGCTCAGTTGGTTCAGAGCACCGCCTTGACAGGGCGGGGGTCAGTGGTTCGAATCCACTATATCCCACAAAAATGCAGGTTTTTTTTGGGAAAAGCGGAAACACGGCAAAATTTTTAAACCCGGCCCTACATCCAGGATTAATCAAAAAAAAACAATTATAATTCAAGGCTTGCTTACTACTCGTGGGCCTTGTCCCCCGCATACTGCTCTTCAACCTCGACACAAAAGGTTTTCCACAATTTAGAATTACTTATAAATATGCGCTTAGGCAAAATTTATACTTCTTCTAAATAAGAAATGTAATCTCCAAACCCCCAGTCCATTACATTCTCAAAGATATATGAAGCCAATATTTATGGTTTTGTGTACCAGCATTTTACAAAATAGACACTCAAGACATGGACATATGACATTTATCATAATTGTAACTATTTTTGCATCAACAAATACACTTATGTAGCTTATTACATATTTAAATGAAGTCGGAATGAAAACAAATCGCAGACAGTTTATAAAAATCTCGACACTCGGTACAGGAGCCATGGCATTAGGTTTAAGTTCGCTGAACTTCAACGGGATAAATGCAGCCTATGCAGCCGAAAAAAACGAAGCGGTAAGTGACGAAGACATGACACCTTACCCAACCTTTTGTGAGGTTTGCTTCTGGAAATGTGCCGCCTGGACCTATGTTGACAAAAAAGGGGAGATAAGGAAAATCATTGGCAATAAAGAAGACCCACATTGCAACGGCAGGTTATGCCCAAGGGGAACAGGCGGAATAGGCATGTACCACGATGAAGACCGTTTGAAAACACCATTGATAAGGGAAACCAAAGAAGATGGCACACAATACTACCGGGAGGCAAGCTGGGAAGAAGCCCTTGATCTGATCGCAAATAAAATGTCGAAGATCAAAAAGGAACATGGCCCCGAATGTGTCGCCCTGTTTTCACATGGCACCGGGGGCAAACTCATGGGACATTTAGTAAAAGCCTTTGGTTCCCCAAATATTTCCGCACCATCTTTTGCACAATGCCGCGGCCCTCGCGAAGTTGCATTTACGGCAACTTACGGTGAAGATGTCCAATCACCGGAAAGAACCGATATAAGGGACACCAAATGCCTGGTACTTATCGGATCACACATTGGCGAAAACATGCACAACGGCCAAATACAGGAAATGTCGGATGCCATTGATAATGGGGCGACAATCATTACCGTTGATCCCAGGTTTTCAACGGCCGCTTCCCACTCAAAATATTGGCTGCCCATTAAGCCCGCAACTGACCTTGCTTTACTTCTTGCCTGGACACATGTTCTTATCGAAGAAGAATTATACGACAAAGAATATATCAAGAAATACGCATTTGGTTTTGATGAACTCAAAGAACATGTAAAAGACAAAACCCCTGAATGGGCCTTTGGGATCACCACCATCGAACCTGAGATAATAAGGAGAACGGCACGTGAAATGGCCTATGCCTCCCCTGCTGTTATTGTACACCCTGGAAGGCATGTTACCTGGTACGGTGACGATACCCAACGGTCAAGGGCAATTGCTATTCTCAATGCATTGTTGGGTTCCTGGGGAAGAAGGGGCGGGTTTTACGTTCCTGAAAAAGTCCATCTCCCAAAATACCCTTCACCGCCTTATCCCAAACCTTCCCGAACCTGGAAAGATGCTTATCCTCCGGGAAAATACAATCTTGTTCACGAAGTGCTGTCAACAGGGATTTGCGATGCAACCATCCCAAACCCGGACATGGATTGCCAATTGAGGGCTTGGATTGTTTATGGGACCAACCTGCTCGCTTCATTGCCTGACCAAAAGAAAACACTCGAAGCAATCGACAACCTGGAATTCCTGGTCGTTATCGATACCATGCCCATGGACATTACGGCCTATGCCGATGTGGTCCTTCCCGAATGTACCTATCTGGAACGTTATGATTTTGTAAGGACTTCGCCCCATCGAGAACCGTTTTTAGCACTTCGGATGCCAGCGGCCAAACCGAAATATGACTCCAAACCCAATTGGTGGATAGCCAAGCAATTGGGAAGCCGTTTGGGACTGGATGAATATTTTAAATGGGATTCGATTGAGGAAGTATTGGACTGGCAATTGAAACACGTGGGTTCATCCCTTGAGGAAATGAAACGCATTGGTGTGAAGAAGTTTGACAGGGAATATGACGATCTTTATTTCCTGCAAAACCTTGAAGATTTTGAATTCAACACCAATACAGGAAAGATAGAACTTTACTCTACCGAACTTGATTATGAAGGTTTTGATCCTTTGCCCAATTACACTTCACATCCAGAGCCCCCTGAAGGATTTTACCGGTTGAATTATGGCCGCGCACCCATGCATACATTCAGTCGTACGACAAATAACCCCAACCTCGATGATTTAATGGACGAGAACAAATTATGGGTCAATCCAAGGGTTGCGGAAATATGGGGAATCGAAAATGGCCAAAAGGTTTGGTTGAAGAACCAGGATGATGTTGTTTCCTCCTTCCCGATAAAAGTTCGCGTTACCGAACGTATCCGTTGGGATTCGGTTTACATGGTCCATGGTTTCGGCCACAAAGAAAGGCGATTGTCGCGTTCCTATGGAAAGGGCGCAAGCGATTCGGAACTGGTGACACATGTTATGACCGACCCTGTGATGGGAGGTACCGGGATGAGAGGGAATTTTGTTACATTTTTATTAGAGAACCCTAAAAAAGAGGAGGTTGAGTCATGAGATATGCAATGGCTATTGACACGAAGAAATGTGTAGGCTGTGGTGACTGTGTGGTTGCCTGCCAAACAGAAAACAATGTCCCTCACGGATATTGCAGGGACTGGATCGTTGAAAATGTGAGCGGAAGTTATCCAAACGTGGAAATCGAATTGCGCTCGGAACGTTGCAACCATTGCGATAATGCCCCTTGCGTAAGATGCTGCCCAACCGGGGCGAGCCATATTGTGGAGGGCGGAATTGTTATGGTAACCCACAACGAATGTATCGGTTGCGGCGCCTGTATTGAATCATGCCCTTATGATGCACGTTATTCCCATCCCGAAGGATATGTTGACAAATGCACTTTCTGCAAACATAGGCTCGACAAGGGACAAAATCCGGCCTGCGTGGAAGTTTGCCCAACGAAATGTTTGCATTTTGGCGACCTCGACGATCCCAACAGTGATGTTTCCAAAGCACTGAAGGACAGGAAATGGAAGGTATTGGCCCCCGAAGCCGGAACAAAACCTCAGTTATATTTCCTGACTTGATATTGAACCTAAATCGAAATAAAATGAAAATCCATATTTGCATCCGTCTGACCAATGTCCCGGGCATTTGCCCTGTACAAAGTAGTCTGCCGAATACAATCATTAACGAATTATTAAATTATAACAGATGAAAGAAGAATTATTTGTAAGCGGACGCAATATCCCCAACATAGATCCTTATCTGCACATCTGGCACTGGCAAATCCCATTGTATCTGTTCCTGGGCGGCCTTGCTGCCGGAATATTGTTTTTTGCGGGGTATTTTGTTGTGATGCAAAAAGAAAAGGATATGCAGGCAAGCGTAAAGTGGGCACCTTTGCTCGCCCCGTTTGCCCTGGCCCTCGGACTATTTGCTTTGTTCCTCGACCTGAAACACCAACTCTACTTCTGGAGGTTATATACCACGGTAAGGTTTACATCGCCCATGTCGTGGGGTGCCTGGACATTGATGTTCATAACACCCCTTTCAGTGATATGGGTAGCTTCGTACATGAAAGAGATGTTCCCCAGGTGGGACTGGAAATTTGAAATCCTGAACAAGTTCGAGGCATTTGCCATCAAATACAGGAAAACTATGGCCTGGGCAATCATGGTCCTTGCCATTATCCTTGGGGTTTATACAGGGATTTTATTATCTGCCTTTAATGCCAGGCCATTGTGGAACACATCCATTTTAGGGCCTCTATTTTTGGTTTCAGGGCTTTCGACCGGACTGGCCTTCACAATGATGATATCGAAGAGCAAATACGAAAGAAAAGTTTTGGGCCGTATTGATTTAATATTGATTACAGTTGAGCTTTTCCTCATTACACATATGTTCATGGGGTTCCTTGCAGGATCGGCAGCAAAAATCGAAGCGGCAGAACTATTCCTCGGAGGTGATTTCACGGTTACTTTCTGGGCATTTGTTGTAGTACTTGGGCTCATTTTCCCTGCCATAATGGAAATCCTTGAACTAAGGGGCTATCATGTGCCCATCTGGATCCCTTCAACTTTTATCCTTATAGGAGGTTTGGTTTTCAGGTTTGTAATGGTAGAAGCCGGTCAGATAACACGATTTTTATATTGACAAAAAATTAATAAATGAACTATCCATATTTGGTTTAAGCATGCAAAACAATAAAAGGAAACCTTTGTGTCTTTAAACCCCCGCCTGCCAAAGTTTACAGCGGGCAGGTTTGTGATGAAAATTCAAAAAAATGAAAAAGCATAAAATAAAAAATTACCCGCATTACATCAACCCTTATTTTGGAGGTTTGTTATTGGGCATACTTATTATAATTACAGTTTACATTACCGGACGTGGACTGGGTGCCAGTGGAGCTGTAAAAAGTGCGGTCGTAACATCGGTTGATGTGGTATCGTCGAGCCATGCCGAAGAGAGTGCCTTTTATAGCAAATTCATAAGCGACGACCATTCCCCCATGTATAACTGGCTGGTTTTTGAATCCTTTGGGATATTTATCGGGGGGTTATTGTCAGGTGCCATATTTGGCAGGATAAAAAAATTCAGGGTCGAACACTCACCAAAAATAACAAGTAAGACAAGATTGATCGGAGCGGCGGTCGGGGGCATCCTTTTTGGGTTTGGAAGCCAATTTGGAAGAGGTTGCACAAGTGGGGCAGCATTGAGCGGAACCGCCACATTTTCATTCGGTGGGATGATTGTTATGTTTGGGATATTTGGGACGGGTTATGCCGTCGCCTATTTTTTCAGGAAACTTTGGATTTAATTTTTGATTATTCACATTTAAAAACATAGATATAATGGGACCTTTAATTCCTAATGGCATATTGACCGGAAACTGGGACTTCGTAATAGCCCTGCTTCTCGGTATTGCTTTTGGCTTTGTGCTGGAAGCTTCAGGCTTTTCTTCTTCAAGAAACCTTGCCGGAGTTTTTTATGGATATAACTTTGTTGTGCTCCGAGTATTCTTTACCGCAGTAATTGTAGCGATGGTAGGCCTTCTCTATTTTGATTACTTCGGTTGGCTCGAAATGGACAAAATATTTATTCTGCCAACCTATCTCACACCTATGATAACAGGAAGTGTTATAATGGGGTTTGGGTTTATAATAGGGGGGTTTTGCCCGGGCACCAGCTATACGGCCATTGCCATTGGCAAACTCGATGCCCTTGTATTTACAGGTGGGCTTTTCCTTGGAATCTTTTTGTTTTCCGAGGCTTTTCCCCTATTTCAGGATTTTTATTATAGCGGGGACATGGGTTCGCCAACAATAACAGATATGCTTGGCATTTCGGCGCAATGGATTGCGTTTGCATTTGTGGTTATCGCCCTTGCAGCTTTCTGGATAACCTGGGTCATTGAAAAACGAGTTAGAAAAAACATTACACCCTATAAATTCTAAGAATCATGAACAAAAATTATATTATCCTCACTGCTTTGATGATTGTTCTTGCCGGTGGATTGTTAATAGTTCCTGAACGACAAAAGTACCAGCAAATAGACCCGGATGAACTATTATGGGAGATTATCCAGCCCACACGCTACGTAAGTACCGATAAGGTGGCCCAGTTAATCATTGAGGGTGACCCAAGCCTCGAACTGGTCGATGTAAGGCCTGCTGCAGATTATGAAAAATTTTCACTGCCCAAATCCATCAATATCCCTCTCGATAGTTTGCTGCAAGAATCCTATCAGGACTATCTTGGAATAGATGGGATGAAAGTTTTGTTTTTCTCAAATGACGATATCAAGGCCGATCAGGCATGGGTACTTGCCAAAAGACTTGGGTACGACAATATATATGTCATGAAAGGGGGTCTTAACTGTTGGATAAGAACGGTAATCCAACCAAAAAAACCTTCAACTGACTCTCCTTCAACAGAGTTCGCCTTGTATGATTTCAGGAAAGGCGCCCAGATGTATTTTACCGGTGCCAAAACAGAAACATCCGGGAAGTCATCAAACAAAAAAGCGGTAAAGATTCAAAGGAAAAAGAAAAAAACAGCTGCTTCGGGCGGTTGTTAAGGAAACAAGGGTTCAAGGAATTCGAATCATACTTCTGACACGTTTTGCAAGAAAAAACAAAATCCAAAGTTCAAAAAGACAAACATTATGCATGTACATGAATTAAACCCGAAAAAATCAATTATAACCCTTTCCATATTTTTTATCATCATCGTGGTTGGGTTCATAACTTTGAAAACCCCTTGGTTAACCTATAAACAAGTTCCTGAGCAAACTTTACGGATGATTTCGGAAAAGGGAAATTGCCTTTATCCATATGAGCTGGCCAGCTTTGTGGCCGGAACCGATGACAATATCGTGTTAATTGACATCAGGGACAAGTTTACTTACAGCAGAGGCCATATACCGGGGGCGATCAACATTTCGGCCTATGATCTCACGAGGAAAGAAGAAATCAAACAACTCAAGGAGTTTAAAGATAAAGGTGTTTCTGTTGTCCTCTATGGCGATAATCAATTACAGGCAAATGGCCCCTGGATGCTTTTTAGGCAAATTGGTTATGATAACGTAAAAGTACTGGCCGGTGGATACGACTATTACAAAATGCACAAAGATAACCTGGCCGATACTGAAAATGACGATTCTTATTTTAAGGGAACGGCAGACTTTGATTATGCAAAAGTTGCAGGAAGTACAGTTTCAACTTCAACAACCACGAACACAGATGCTAAAAAACCTGTTACGGTCCGCCGGAAGAAGAAAAAGGCAGCTGCATCAGGAGGATGCTAATTTATTATTCGATCAAAATGACATATTCGAACGGTTAATGAAAAATACATTAACCGTTTTTTTATTCCCCCAATTGAATATCCCCTATTAAAGTAGGTTTCCTACGATAACGGAGAGAACAAATCGACTAAAAAAACCTCCCCGAAAACATCAACATACTGTATTTCTGTACTTTAAATCAATTATCGCACAAGCAACAATCTATTCCCTTTTAAAACCACCCAAATATGGTGTCTGTATAAGGCTGGTTATCCACAACTTAAACACTTTGGCACAAACATTGAGTACACGGTATGTCCACAATTATTTAAATCGATAATACCTTAGGTGTCTGATAATGAAAAACGAAAATGGAAATATTAAAATTTTAGATAAGGCTAAAGCCATCCTGATTACGGTTATGGTTTTATTTCTATTTCAATCAATTTCCTTTGCACAGTACGACAGACAAAAATATAAGTGGTCCAACCTATTAAAACATTGGTCAATAGGAACATCTATTGGTCAAACTTCCTTTTATGGCGATGTAAGTTTATACGACAATGAACTTTCGGACAAACTGTCAAAAGAAGGTTCCTGGTCTAATGGATTTAAACTTGCAAGACAGTTGACCCCGGTGATCGGCCTTCAGGGACAATTGCTTTTGGGAAAACTCAAAGGAAAGAATTCAGTATCCAATTTCGAAGCCAACATCAAGCAGGTATCGGTGAATTTCACATTAAATTTTGTAAACCTGCTTTTACCTGGAAACGATTCACGCTTTTTTATTTTGGCAAAAATCGGCTTGGGTGAATATGTTTTCGACTCAAGGTTGATGTTCAATGACCCCAATAAGGCAGATATTACCATTAACCCTAAAACACCTGAGTTTTTGTTCTTGTTGGGCCCGGCAATCTATTACAAAATCAGCAACTCTTTTGATGTAAATGCTGATTTAGATGTACAGTGGGCCAACAATGACAAACTGGACGGAACAACCAACAACAATAAAGATGATGATTATTACACTTTTTTATCGGTTGGGGTAACTTATAAAATAAACAACATAAACCGGTCAGCAAGGGGATTTCGCCATACTGGGGGAAGATTCTCATTGATAAAACGAAGATAGTTTACGGAAAGCACAATGTGCAATCCATTTAAATAAAAGCAAATTAGTCCTATTCAATACGAACATAAAACTTATAACAGTGAAAAAGCAAATCAAGGTATTACTCGCAGTAGTTGTCTTTACGACACTTGTTATTCCTGATACTACATCGGCCCAGGGTTGGGGAGGAAGATGGAAGCCTGGCTTTTGGGACATGTGGTCAATAAACATCAATGCAGGCCAAACATCCTTTTTTGGTGATTTAAGCCTTTATGACTCTGATATTATGGGAAAGCTCACCAACGAAAGCGGTTTGGCATACGGAGGTATTTTTTCCAAGCATTTTAGCGACAAGTTCAGTATGGGTGGGCAATTATTGTTTGGCAAGTTAAAAGGGGAGAATTCAAGTGCAACTTTTAATGCCGATGTAATGGAATATAACTTTCATGGTAAGGTAAACCTGGTAAACCTAATTTTTCCCGAAAACTTAACAAACCTTGATTTTACCATGTACGCAGGTATCGGGCAATTCCGGTTTAAAAGTATCCAGGTAAACAAAAAGGAGGGAACGACTTCCATAGAAGACACCGGCACGCCCGAATTTGTTTACTTTTTTGGAATGGGGCTGGATTATAAGATAACCGACAGGCTTGGGGTGAATATGGACATGTCGATCCGCCAGGCCCAAAACGACAAGCTCGATGACCTAAAGAAAAACGATAATAATGATTATTATAGCTACATAAGTGTAGGGGTAACCTATTACATCGAAAGCCTGTTTGGCGGAGGTGGCAAGAAAAAAGGCGGAAGCTTTGGAAGAAGCAGCCGTGGAGGTGGAAGGATGCCCATGATGAGAAGGCGGTAAAAGTAAATTAATACAGCTTCATAGGTTAAGCATATCCACGATTTAAGGTTGAACCGGTTTTGTTCTTATTGATAGGATCAGAATACCAAAATGCGGTTCATTAAAGCAAGTTTCATCGTACAGGCCGTTCCCCAGTTTTACTTACGGAAAATATCGACATAAATATTTTTGTCGATATTTTCCGTATTCTGTTTTTGTCCACAAGTTATCAGTATTGATTTAGCTTTCAAAACAATTCCTGGACAAATCCGCGATTCGGGGTTCCACCAGCAACTCAATAAGTTATTGAAATGTCGTACAACCATTTTGGAACAGGATTCTATAAGGGCTCAAGTTCTAAGCCCTACTGAACCGTTGGCATTAGATTAATCATCCGTTTTTGGAATTGTGTATTGGCCTGGGCTTAAAAACTATAACGGACACCCGTAAACCAGGTCAACGAATAGGGGTGGTAATTGAACCGGTTGTCCTTGTTGATGGGATTTAAGGAATACTTAAAAGTCGGTTCAAAGTTTAACGCAAGTTTTTTAGTGAAAGCATATTGGATTCCCAATGAGAAACTACTGTTCACGATCATTGAATTAATATTTGCCGAACTCCCAATGTCGTGTTTTTGTTCGTCAGCTATTAGCGTTGAAGAATTATTGACAACATAAGCCGGGCTAAAACCTCCTGCCAAGTTCAAAGTTAATTTCCGATTTCCGATTTTATATCCAATCAAAAATGGGACTTCAAACAAATCAAATGTTTGCTCCACACGGATATCTTTTGAGATTTTCAGCTCTGTGGTATCCTTGGTATCCGAAAAACTCTTTATATCGTCAGGGATTTTATCAAAGGCAATATCTATCTCACCGGTTGAAGTGGTGACCTTAAACAACATAAAATTGTTATTTTCCTGCTTAAAAGCTAGTGCGTCATTGTTCACCTGTCCGATTCTGGAGAAATACACACCTGATTGAAAACTCCATTTGCTACTTATTTGATAACGGACATCAACACCACCGGCATAAGAATTCAACTTGCCTTCCCTGTCGTTGAAATTTGATTCGGCGACAACCCCCTGTGTGAAATTTTCGTCACCTGCAAAACTAATCTCCCTGTATGATTGAATTGGCGCAACACGAGCACCTATGCCCCATTTGCTTTCAATGCCTTTTTTCCCGCCAAATCCATCCGGGATCCCGCTTTTATCAAAGAAGTCAACCTGGGCAAGTTCAGCGGTTTCAAGTTTGGTTTCTTCAACTTGATTGACTTCAACCGGTTCTGAAATGAAAATTTCATTATTTTGTACGGGCAGTATTTCAATCATATCTTCCGATACATCTTTTGAAGTAACAGAGATTGAAGCAATTTCATTGTTTTCAATGTCCTCCTCGGAATTGGACAAGGAGGTGTGTTTCATGTTTTTTGGCAACTTGTTGTTGTCCGCAACCAACTTTTCATTTTTGGCAGTAGTTTTTTGCGGAATGACAACTTTTTCATTCATCTGAATTTCATCTTTATTTCCCTCCTTCAAATTATCCTCAGCCTCGTCAATAACAATTGGCATATCATCATTTATTTCAGGGATATGGAAGTTTTCGACTGCGGGAGTAGCGTTGTCAGCAACTGAATCGTCAGAAATATTATAAACTGCATAAAAATACCCGGAACCAAATGCAAACAAAACCAATACAGCGGCAGCCATCCATTTCAGAAAAACAACAGTCCTTTTTGGCCCCATCCCATCCAGGTTCCGGCCCAAACGGTTCCAGGCACCCGGTGAAGGTTTCTCCCGATAACCTTTCAGGACATTTTCAAAAAGCTGATCTATATTTTTCTTGTCACTATTCATTCTGTACTTTGGAAGATGATATGTAATAATGTTGTTTAACTTTTTTCTGCAAGATATATCTGGCCCTTGCCAAGTTCGATTTGGATGTCCCTTCGGAGATCCCCAACATATCGGCTATTTCCTTATGGGAATACCCTTCGATTGCATAAAGGTTAAACACCATTTTATATTTTGGGGACAACTCCCTTATCAAATGAATTAAATCCTGGGCCGAAATGTCGTTGATTACGTTTGCCGTGTCAATATCTTCATAACACTCAAACTCATCGCCCAGGGCATACATTTGCTGCTTTTTCCTAAACTTCTCAAGGGCCGTGTTCACCATGATTCGCCTAACCCAGCCCGCAAAAGAACCCTTTGCGCCATACTGCCGGATATTTTGAAAGACTTTCATGAAACCCTCGTGCAAAGTGTCCTCGGCATCAGTACGATCTTTGGAGTAATACATACATACCCCGAACATATCCTCCGAAAAAGCTTCGAACAAACGGGCCTGCGCCTTCCTTTTTCCAGCCACGCAACCTTTTAATATGTCACTGAGTTCACTTTTGTCCACTGGTTCTTACCTCAAAAAACATTATCAAGAGAAAAACCACTAATGTACAAAAAAATTGTATCACCATATTTAAAAGGTTATTTAGTAGATGGGAATTAAAAAGAAAGGGTTGCGTTTTCATTTATTTAATAGTTTCAAAAAAAGTTTATGGCCGCGCAACCAAAACGAATTTATCCCCATCTTACCGAAAAGAATTTATAAAGAAACATTAATTGCCCAATGAAAAATCTGATGACCCTGTTTTTTGAAAAGGCCAAATTCCCGCTTTTAAAATTGAATCCAAATATCACTTTGCTTTTTCTTGTCATTGTTTTTTTCCTTCTTTTGATTGCTACCGAAAACGTGGTAAAACTCACGTTGCTCCCTTGATTGCACATAATGATGTGAACCAGATAATAAGTCTTCTTCAAAAAAAGCACTCTTTTAATAGCTGGGGTGCTTTTTTGTTTTCACCCTGTATTTTGTAGTTTTGCGGACTGGTTTTATGAAAATCCAAAGAAAAACATATCAGCTCGGAATTGTTATTGCCCTTTTCTTTTTCATGTCCTGCAAAAAAGACACGATAGAAATTTCTGTTGAAACTGTTCCCTTCCCCTTAAAAACCGACCTTTTCTCCGCACATTTTCTTGATGGGCAAAATGGCTTTGTGTGTGGCGGGATAAAAAGCGAATCCGGATATATTTTCAAAACAACTGATGGTGGGAATTCATGGGAAGAAGTTTATTCCTCTGACAAGTTCCTGAAGGATATTTCGTTTCTAAACATGGAAATTGGCTATGCCTGCGGCGACAGTATCCTGATCCTCAAAACTGAAGATGGGGGAAATTCCTGGTTTAAGATGGAATACCCATGGATACCTGCACCAAATTATATTTTACCCCTGAACCATGTTGAGATTGTAAACGACAGTATTGTTTATGTGACCGGCGGCGGGGAATTTGCAAAAGGCCTTGTTTTCAGGACAAGGAACTGGGGCTGGTGGTGGTATTTTGATTTGTTTGAAAATGAATTATCCGATAGTCATTTTAAAACATATGACGAAGGGATTTTTTGTGGGTACGGTGCAATGGACAAAACCACCGATGGCGGGCAAAGTTACCAGCCCATTGATATCAAAGGTGATTTTTACACGGCCATGCACTTTATCGATGACAATACCGGGTTCGCTTGTGGGTACAATGGAGGGATTTACAAAACAACAGATGGTGGCGACTCCTGGGAAAAAATCCACCGGACAAATTTTGTCGGAAAGCGGCTCCATTTTAACGATATTGCTTTTTCGGATACCAGAAACGGAATCATTGTCGGGAACAATGGGGTTGCCCTTATCACAAATAATGGAGGAAATGATTGGAATGAAGTTTCTTCCTTTACCGATAAAAACCTTTTATCCGTCTTTTCGTCCATGGATGGGTTTGTTTGGATTACTGCACAGAATGGATTGCTTTTTAAGTTCAAGTTATAAAACTTTTTTGGGTTTAAAACGCATAGCCGATATTCACCTCTACAAAGTCGGCCTGCCCTGCAACGGTTTTGATAAGCAGGCCAATATATGGTTTTTTACTTGCTGACCGGGTGGCATCCACTAAATAATACTTTACGCCCAACCTGTTTGTATTTACCCTTTTAAGGTAATTGTTCTTTCCTCCGGTCTCTTTAAAATGCTCATTCATGTCATTTACAAAGGGATTATAGGCATAAATCCCAAGTTGGCCCGTAAAGCCCAACCTGCCCACGAGCAGTTCGGCCCCCACAAAAGGGGTAAGCGTAAAAGCCTTAAGACGCTGCTTCGAGGCATAAAAATCATTCGCAATAATGTAATCATAAAAGCTTGCATAATAGTTAATATGGAAACCCAATTGCAAGCCCAGGATCATCCCAAGCCTTTTTGACAAAAACAAAGCACCTCCATAGATGGGATATTTGGGTCCGCCCGTGGCAAAAGTGGTAGAAGCATATTCATGTACGCCCAATCCCAATTGCAAATTAAAAAGAAGCCTTTTATCAACCGTAAATACCGTATCGGTGTAATGTGAGCGATCCGGGATCTTGGTTGGATAAAAAACCAGCCCCAGGTTAAAACCCGGTATGTTCACCCCAATATTCGGTATTTGCACATGGCCCGTTGAATAATGATGAAACGAGACACCCGAAGTCAGCAACACCTTTTCGGAAAGCTTAATGTTTCCTTCCAGTGTAAACTGTGAATACTGCGTTATGCGGGAACCAATAAATTTATTCTCAGGGTTTGTGATCCGGTCATAAGGTTTTAAAAACCATGAGAAACCCAAACCAATCCGTCCTCTAAGCGAGAACTTTTCATTTCCGGTAATCTTCAATGACATATTTGGCAAGATGGAAATATTGCTCCCAAGTACATCCTTGTTTCCCAAATAAGCATATGACAGCAAAACGCCAACCCTGGGATAATTATAATAACTGTTCCACCATTGTTTTCCTGTTGTTTGATAACCCAAATTGATTTCCGTAAAATAAGAATCCGTTGCAGAGGGCACACCAGGGAAAATATCTATCATCCTGCCCATTTTAAATCCAGGTTCCACAAAGAACACATTTTTCACGGGAACCCGAACATCTTGGGCAAACGAATCCCTAACCATAAAACAGATGGCAAGAAAAAACAAAAGCCCAATATGTATTCCTGTAATTCTCAATCAATTAATATTTTCAGAAAAAAATCACCCTCCGTTGGCCTGTTTACTTAAAATATTTTAAGTAAATTTGAAAGCAATATTAAACAACATATTTGACAAATCAAGTTATGGAATATAAAATTTTAAAATTAGAAATCAGGGACAGTATTGCCCTGGTAAAAATCAACCGTCCTGAAGCCATGAATGCACTGAACACACGGTTTTTCAAGGAAATGGACAATATGATTTCCGATGTATCCGGAAAACCGGAAATAAAAGCAATGGTAATTACCGGAGAGGGAAAAGCCTTTGTTGCCGGTGCCGATATTGCCGAAATGGTTTCGAAAAACAAGGAAGAAGGAACGGCTTTTTCAAAAATCGGGCAGAACACGTTCCGCAACCTGGAGAAAATGGAAATCCCGGTCATAGCAGCCATTAACGGATTTGCACTTGGGGGCGGCCTGGAACTGGCCATGGGTTGCGATTTCAGGATTGCAAGTACCAAGGCCAAATTTGGCCAACCGGAAGTAAGCCTCGGGCTGATCCCGGGATATGCGGCCACACAAAGGCTCTCAAGGCTTGTTGGGTTGGGCGACGCACTTTACCTTTTGATGACAGCAGATATGATAGGTGCGGATGAGGCCCTCCGGATCGGCCTTGTACAAAAGGTTTTTGAACCGGAAGTTTTGATGGAGGAGGTAATGAAGATTGCCAAGACAATTACGAAAAAAGGGACGCAGGCCGTTAGAAAAGTAAAAGCCGTTACACGTCAGGGATTGCAATCCAACTTTGATGTGGGCTGTGGATTGGAAGCCCACGAATTTGGAAGCCTGTTCGGTCCAGGCAGCGAAGGCGAAGAAGGGATGAAAGCATTTCTGGAAAAAAGAAAACCGGAGTGGAAATAATAGTATATTTACCTAATTGTTTTGAACAATTGGTTAAGATACATAAAACAAAATGATGAAAACTGCAAATATAAGCTATAAGATACCTGATTATCTTTTGACAACATTAAACCTTGATCGTGAAGAATTTTCAAAACAATCAAGGCTTTTTACTGCCATTCAGCTATTTAAAGAGAACAAGTTATCTTCAGGCCAGGCCGCAAATATTGCTGGGATGGATAAATACACATTTTGGATGGAGTTAGGTAAACATGGGATTCCTTTAATTAATTATGAACCATCGGAATTATTGGATGAATTGAAACAATTTAACAAATGATAATAGTTGCTGATTCTTCTCCTCTTATTTCTTTAGCAATAATTTCGAAATTAGATTTGCTAACTATACTTTTTGACGAAATATATATCCCAAAGGCCGTTTTTTCTGAGATTTCTGTTGCAAACAAACCATATTCTGACCTTTTCAGTAAATTAAGTAAAACAAGGATTTTGGATGTAAATAATAGAATTGCACTATTGATTTTAAATAAAGATTTGGATTTAGGCGAATCAGAAGCAATAATATTAGCAATGGAGAACAATATTGATAACATTCTAATTGACGAACAAAAAGGAAGGAGAATAGCAGTTTCCAGTGGTTTACATCCGATAGGTACAATTGGTGTATTGTTACAGGCAAAAAAATTGGGATTGATTAAAAATATTAAATCACACCTTGATAAATTAATTCAAAATAACATTTATATTTCCAATAGATTATATAAGTATTCAATAAAACTTGTTGGAGAAGATTAATAAAATAAAATAAAAAAATGAATTACGACGAAAGACTTCAAAATGTATCGGTACTGGGTGCCGCAGGAAAAATGGGAAGTGGCATCCTGCTTCTGACGGCTGTTGAAATGGCCGACCTCAGCCTGAAACCCGAAAACAAAGGGAAAACATTTTGCCTCAACGCTATTGATGTTTCCCCGCAGGGACTTGCAGGCTTGATGAAATACCTTAAAGTACAGGTTCAGAAAATTGCGGAAAAGAAAACGGTAATGCTCAGGGAAATATATGCCGACCGGGCTGACCTGATCGAAAACGAGTGCATCATCAATGAGTATGTTTTTGATGTAATGAATATTGTCAGGCCGGTGACCACCATTGAATCTGCTTATGATTCTAACCTGATATTTGAGGCCATTGTCGAAAACCGGGATTTGAAAACAAGGCTGTTTTCACAAATCAACGAAAACAACAAAAACAAGCCCTATTTCTTTACCAATACGTCCTCGGTCCCGATCCACACTTTGGATGAAGGTGCAAAACTGGATGGAAGGGTTCTTGGTTTCCACTTTTACAATCCACCTGCTGTCCAAAAGTTAGTCGAATTGATCAGCCTTGAAAACAACAGTGCCGAGATGACCGAATTTGCCAAAGCCTTTGCAAAAAACCTCCGCAAGATAATTGTCCCTTCAAATGACAAAGCCGGTTTTATAGGGAACGGGCATTTCATGCGCGATGCACTTCATGGGATCCATGAAGTGGAAAGACTCTCGAAAGAGATGCCTTATGCCGAAGCATTGTATATCATCAACAAAGTTTCCCAGGATTTCCTTGTAAGGCCAATGGGCATTTTCCAACTAATAGATTATGTTGGGGTGGATGTGGTGAAATTTATTATGGAAGTGATGAACCCCTATCTCCCCGATGAAGATTTGCACAGTGACCTGCTCGACAAATTATTTGAAATGGGCGTAAAAGGCGGACAAAATTCCAATGGATCGCAAAAAGACGGTATCCTGAAGTATGAAAGGGGAAACCCGGTAGCCGTTTTCGATCCAGAGACAAAAGCCTATGTGGACATTTCAGGGTTCAAGGAAAAATGCGATGAAAAGCTGGGTCCATTGCCCGGCTCATGGAAACCATGGAAAGCGGTAAATTTCAGCAGGGGCAAAAAAGAGGAAATGCTCAAAACCATTTTTACCGAAACCAATAAAATGGAAACTTTGGGTGCAGAATTAGCAAAAGCCTATAACGCAAAATCAAATGAAATTGGGAATTACCTCGTTTCGAGCGGCGTTGCACATAATGTGGAAGACGTGAACACCGTTATGATGACAGGCTTTTTCCATGCTTACGGCCCGGTCAATAAATATTTGAAATAAAAAACAAAAAAATCATAAAATGAAAAAGCTTAGACGAAAAGTATATATGGCGGCTGGCTACAATACGGTTTCCCTTGGTACCGGCAGAAAAGAATTCAACCCTAAAAAGGAACGCCCGGGATTGGAACATTATATCAAAGAAGCAGGCCAAGGAACGCTGAAACAAATCGGTGGAGGGAAAAACGTGGACGAGGGAGCCATTGGGAATTTCATGGCATCCCGTTTCAATAAGCAGGGCCATCTTGCCGGGTTTATCCCAATGATTGACGAAGATTTACAATACAAACCCTGTATCCGTACCGAAGGGGCTTGCGCCTCAGGAGCATTATCACTGGCCAGTGGGATTAAATCCGTATTGGCAGAAACAGCAGATGTGGTCCTGTCACTCGGAGTTGAAGTCCAAAATTCCATGAAAGCCATTTATGGTGCCGATGTATTGGCAGGAGCCGGTTGGTTCAAAAACAGGAAATCAGGTCATGCCTTCTTTTTCCCAGGCCAGTTTAGCGACAGGGCAGGTGCCTATTACGAAAAATACGGAATGGAATATGCCCGTTCGGGGATGAGGCAATGGTTTGTGAACGCTATCGAAAACGCCCGCCTCTGCCCTACTGCACAGGAATACGAAAACAAAGTGCCTGATTTGGCCGGGCTTTACGATAAGATGACCCCAAACGGGAAATCTTTTGTGGACAACCTAAATGTACTCGACTGCTCCAAGGTCTCGGACGCAGCATCGGCCATTGCCATCCTTTCGGAAGAAGGGCTTGAAAGATGTGGTATTCCAAAATCCGAAGCCGTTGAAGTAATCAGCATCGCACAGGTTGAACGGAACATCACCAACGACCCTCCCGACAGGACAGAGTTGACGGCAATCAAAAAAGCCGTAAAACAAGCCCTCGAAATGGCAGGGATAACAAAAGACGATTTGGCAACCATCGAAGTGCACGATTGCTTTTCCATAGCGGGGATACTAACCACGGAAGCACTCGGATTTGCAAAACCCGGAAAAGGGGCGCAATTTGTGGCCGACAGGAACACGGCCCGTGATGGAAAAATCCCAATGAACACAACAGGTGGGTTGATTGGCTGGGGCCACCCGACAGGCGGGACAGGGGTCCATCAGGCCGTTACCATCTGGGAACAACTGACCGGGAAGGCCGGGGAAGCCCAAATCAAAATCCCAAAAGACCGCCCTTACGGAATGACCATCAATATGGGTGGCGACGATGTAACAGTAGTGGCTATTGTTTATAAGCGAGGGGACTTGTAAACAATTCCCTTTCCTAATAAAATCTTTTTACTCATCCGATGGCATGAAGCCATCGGATGATTTTCAATATACAAAGCCAAACAGCCAAAATTGGTATTTTGTATTGAAACCCAACTTCAATCTCATCAGCAGCAATGAACGAGTTATCGGTCCCGATAATTTGTTTCTTGAAGTAATGAATTAATAGAAGTCCCCTAAAGTGTTGTTTTGAAACAACAATATCAACCCAAAAGTGTCTTTTTCAAAAAGCGATTTAAAAAACACAGGAAACGAAATAACATTTTTTTGTTTCCTGTGTTTACTTTTATTTATCTTTGCTGCCCAATAAAAATTAGTTATGGTCGAAAATGACGAAAAACTGGATCTTATCATCTCTGGATCCTATAGAATCTTCACGGAACAAGGCTTGCGCAATGTGTCCATGGACGATATATGCCGAAGCATAGGGATTTCAAAAAAGACCCTTTACTTATATGTTGACAACAAACTTGATTTGTTAAAGAAAATCGTTGAGTACATCCGAACCCAGATACACCAACGGATCAAGGAGCTTGAAGGCAGGAATTTGAACGCCATTGATGTTTTGCTCGAAATGAGTAAAATTGCCAACACCAAACATTTCAGGATCAATCCGGTCATTTCATTTGAATTTCGAAAATATTACCCCAAAGCATTCGAGGAATTCATTTTCATGAAAAAGGAATTGATTATCGAGCATATCATCAAAAACATCAAACAGGGAATAAATGAAGGGCTTTATCGCCATGATTTAAATATCGAAATCGTGGCACATCTTTATTTTCAAAAGATAGAGGATTTCCACAAACTCGAATTGGACGACCTGGAGGATTTCTCCTATCGAAAAGTATTTGAGGTGATGTTCGAAAACCATATACGCGGGATTGCCAATGCGAAGGGGATTGCATATTTTGAGAAACAAAAAGAAAAATTAAACTTCAATATTTAACGAAGATGAAAAACAACAATAAAAACTTTCTGATAATCATTTTGTTTTCTGTTCTGTTTTCGGTTGAAGGAATAGCACAGGAAACAATGCGATTTTCTTTGAAGGAAGCACTGGTTTATGCCCTGGAGAACAACTACGATATTATCAATGCCGCGACCGATGTGGAAATAGCGCGAAAAAAGGTGAAGGAAAACCTGGCAATTGGGTTGCCCCAGATAAGTGGGAAAATTGGCTACAACAACAATCTGGTATTGCCCACCACACTGCTTCCCGGGGAAGTTGTCGGCCAGCCCGGCAAGGATGTGGAAGTGCAGTTTGGCACACAACACAATGCCAATTGGGGCGCCGAGCTATCGCAATTGATCTTTAGCGGGACTTACTTAGTAGGCGTAATGGCCGCCAGGGCGTATGTGGACGTGGTGGAATCTTCCTTTGAAAAAAGTGAAATCGGGATAAAAAACACCATTGCAAAATCCTATTACCCCGTCATTATTTTACAGGAAAACAAAAAAGTATTCGACAGCACCCTTCTCAGCCTGAACAATATGCTGTACGAAACCGAAGCCTATCACAAAAGCGGTTTCATAGAAGATACAGACGTTGACCAGCTAAAATTGCTGATTTCCGATATGGAAACCACCATTACCAATATCAATAACCAATTACAGATTGCGACCAATATGCTGAAATACCAATTGGGCCTGGATGCCAATGTGAAGATAGAAGTAACCGACAAAATGGATGATTTGCTGGCAGCAGTGGATCGCGAATTCCTCCTGGATTCCAAGTTTGATTACAGCCATCATGTGGATTATAAGATCTTAAAGGGGCAAAGGGAACTTTCCAGTCTTCAGCTAAAACTAAACCAATCGGAATACTGGCCATCCCTTGTCGGTTTCTATTCCTACAACCAAAGTGCTTTTCGTGATGAATTTAATTTTTTTACCGACAATAAATGGTACAACAGCCAGGTACTTGGATTTCAATTGGATGTACCAATTCTCAGCAGTGGAAACCGTAAATTCAAAGTGCAACAGGCTAAACTCGAACTGGAAAAAATGAATGTGTCGGAACATCAGTTGCAACAGGGTTTGTCTCTTAGGATAAAAACGGTAAAAGCCGATTTCAACAATGCCTACCTTATTTACATGAACCGGAAAATGAGTGTGGGAAATGCGGAAAAAATCTATCAGAAAACTGAAATCAAATACAAAGAAGGGCTTTCAACAAGTTTAGACCTTTCACAAACATATAATCAATTTTTGAATTCCCAGATTTCGTACCTCACCTCCATCCTCGACTTGTTGATAAAGAAAGCCGACCTGGAAAAGGAATTGACAAAGGTGGATTATTAGCGCAGGGGCGATATGGGTAACAAGCGATTACCTTATGCGAAAACTTTGAAAAAACAAAATGAGAACACGAAACGAAATATGGTTTTTGATTGCGGTTTTAATAGCTGTGTCTTTGCAATCCTGCACAAACCGAATGGAAGATACGGGTAAGATTAAATTAAAAAACAGGATGGACACCGTTAGCTATATCATTGGCCTTGATTATGGGATTGGGATAAACGAACAGGAAATCGACGTGAATTCCCTCGCTGTTTACAAAGGTTTGATCGATGGGCTAAAGGATACAAGCCTCCTGACAGATTCGCTTAAGCTAAAGATCATCGATGAATTCAACGAAGTGCTAAAAGGGAGAATGGAAGAAGAAGGGAAAATATTCCTCGACAGCAACAAAGCCGATGGTATCCGGTTTATGGCAGAAAACCAAAAAGCGGAAGGGGTCGTGGTATTGCCAAGCGGCCTTCAATACAAAGTCATGAAAGAGGGAAAAGGGAAGCAACCCAACTCCACCGACAGCGTGCTGGTCCATTACCGGGCAATGTTTGTTGACCGCACTGTTTTTGACATGTCCTACGATCGTGGCCCGGCCGGCATCCGATTGAACAAGGTAATCCCCGGTTTATCGGAAGGGGTTCAATTAATGAAGCCGGGAGCCATTTACGAACTTTTCATCCCACCGGAACTTGCCTATGGCGATAAAACTTTTGCCAATGTCATCCCGGGAGGATCAACTTTAATATACAGTATCGAATTAATTGAAATTGTGAAAGAATAAAATTTCAAACCCACCGGGTGACTTGAAGTCAGGCGATGGTAAAAAAGCAAACTTAGAAACTCATCGGGCGGCCCCAAGTCACCTCATGAATAAAACAAAACATATGAAAAAAGTATTATTTATTGCAGCAGTAATTTCCCTCTCGGCTTGCAGCCAAAAACAGGGCTCGGAAAATAAGGATGACATTAATACCCAGATTTCCGAATACAAAACCCAGGTAAATGAATTAAACGGTAAAATTGCAAAGCTGGAAAAGCAGGTCCCTGAGGAAAATAATGGGGAAAACAGCGAAGAAACCGTTTCCGTGCAACAGAAAACAATGGAACTGGAACATTTCAGCCATTATTTTGAAGCGACCGGAAATGTGAAAGCGGTTTACGAAGCCTATATCAGCCCACAAATCAACGGACAGATAACAGGGATTTTCGTAAAAGAGGGGGAAACCATCAAAAAGGGGCAGTTGCTTGCAAAGCTCAATACCGAAATTACCGACAACACCATCCAGGAGGTAAAAACCAGCCTCGATCTGGCCACAACGGTTTACAATAAGCAAAAGGAACTTTGGGACAAAAATATCGGGTCGGAGATAGATTACCTTAGAGCAAAAAACAGCAAGGAAACCCTGGAGAGCAAACTAAAAACACTACAGGCCCAGAAGGATATGGCCACGCTAAAATCCCCAATCAACGGGATTGTGGAAAAAATCAACCTGAAAAGGGGGGAAATCTCTGCTCCAGGAATGCAGTTTATGCAAATCGTGAACCTGGACGAACTTTATGTGGATGCCAATATTTCGGATGCCTATTTGTCCAAGATCAAAAAGGGGGACATCATCGAAATTGGCTTTCCCTCCTACCCCGAAATTAAACTAAAAGTGCCTGTTTACCGCACCGGAAATGTTGTAAACCCGCAAAACCGGACTTTTCTCATCGAAGCGAAAATCAGCAACCCGGGGCACAAGCTAAAACCCAATATGTTGGCAACAATAAACATCAACGACTACTCGGCTGAAAACACATTGATAGTCCCATCTATCATCGTAAAACAAGATATCAAAGGCAAGTTCCTCTACAAAATCGAGAAAAAGGATGGAAAGGATACCGCCCGCAAAGTGTATGTGGAAACCGGAATGTCGGAAGGGGACAAAACAATGGTGACAAAAGGCCTTAAAGAGGGCGACCGCATTATTGTTGCCGGATATAACCTGGTGACCGATGGGATAGAGGTAAGAGTAAAGTAATTTTGTTTGCTTTGACTATAAGCTTAAAGGACAAAAGAAAAAAGCAAGGATTAATAACAATAACCAAATTTCAAATGATAAAACCCAAATAAATTTCAAAGTAATCAATTTTCAAACCTGGCCTTTGGGATTTTGAGGTTCAATTTTGAGATTTATTTGATATTTGATTTTTGTGGTTTGTAATTTTCTCTATGGATACCAATTTCCGTAAACAATGAATATTAAAACCTAATAGGTTTTATAAGAAATAGAAAAAGAGAATAACATGGAACAAAAAGATAAAAGCAAAAGCGTAATACGGGAATTTTTCCTGACAAGTTTTTCCCTTAAAAACAAAAACACCATCTACCTGATGACTGTTATCCTTGTGCTGTTTGGGTTTTTCTCCTACCGATCGATGCCAAAGGAATTGTTCCCGGAGGTGTTTTTCCCAACGGTGATGGTGAACACCATTTATCCGGGGAATCCGCCCGTTGACATTGAAAACCTTATTACGAGGCAGTTGGAAAAGGAAATAGAAACCGTAAAGGGTGTCAAGAAAATAAGTTCCACTTCATCGCAGGATGTTTCGGCAATTATTGTGGAATTCAATACCAATGTGGATATCGACAAAGCCGTTGATGATGTGAAAGATGCCGTTGACAAAGCCAAGAGCGATTTGCCCAACGACCTCGACAACGACCCCACCGTACAGGATATTGATTTTTCGGAATTCCCAATTATCAACATCAACCTTTCCGGTGATTTCAGTCTGGTGGAACTGAAACGCTATGCCGATTACCTTCAGGAAGAAATAGAAAAAGTAACCGAGGTTTCCAAGGTAAATATCACAGGTATCAATGAAAGGGAAATCCTGATAAACGTGGATCCTTATAAGATGGATGCAATGGCAATCAGCTTCAACAATATCGAAAATGCCATCACCTCCGAGAATGTTTCCATTTCGGGTGGTGATCTAAAAGCCAACAAAACGAGGCGTTCCATCCGTATCATCGGTGAATTTACCGATGTTGGCCAAATCCGTGACATTATTGTGAAGCATGAAAAAGGGAATATCGTTTATCTGCGGGATATTGCCGAAGTGGTGGACGGTTATGCCGACCCGGACAATTATGCCCGTCTTGACAAACTGCCTGTGGTTTCGTTGCAAGTGGTGAAAAAAAGCGGTGAAAACCTCCTGAGTGCCACCGACAAGATTTTTGAAATCCTGGATGTAGCCCGTGAAACAAAAGCCATCCCCGAAAACCTTAGCTACACACTCACCAACGACCAATCGGACCAGGTGAGGAAACAACTCGCCAACCTGGAGAACTCCATGATCATGGGGATTATTTTTGTGGTGGTTGTACTGTTCTTCTTTTTGGGCACGCGCAATGCAATCCTTGTCGGGATGGCGATCCCCATGTCGATGTTTCTGTCTTTCGTGGTGCTGAACCTTTTGGGTTACCGCATCAATATGATTATCCTATTTGCACTTATACTTGCCCTCGGGATGCTGGTGGACAATGCCATTGTGGTCATCGAAAACATACACCGCTACATCGACCGGGGCGTTGATATAAAAACAGCCGCAAGTCAGGCCACCGGTGAAATCGCCATGCCCATTATTTCCTCAACGGCCACTACCCTGGCCGCATTCCTTCCTCTGGCATTCTGGCACAGCATGATGGGGGAATTTATGAAATACATGCCCATTACGTTGATTATCGTTCTAACATCTTCCTTGTTTGTGGCCCTGGTGATCATCCCGGTTTTCGCAACCGACTTTCTAAAGAAAGATGCTCATAAGGAAACCGTGAACCGTCGCCGTTCTTATATCATAGCAGGGGTAATGGTTTTGTTTGCCATTCTTTTTTACATTTTGGAGATAAATGTCCTGGGTTCGTTGCTCATCATTTTTGCCCTGATCGGAATATCCAATGTCTTGTTCCTGAATTCCCTGGGAAAATGGTTCCAGGAGATTTTCTTGAAAAAATTGGAAAACTGGTACGAAGCCTTTATCCGCTTTGCCTTGAAAGGCTACAACCCCCATTTATTTGTACTCGGTGCTTTTGTATTACTGTGGCTAACACTTGTTTTCCTGAAAATAAGGCAACCGGGCATTTCCTTTATGCCACACAACGATCCAAAATACATCAATATCATTGCGGAACTTCCCATTGGCACGGATATCCAAGCCACTGATTCCCTTATGAAAATCATGGAAGAAGATGTCTTCAGGGTTTTGGAGCCCAACAAAAAAATCGTCACTTCGGTAATGACAACGGTGGGTTCCGCTGCAAAGGGGGAAAACGAAAAGTTCAGTGTTTCCGAAAACCCCAATAAAGGGCTTATTACCGTCAATTTTGAGGATTACGAATTCAGGAACGGCATTGGAACAGATCTCATCATGCGGGATTTAAGTAACGAGTTGATTGGAAAATACCCGGGTGTTCAGGTTTCGGTGGAGAAAAACCGCATGGGGCCGCCAACCGGAAAAGCCATTAACCTTGAAATCAGCGGAAAGGAATTTAACCAACTCCTTTACCTTACGGATACCATCCAACATGTTATCGACCATGCACACATCCCCGGAATCGAAGGTCTAAAGATCGACCTTGACGTGGGAATGCCGCAGCTCATTATCCACATCGACCGCGACCAGGCACGAAGGCTTGGCATTTCGACCGCCCAAATTGCCATGACCATCCGAACTTCCCTGTTTGGAAAAGAGATTTCGGATTTTAAGGTGGGCGAGGACAAATACCCTATCCAGCTTAGGTTTAAAGATAAATACCGCTACAATATCGCTTCGCTGATGAACAAACGGATTACATTCAGGAGTCAATCCTCGGGAAAGATAATCCAGATACCAATTTCATCTGTGGCCAGTTTTACATACAGTACCACTTATGGTGCGGTAAAACGGAAGGATATGGATAGGGTCATCACCATTTATTCCAATGTGATTGAAGGTTACAACGCGACCCAGATCAACGATGCCCTAAAACCCATTTTGGCAGACTTCCCCTTTCCCGAAGGTTATGCCTATCAGTTTACGGGCGAACAGGAAGAGCAAAAGGAATCCATGGAATTCCTTACAAATGCACTCCTTATTGCGATGTCCTTGATAATGCTGATACTCGTTTCCCAGTTCAATTCGGTGATAAAACCGCTGATCATTATGACAAGTGTGCTGCTTTCCACCATCGGTGTTTTTGGTGGAATCGCCACTTTCAATATGGACTTTATTGTTATACTTACCGGGATCGGGATTGTATCGCTGGCAGGGGTCGTAGTGAACAACGCCATTGTTTTGATCGATTACATCAACCTAACCAAGCTCCGCAAGAAAAAAGAACTGGGGATGGACGAACATGATGACCTATCGGTAAAAGATTCCTTGGAGTGCATTGTCCTGGCGGGAAAAACACGTCTGCGCCCTGTTTTGTTAACGGCCATCACAACGATACTTGGTTTGATGCCCATGGCCGTTGGATTCAACATTGACTTTGAATCAGCGCTTGCCGAGTTCAAGCCCCATATTTATTTTGGTGGCGACATGGCCAATTTCTGGGGGCCTTTTGCCTGGACAGTCGTTTTCGGGCTTTCCTTTGCAACTTTCCTCACACTTATCATCGTCCCAGCCCTTTACCATATTTTGTATATCGCAAAACTGAGGATGTTTAAGCGGAAGAAGGTGAAAAAAGTAGTGGTAAGTTAACCTGCTTCATTTCCACAAGGTCATCCTGAGCCTGTCGAAGGATAGACCGGGTTTTCTCTCCCCTCACAATTATAGAATGAAGTAATTACATTTAAACCTGACAACGGATTAGTTTGCAATCCGGAGATTGCACACCCCTATCCCGGTGTAGTCTCCTGACTACGCCGTGTGGTGCCATAATCTTTGGATTATAAAAACCCTACCCTACCCCAATTGGCGCAAGTCTGACGGGGAGCATTGCAGGTAAGGGACTTGTGCCTTGCTTTGTGGCAGTTTCCTCGTTTTATCCCTCCCCTTATGTCCAGGATTTACAATCCGGTTACCGTTTATTTCCTCCTCAACCCCCAATTGGCGCAAGTCTGACGGGGAGCATTGCGGGCAAGGGACTTGTGCCTTGCTTTGTGGCAGTTACCCTTTCTCGGCGTAGTCTCCTGACTACGCCATGTGGTGTCATAATCTTTGGATTATAAAAACTTTGCCCGGCAGGATTTGCAATCCTGATACCGATTGTTTTCCTTATCAACCTTCCGGGTCTCCACCGCTTTGGCCTGCTTCGACCCAAAAGGTTTGGATTCCTGTGCCGCCGGATGTACGGGATTTCCATATCCCGAACCAATACTTTAAGGGGCTTACAATCCGTTTTCCCAAAAAACCGCTATCTTTACCCAACAAAACAATTAGCTTTTATCCTGACACGTAAATCCGTTAACTTGCACTCTACATAGTGTAGCCGGGAGACTACACCAAGAATGTGAAAACCAGGAATTGGAAAATCATCAAAAAAGAATTGAAACAAGCACTTTGCAGGAAGGGGTTTATTTTGTCCGCTTTAGCATGGAAAGTTGTTCGTAAATAAAGAGAATTTGTATTGTTCGATAAAACCAAATCCGGCTTTCTGTCTTTCACACCATTTCGACAGGCTCAATGTGACCTTGGTGTTATCTATATACTATTGTTCTTCGCACCATTTTCGGCTGGTTCAATGAAACCTCTCCCAGACTGCACCAAGTCGGTGTTGTCACCAACTTGCTTCATTAACACATTTTAAAACTTCCTTTCCCCAACACAATCATTTCATTCGTACTTTTACAACCTAAATTTGAATGTTCATGAAATTTCATTTTTCTGTCTTCTTGTTCTCCTTTCTATCTGCCCTTACAGGTTTTAGTCAGATGGACTACAGGGTCACCTCCGGGATAATCGCTTTTAACCAGGAGGATTACAAAGCCGCCCTGAATGATTTGGACGAAGCCCTGGAAGACATTGGCAAGTTGAACACGAACAATATTTCCCAGGCTTTTCTGTTCCGGGGAAAAGCAAAAATGGAATTGTTGTTCAAGGCAACCACCAACAACGACCGGGAAGCCGTGGCCCTCTACCAAAATGCCCTTTTTGAGGCTTCCGCCGATTTCACCAATGCGTTGAAATATGACAATGGCAGAAACAAAGAGGCCATTTATAAAGAAATATCGGCTTTGTACAATCCATTGTTGCAATCGGGGCTTTCGATGTTGCAATCCGTTTACGACGAAACCTATACCGGAAATGAAACCCATGCTGTTTTGCAATATGCCAAAAAATCAATCAAAACCGCACTTGAGATAGAAAAAACCTATGTGGCCTACGATATCCTAGCTCAAATTGAGTTGAATCAAAAGGACAGTCTGGCAGCACTTCAGGATTTCAAAAAAGCACGGGAATNNGAATTGTTCAAGGAAGATAAATTCAGGAAACCCGACCTTTTGATCGGCTACGTTTATTACCGGATTGCCCTTATCGAAAATTTCAAGCTTAACAATCCGGACACAAGTATCATTGTTCTAAAGGAAGGACAGGAAGTTTTACGAAGCGAATTTGGGAAACTAAAAGAAATGGAGGATTACTATACGGTACAGGATTGGGAGAGCAATGAATTTCAATACTATGCTATCATGGACAATCTCAAAGACCTGGAACTGGACACCTATTTGAATACGAATGGAAACTCGGCCGAGGGGATTGCAAGGTTCGAGGAAGCCCTCAAGGAAAAGCCGGATGATTATATGCTCTTGGTCGGTTATGGGAGTTTACTGGAAAGGAAAGGTACGGAAAAAGCCATCCGGGCTTACAAAAAAGCCATCGGAATTGATGGAAAGAAAGACCTGGCTTTTTATAACCTTGGGGTCCTTTATTTCAACCTCGGGGCGAAATCAAACGAGAAAGCCCGCTCAACAGGAACCACCGATTCGGCTGCCATTTACAAAAACAGGGCACAGGTATATTTTGCCGAAGCCCTCCCCTACTTGCAAAGAGCCTTTGAGATCGATCCCTATTCCCTTGAAACCTTACGGGCCTTAAAGCAAATTTCGCTTGTTACCAACCGGGAAGAGGATTACAAATTGTACCAGGAATTTGAGAACAGGGTTCTCGAAAAAGGGGACTGATGTATTTAATTGATAAAGCGATAAAATTGGGCAAAGTCAGAAACAAGGAAGTTAAGGGCTAAAGGTTACCCGCCCGTCCGGTCAGGCGGGTGCGTTAAGCTCACGCAACCATGCTGGGATATTTCGTTGACAAATATGGACTTAAGGGGGCTATTTCATCCCCCGCTCCTTTTTGATTTGTTCGTAAGCTTCGTTCAGTTTTTGGAATTTTTCTTTTGCGGCCACACGGAATTCTTCCCCCAAATGGCTCACCTTATCGGGATGGTATTTGATGGCCATGCTCCGGTAAGCTTTTTTCACTTCATCGTCAGTGGCGGCAGAAGCGATTTCCAACACCTGGTATGCACTGTTGATATCTTTGTAGAACATGCCTTTCACCGAAGCAAAATCGGAATTACTTACTCCAAGATAACCACTAATACTACTTATCATCTCCACTTCCTTCGCATGGACATATCCATCGGCCATGGAAATCCCAAAGAGATAATGGAGCAGTTGCAGGCGGGAAGGATAATCCATGAAACGGCTGATCTGCAACGAAACATCCTTGATGTTCACATCCTGTTTTATGACTTCGCGCAGGATATGGATATTGTCATTGGCCAGTTCCTGTCCGAATTGCTTATAGAAAAACTGTTTCACAAAATCCAGTTCCGAACGCACGACTTTCCCATCGGCTTTCATCACCGCAGCCGACAAAACCACAAGGCTTGCCGCAAAATCGCCTGGTTGCATCCGCTGCTTAACTCCACCGGGCGTGCCACTATATGGATGATCGCCACCTTTATATTCCATGTCGCCATCCTGCATTTTATCGTACATCGAGCCAAACACAAATCCGAGAACAGCCCCAAGTGGCCCAGCCATTGCCACGCCCAAACCAAGACCTATCCATTTTCCATATTTTGCCATAACTTTACTTCTATCTTTAAATTCATTTTAAAACATTAAACATCCGAAAACTTGAAAAGTTAAGGGTTAGGAGTTGAAAAGTTAAGGGTTAAGGGTTACACCATTATTTTTTTAACGTTAACATTACTACACGTAACTCCTAACCCATTTCACAATTAAACTTTAATATTGTCCATTCCCGTTTTCAGTTCCATTCCCGTTACCATTCCCGTTCATGGGTATTTCCCTTTCTTTTTCGGTAAACTTAATCCCGTATTCTTCCAATTCTTTCAAGACGGGGTCATAAATCCTTTTCGCCGTGGGCATTCTTACTCCCGTAGGATTAATGACATCTGTGAGCAACAATTTGGCGGCAATCCCAACCGGAAGCCCAACTGTTTGTGCCATGGCCGTGTGCACATTGTCTTTCCCTTCAACCACCATTGAGGAGGTTATCTCCTTTTTACCTCCATCAATAACATATTCAAATTTGTGCTGCATAACGATCATATCCTTGTCATCGGAATCAAGCTGCCATTTTTCCTCTAAAATTTTCTGAAGGATCTGGGCAGGAGTTGCATTTTTCAAACCAATTTTAGTATCATCGAACAAACCAAGCCACCTGAGTTTGTACATTTCAAAAGAATCTTCTGCAAAGCCCACATAGTCCGCTAATTTCTTTTCGACCGGTATCACCCTTTCATATTTCAGGAAAGAATTGACAAAATCACGATAAGTCAGGTTTTCCGAATTTTCGAGCACATAGGAATCATCAGTAACGCCGAGCTGTACCAAGGCTTCCCATGTTTTTGAATAGCCTGGCCGGCGGATGGTGCCACGGAACATTGTTGGAATGTCGTCAATGCCATATTCGCCCCTGTACTTTAGAGAATCACGGTTTGGGTATCCTTCAAACTCGCCATATCCGTTCACGTGCAATTGCTGTACCCTCGAAAAAACCTTGTGGTAAGGAATATGTTTGTACATGCCGTTGTGGATAAACTGGGCGCCACCTTGACCGGCCAAAACCACATTCCGCGGGTTCCAGGTAAATTTATAATTCCAGGGGTTGTTATCATATTTAGGGGCCACCAACCCACCGGTATATGAGCGGAAGGCCGTCAACTTTCCGCCTTTTCCCTTCAGCCTGTCGATAACCTCCATGGCCGACATATGATCGATCCCCGGATCCAGGCCAATCTCGTTCAGCAAAACAATCCCTTTTTCTTTCGCCTCTTTATGGAATTCCTTTACTTCAGGTGAAACATAAGATGCAGTAACCATATCCTTGCTAAAGCGGATGCAGCATTTGGCCATCAAATGATGCAAACGGGCGGGCAACATTGAAATGACAATATCTGATTTTTTTGTCTCTTCGGCCCGCTGGACATCGTTCATCACATCAAACTGAATGGCATCACCATTTGGATGGCCATCAACCCGTTTTTCGGCCATTTCCTTGGAAAAATCGCCAACGACAACTTTCCAGTTTTGTTGTTCGGATTGATCCAGTAAATACTTAATCAAGCTAGGTGTTGACAACCCGGCGCCAATTACTAAGATTCTTTTCATTTTTATTTATTTTCAATGGTTAATGCAACCGAAGATGCTCTACAAAACGGCTCCACTTAATCGATTTCATAAAGGGTTTTACTATTGATGTAAATATACGTTCTTGATTTTTTCAATTCGTTTGTAAAGCAAAAACAGTATCCATCGTTATACTCTTATTATAAAATTTAGGTTATTAAAATCCATGCAAAATTGAAATACTATAAGTATTCTTTAATATATTCAAAATCGGGGGTAAATTCCCCATTGTGAAGCACCAAAGCCCTTTTGATCGGGGCAGGCAATTCAAGGTTTTCAAAGGGGGCACTGTAATCTGCACCTGCAATTTCCGATACATAATTGAGCAAGGCATTGCTAAAGGCGATTGATGATTCGCGGGGCAGTTCACTGGGCAAAATATCAACAGACATAATCAACAACCCGTCCCCTTTAAAACCCATTGTTGGTTTCCGGGCAATCGGGTCATAAACAAAAACCGGATCTTCAATAGCCGTTCCTATATGTGTGCATTCGATGGAACCATCCGGATCGCAGGTAACGTCACCAATAACGGTCAATTTTGGGTTACCTTCTTTAAATGATTTTTCAAGATAATCCTTGGTAACGATCCTGTCATATCTTTCGTCCCAATACATACAGTTCATCAAAACAGTAAGATGTGGGAGATATTGCTCGAATATGCCCGTGTACTTTTCAGGGTGGTGATAATAATCCTGCAACTCAAATTCGGCATTGCCATCTTTTGGCACAGCCATATCCTTTTCCTTGAAGACCACTTTATACACCACGTTGTTGGGCAGGTTCTTTCTGTTTTTCAATTCCATCAATTCCTGTGGGGAAACCTCTTTTATTGGCAACAAAGCAACAATTTCCTGGGCACCGTTCGAAACATTTCCATATCCGGTAAAGCCTATAACAAGTGGAGTGAGGTCTTCGGGCAAGCCTTTTTCGGCAATTTCCTGGCCCACTTTTGAAATTACTTCAATGGCTTCATCCAGCGAATTGTATTTATGTGATTGTTTTATCCTGAGGAAAGGGGTTTCCATCCCTTTTTCCTTCAATCGCATCCCAAGCGACCACAAAGAATTGATCATCCCGGCCAACCCGGCAAAGCGGCCAAAGAAAATCAAGCGTTTACCCGATTCGTCAGCCACTTTTTCGTATTCAATCAGGTTGATCTTTTTCTTGATCATTTGCCTAAGCAAAGGCATATTGTACGACTGGCCCTTGATAATATGAGAAAAGAAAACATAGGTTTTGCCAATTTCAAAATAGTCGATGGGCATTTCCTTCACCCCGAAAATGACAGGGGCTTCCCTCACGTCATCCACCACTTTTGCACCGGAAGAGGCAAACTCATCATCAGTGAAAATCCTTTTGTCCGACTTTTCCACAAGGATTTCAAGGCCTTCATTCTCAATTAATTTTTTTGCATGTTGCGGGATTATGGCCACACGCCTCTCCATCAAATACTTGTCCTCGTACCGGATTCCGATCATCTTGTTCATCTCTTTTATTTTTGCTAATTCAACCTTTGATTTAAAAACGGCAAACATATAAAAAAAAAACACCCTTGAACAATAATTTTACGATAAAACCCCTGTTCAAAAAAAAATGTTTTTTTCAATACCCTTACAATATAATTTGTACTTTTGCGCCATCGTATTTCTTCAAACAAATCAATTGACTATAGATATTACACCTTTCACCACGATTTGAATTTTCCTTATTCCGATGCAATAATTTCAAGTACAATAAGTTTCGGTAATAAATAATCAGCACTTTAATAAATACAGTTTAATTTCAATAAATACAGTTTAATTTTAATATAATGGATTATAACACCACAAGAGAAGGACTAAATATAAAGGAATATGGACGGAATGTCCAGAAACTTGTCCAGTATGCACTCACAATTGAAGACAGGGAAAAAAGGACAGCTTTTGCAAAATTGATTGTTCAGATAATGGGGACATTAAACCCACAAGCAAATAATGCCGGGGATTTCCGTCATAAATTATGGGACCATCTTTATGTTATTTCCGAATACCAATTGGATGTGGATGGCCCATATCCACCTCCTTCAAAGGAAGATATTGAAGCCAAAGCCCCTAAACTTGAATATCAAAAAAACAATATCCGCTATAAAGTGTATGGCTCCAATATGGAAAAAATCATTGCAAAAGCCATCGAATTCGAGGAAGGGCCCGAGAAAGAAGCTTTGATCAAAACCATTGCAAACCATTTGAAGAAATCCTACCTGAACTGGAACAGGGATTCGGTCAACGATGATCTTATTTTTGAACATCTTGAGGTGCTTTCCGATGGGAAATTAAAAGTTGAAGATAGAAGTATGCTGGCATCCACAAACGATATCCTGGCAAGGACACGTAAAAAGAAACCCATGAAAAGCCAATCGAAGGGTTCAAAAGGCAAGGGTTCAAAAAGCTCGAACAACAAAAAATGGAAAAAGAGGTATTAGTACCAAGTCATGTATAAGGACGGGCATTTATTGAGTTACGTTTTTTCATCTTCCCCCTTCATCTCGGAGGGATTAGCGGTTCTATCTAATGAACCCTCAACTTCACTTAACTTGACAATGGTGCATCAATAGGGATATTCCCTTGTAATATGTTTGAAGCAGGCAATAGGCAATTATCAAGATAGCCTGTTGCCTGTTTGTATTTTTGGCGGCAGCATAAATTGAACAATCCATTGTTAAAAACTACCTTATAATTTAAGTTTGGAGCGCTCCATTCATTTCGATATTTGTATCAACATCCTTTGAAACAAAAATCGTTATGGGCTCATTCAAAATCACCGGAAGTAAAAGCCTCAACGGGGAAATCATTCCCCAGGGGGCAAAAAACGAGGCGCTCCAAATTATTTGTGCCACCATCCTTACACGCAACAAAATGACCATTCACAATATCCCCGACATCAGGGACGTGAATAAATTGATCGAACTGCTTGCCGACCTTGGCGTGAAAATCGAAAAGATTGCAGAAGGTTCCTTCACTTTTCAGGCCGATCAAATCAACCTTGATTATCTCCATACCGAAGCATTCAAGGAAAAAGGCGGAGGGCTCAGGGGATCCATTATGCTTTTGGGGCCTATGCTTTCACGTTTCAAAAAAGGGGTTATCCCCCAGCCCGGTGGTGATAAAATAGGAAGGCGAAGATTGGACACACATTTCACGGGGATGCAAAAACTGGGTGCAGAATTCACCTATAACGAAAAAGAAAAATTGTTTGCCGTGGAAGCCACCGAATTAAAAGGGAATTATATGCTTTTGGACGAGGCCTCGGTCACGGGAACGGCCAATATTGTGATGGCAGCTGTTTTGGCCAAAGGGAAGACCACTATTTTCAATGCCGCATGTGAGCCTTACCTTTCGCAACTTTGCAATATGCTCAACCGGATGGGGGCAAATATCACTGGTGTAGGGTCCAACCTGCTTAACATCGAAGGGGTAGATTCCTTAGATGGAACGGAACACACGATGCTACCGGATATGATCGAGGTGGGGAGTTTTATCGGAATGGCTGCAATGACAAAATCGGCCATTACCATCAAGAATGTCAATTATGAAGCCCTTGGGATTATCCCCGAGGTTTTCAGGCGGTTGGGCATCATACTTATCCAGCAAAATGGCGATCTTCATATTCCCCGGCAGGAAAGTTATGGAGTGGAAACGTTTATGGACGGCTCCATTATGACCATTGCCGATGCGCCCTGGCCGGGTTTCACCCCAGACCTTATCAGTATTGCACTTGTGACTGCCATTCAGGCAAAAGGAAGTGTGTTGATCCATCAAAAGATGTTTGAAAGCCGCTTGTTCTTTGTCGATAAATTAATTGACATGGGTGCACAAATTATCCTTTGCGATCCGCACAGGGCAACGGTTATCGGGCTTAACCACCAACACTCTTTGCGCGGTATCCGCATGACTTCGCCTGATATCAGGGCAGGGGTCGCCCTGTTGATTGCCGCACTTTCGGCAGAAGGGACAAGCATTATCGACAATATCGAACAAATTGACCGTGGCTACCAAAACATTGATGGCAGACTAAGGAAGCTGGGAGCGGATATTGTCAGGATCGCATAGAAGTGGTTGTAAGAAAATAGAATCAGCTACCTGTCCGTTGTTGAAACTTTTGCAGGGTGGCGTTAGGCTTGGCTTTAATATGAGCTTGGAAAATCATTGGGAATCTTCATATTATTGGTTTCGGTGCTTTGCACCTTAAGGGGACTTCTATTAATAGTTACAAATATTACCGGTGCGCTGCACCTTTTGACCCATTATCCAAGATTTGTTACAATGTCCTGATTATATATTTCACCAACTCCTTTTTTTATTTAATTTTGGCTTCTGATAAAAAAACAAACCATGAATGTTTTACTGTTAGGTGCTGGCGGACGTGAACACGCACTGGCCTGGAAGCTTTCCCAAAGCCCGAAAACCACAAAACTTTTTACTGCTCCCGGCAATGCCGGAACCGAAGAATGCGGGGAAAATGTTTCATTGAACATTGATGATTTTAACGAGGTGAAAAGCTTTGTTATCCAAAATAAAATCAAAATGGTGGTTGTGGGTCCCGAAGCCCCTTTGGTAAATGGTTTCCATGATAATTTCCTGAAGGATGATTTGCTAAAATCCATCCCTGTAATCGGTCCGACAAAGCAAGGGGCCGAGTTGGAAGGGAGCAAGGATTTTGCCAAGGGATTCATGAAGAAATGCAATATTCCCACAGCTGCTTACCAAACCTTCGACAAAGAAGGACTTGAAAAATCCTATCGTTTTCTTGAAACCATGAAAGCCCCTTATGTTTTGAAAGCCGATGGTCTTGCTGCCGGGAAAGGGGTTTTGATCCTTGATGACATCAATGAAGCAAAGGCAGAAATGAAAGAGATGTTGGAGAATGCCAAATTCGGGGAAGCATCAAAAAAAGTGGTTGTCGAAGAATTCCTTTCGGGTATCGAACTTTCTGTTTTTGTGCTTGCCGATGGAAATTCTTACAAAATATTGCCATCTGCCAAAGATTACAAACGCATTGGTGAAGGCGATACAGGCTTGAACACGGGAGGCATGGGTTCCATTTCACCTGTTCCTTTTGCCGATAAAACTTTCATGGACAAAATTAAAAACAAAATCATCAAACCCACCATAGAAGGTTTAAAAACGGAAGGGCTAAATTACAAAGGCTTTATTTTCTTTGGATTGATCAATGTGGAAGGCGAACCTTTCGTAATCGAATACAATGTGAGGATGGGCGACCCGGAAGCCGAATCGGTTATCCCAAGGATCAAATCGGATTTGATGGATCTTTTTGAAGGGGTTGCAGAAGGAAATATTGCCGATCGTGAAATCGAAATCGATGAACGTTATTGCGCATCCGTATTCCTGGTGGCAGGTGGTTATCCCGAAAAATACGAAAAGGGAAATGTGATGACCGGTTTCGAAAATGTGAACGACAGCATACTGTTCCATGCAGGCACAAAAAAAGATTTCAAATCAGGACAAATCCTGACCAATGGTGGAAGGGTGTTGGCCGTTTCCTCTTTCGGGGAAACCATGAAATCCGCCCTTGAAACATCCTATAAAAATGTAGAGCTCATACAATTTAAGGGTAAGAATTTCAGGAAGGATTTGGGAAAGGATTTATTGAATTTTTTTTAACTTTATAAAAATTGACAACCATGGATTCAAAAAAGTATATTTATTGGAAAGATGACAATATGTGGGTTGGGTATCTACTAAAGTATCCTGATTACTGGACTGAAGGCGAAACAATGGCAGAGTTAAAAGAAAACCTCAAAGATATTTTCATGGAGGTAACTTCCGCCAATATCCCCAATGTAAGGAAAATTGGTGAACTTGAAATAGCATAAAACGCAGGGTTTAATTAAGAAGATTGAAAGCACTGGTTGCATCCTTATTCGTCATGGAGGAAAA
>JAADJA010000221.1 GCA_013151015.1 Chlorobiota bacterium
AATATCGCATTTGGTAGAGAATCTGCACCCAGAAAACTTTGGTTACAAGGAATAGTATAAGAATAGTATGAAACATAAATACAAAATGGATGACATTGTGCTTAAACCAATATTCTCGTCATTAATTATTAAAGTATTTTGGTTATTGAATTTTGTAAGAATGTCATAATAATGAGGAACTCCAGCCTTATTAGATAAATAGATTAAAAATCTTTTGTCTGCGTCATCTAATTCTTCATTTTTTATAAAGTCAAAGTATTCGCATACGGTCTCTAAAAGACTAAAATCTTTCAATTCACCATTATTAAACAAATTTAATGCTGTTACGACATTAAGGGTTCTTTCGTATCTATCCATTTAATTATAGTTTCCTTTGTAGCTTTTACATCTTCTATTGGCAAGAAAATAAAGAATATTGAAAATTCAATACTAATTTTATCAAAACTAATATGACTAAAATTTTCTTTTATATGTTCTACCGCAAGCTTAATAGAATCTGTATAAGTTTCACTAATTGAGTTATATGTAACTAAAACTGGGTAAATTAGGCTTATATCATTATCAATCAATTCTTTTTCTAAAGACTCGATAATACACTTATCCCATTTATCAAGTATAGAGTAAAGTTTTGAGGTTTTATCGACAATATCTCCTTTGTGCTGAAGAATTGTTGTGAAGTTTGTATTAACAAGATATTCATCTGAAATTGCCTTTTCAATACTTTTAAAAACACTATTAATAGCACTTTTGCAATCTTCATAAAACTTAGTCTCTCCAAACCAAAGTTCAATATTATCCTTTCTTTGAATTAAATGAAAAGCATCATAGCCTGTTACTTCTGTTTTTTTCTGAATGTCATAAAAATAACCTCTTGAAATCAAAGTATCTGTTTTATAGAAATGTTTTAATATGGCATAAAGTAAAGATTCCCCATATATCCCCAATTTTCTTTTTGCTAATTCAGAAGCCGAATAATTGTATTTAAATTTATTATTGAATGCTTTAAGAAACATTTTTTGGTGATTACTTCCTTTTAACTGAAATTCATCATAAGAATAGTATAGAATTCCTTCATAGATTATTTTCGCTAAATCCTTAGTATTCTCTGCTTTAAAACAATCATCTTCAACAGTTAGAGTCGTAATACAAGTTCTATCAATATCTGATTCAGTATTAGGTAAACTACATTCTAAAAGAATTGTTTTTTCAATAAGTTTTGTTAAACTGTCTTTCATTTTAATTCCTTAGTTTCTTGTTTTGAGCTTGTGGCTAACAATTCAGTATATGTAATATTACATATATTTCTGCATTGTCAAATTATTTTATTACATATACACGCCCAATTTAGAGGTGTATATGTATGTTTTCCATTATTGCTTTTTTCTGTACAATTCATCTAAAGGGTTTCTGAATCTGATAAAGTCGGTTTTTGCGACCCGTGTATATATTTCAGTGGTTTTCGTACTGCTGTGCCCCAGGAACTCTTGTATGTACCGCAGGTCTGTTCCGCTCTCCAAATGGTGTGTGGCAAACGAGTGGCGAAGCATGTGCGGTGTTACCCTTCTCTTTATCCCTGCTTTTACGGCTGCGCTTTTTACAACGTTCCCTATGCTTTCAGGACTGTATTGATTGCCTTTTCCCCCCTCGAACAACCAGTACTCGGGCCCATATGCCTTGTAATATTCCCGCAACATCTGGAGCACGTGCTCCGAAAGCCCGACATAACGGTCTTTGTTCCCTTTGCCGTTTTGTACTTTAACGAGCATTTGCCCCGATAAAATATCGGTCAATTGCAAGTTTATCAATTCGCCCCTTCGCAATCCCGCAGAATACAACAAACCTATGATACATTTATGTTTGATGTTGCTTGTTACATTGATCATTTGCTTGATTTCCAATGCTGAAACAATATTTGGTTTTGGCGAATCCTTACGGGGCCTCTCGATATCAACGTACATCTTTTCCTTCCCCAACACTTTTTCGTAATAAAACTTAATGGCATTTATCCGTTGGTTCTGCTGGCTGGGTGAAATGTGCTCCTTGCGTATCAGCTCCAAAATATATTGGTTTATTTCGGCCACGCCGATGTCATCTAAAACCTTATCGTGGAAATACCGCATAAACTCACCGAAATAGTTGGTGTAGGTTCTTTTTGTGCTTTCGCTGTACCGCTTAATATCAAGTACATCATAATAAGCCCCGGGGACTTTCACCTTCGTTTTTACAATGGTCTTTTTCTTTTTCCCATGTGGGTTCCCCTTGTTTTTCAAGGATGAGTAATCAACAAAGGATTTTTCCTGTAATACCCCAAACACGGCCTTAAGGTTGAAGTTGTCTTTAACGATGTACCAGCATTTTTTGCTTTGGCTCCACCTGGCCCCTTCGAGCTTTTTAACGTGCTGTATCAGTTCGGGGTCATATTTGAAACGGAGCGCAACAATGTCGTTTCCACGGTGGGATTCATTGCTCAATATTATTTTTGGCTTGTTTGTCAAAATCAAAATCGGTTTGTGGAAGGCAAATATAAAGAAAAAACAATTCGTTTGGTGCTTTTTGGGAAAAACGGCATTATTTAGAAAGGTTCTAAATACTGAAAAGCTTTAAGAAAAGCGATAATCATGGGGGAAACGATGTTGTGCGAACAATCATCCCTGTATTTATGCCGTTGCGATTTGCAGCCCGGATGCTGTATCAAATTGTGCCGATTGGTTTCCCAGATGTTTACCCCGTGAAATAAATTATCGGGTCAACAAGTATATTTCACAGGGTAAATCGTTTTGTCCTGTATAAGAATCCCAGTGGTCAGGCTGAGCCTGTCGAAGCCTGTCGAAGCCTGTTCAAAAAAAAGGGTCTGCCCATAACTTTTTTCAAAAAACAGAGTATATAAACCGTAATATTTTTATAAATTTACACGTCCAAATATCAAATTGAAGGAATCTTAAAAAATAAAGCACATGAAAAACTTAGCCATACTGATTTTATTGTTTTTTGCATTTGATTTAACAGCACAAAACTCGATGGACAGGGACGTCCCGGAAGTTGTCGAAAAAAATTTCAGCAAGAAATTCCCACGTGCCGAAAACGTATCATGGGACAAGGTGGACAACAATTACAAGGTGGACTGTTTTTTCAGGGGAAGGAACACCTATGCCGAATTTACCCCGGAAGGTAAATGGGTACAGACGGTTATAGATCAGGACACAAAAAATATTTATCCGCCTATCCAGCGTTACCTTGACGAGAATTTCAAAAAAGACAAAATAATCCTTGTTGAAAAAGCGACCCGTGCCGATAGGGACAACTATTATTATGTGCAGGTCGGGAAAAAGGTAAAGGGAAGCAAGGAACCTGCGGTATTTGAATTGTTTTTTGATAAAACAGGGAAGATGGAGCGCGTTGAAGTCCCTGCTGGTTTTGAGGATTTAACGGTAGTGGGCATCGATGAACACAATGCCGAGATTCCTGGCGAAGTGATCGATGGTTGGCAAAAACGCTTCCCACGGGCCGAAGGAATTGAATGGTCGAAAAAGCCACATCCCTCCGATACGATCGACTACACCTATTTTGCCGATTTCGTTTACCGGGAACAAACAACGAAAGCCGAGTTTTTGCCCAACGGGAAATGGGTCGAAAGCAGGGTTCAGTATAAAGAAAAAGATTTGTACAAACCGGTTTTGGCCTATATCGAAAAAAACCATTGGGACGATGATTTAATTATTGCCGAAAAGGTTACCCGTAAAGACCGAAAGGACTATTATTATGTGAAGATGGAAAGGTTTCTGAAAGGGCAGTTCCACCCCTATATTTTCGAACTGTACTTTAACAAAGCAGGGAAAATCACCAAAGTTATCCGGCCCGAGGAACTGAGAAACCAGTATTTGCTTACCGTTGACATCCCCCCGGCAGTTGCCAAAAAATTCAAGAGCCGCTTTTCGAGTGCCGACAATGTTACCTGGGAAACCGATGAAGGGAACTGGGTTGCCGACTTTGTCTATCGGGGACAGGAGTCCACGGCCATTTTTACCGACTCGGCCAAGTGGGTCCAGACACTTGTGGTATTGGATCCCAAAAACTTATATGCACCCGTGCAAAGGACCTTGGACAAAGAGTATTCTGGCTATAACGTAATGTATGCCGAAAAAGCCACCCGTAAAGACCGCAAGGATTATTATTATGTGGAATTGGTCGCACGCAAGAAAAACATGCAACCGGCCAAGCTTTCCTTGTACTTTGATAAAACGGGCAGGTTGAAGAAAGACAAGTAGTCAGCGAAAGGTTTTATTTTCCTGCCGTCTGGATTAAGTGTCTTTACTTATTTCAGTAAGTCTTCTTATTTCGTATCAATGTGTTGAATGGAATAAGCGTCCACATGAATGGAATAAGCACCAACATGGAATAAGCGTCCACGCTTATTCAGTTTAATTCCATGTTCGGGTCCCAAAAGTGTTTCTTAAAATCAAGTATTTTATCATTTTCGATTTTCAAACCTTCGTTTTCCAGGAGTTGCTTCATCATGTCGGGGCTGCCGAAATGTTGTTTCCCGGTGAGCAAACCCAATCTGTTCACTACCCGATGGGCAGGAGTGGGTTCCCTTGCCGAAAATGAGGCGTTCATTGCCCAGCCCACCATCCGGGCCGCACCTCCCGAGCCAAGGTATTTGGCAATGGCCCCATAGGAAGTTACCTTTCCATAAGGGATAAGCTTTACCACTTCATACACCCGTTGAAAAAATGAAATATCTTCCATTGTCAGATTTAAGTTTATATTTCAGCAACCAGCGACCAATAACCAGCGACCAGCAACCAGTAACCATCCACTAATCATTTTCCTGCCCAAGTCGAAACTTCAAATAGTTAATCTTCATCCCTTTTTTCAAAAACATTTGCTCATAAAAAGTTTGTACTTCCGCAACCTCACTGTCCGGGTCTGTTGCATATAAATCTTTTGTGGATTCAATTAAACCATAGTTGTTCCGTTCAATTTCCCGCAATGTAAAATCAAACAGTTCAACATTGTCGGTTTTCAGGTTGATGATCCCTCCCGGCAGCATGATGTTTTTATAATGATCGAGGAACCGGGGCGAGGTAAGCCGTTTCTTCACCTGTTTCATCCGTGGTTGTGGATCGGGAAAGGTAATCCAGATTTCGCTCACTTCATTTGTGCCAAATAATTCTTCGATAAACCCAATGTAGGATTTGATAAATGCCACATTTGACAGATTGCCCAACTGCGAATTTTTTGCCCCCCGCCATAAACGGGCACCCTTGATATCGATCCCGATGAAATTTTTCTCCGGGTACTTTTTGGCAAGGGCAATTGTATATTCCCCTTTTCCGCACCCCAGTTCCAAAACGATTGGATGATCGTTGTTGAAAAAATTCCGGTTCCAGTTTCCTTTTAGCATAAACCCTTCCCTTACCTCTTCAACAGTTGGTTGGAACAGGTTTGGGAACGTAAGGTTTTCGGCAAATTTTCGTAATTTGTTTTTTACCACTTCTGTTGTTTCTGCATTTTCTGCAAAAATATGGAATTTGAGTGGAATTGGTTTTTAATTCGTGGTTTTCCAATAAAAGAAACTTTTATGGGATTTCTGCAAATCCAATTCTTGTCAAAATCCCCAACGGGGAAATCCACAATGGGAATATCTTTGGTTGTTTTGCTTGTGTTAGGGAATCTAATGGCTATGCTGTATTGCATTTCGTTAGAGCAAACTTCCCTTATCCATTCCGGGAAATATCTCGGCATAGTTCATGACGGTTTGGGAATTGACCCTCCGGTTGATATGTTCCCGAGTGATATCTTCAGGTTTTTCGATCCCTGAAGCGGCAAGCATTTCAACAAGGCTATGAAGGGTTTCGTGATGGAAATTGGCCACACGGGTTGCCTTGTTTTCAACGTTCAGTCCTTTCAGCAAGGATTTGTTTTGAGTGGCCACACCAACCGGACAAGTGTTCTTGTTGCATTGCAATGCCTGGATACAACCGAGTGACATCATCATCCCACGGGCACTGTTGCAGAGGTCGGCGCCCAGGGCCAAAGCCCTCGCCATATGAAACCCGCTGATGATCTTCCCGGAAGCAATCAGCTTAATATCTTTCTTTAAATCGAAGCCCTTCAACGTATCATAGGCAAATGAAAGTCCGTCACGTAAGGGCATCCCAAGGGAATTTGAAAATTCGACCGGGGCCGCACCTGTTCCGCCTTCGCCTCCATCAACGGTTATGAAATCGGGCTTGATACCGGTTTTGACCATTGTTTCACAAAGTTCGATAAATTCCGGTTTCTTCCCGATGCATAATTTAAAGCCAATGGGTTTGCCACCAGAGAGGTCCCTGAGTTTTTTAATGAAACCCATCATTTCCATGGGATTTGAAAATGCGCTGTGCCCCGGGGGTGAATGGACATCGGTATGCGCCTCAACTCCCCTGATTTTAGCGATTTCCTCTGTGTTTTTAATTCCCGGCAAAATTCCACCGTGACCCGGTTTTGCACCTTGCGAAAGCTTGATTTCGATCATCTTTACATATTCATGTTTTGCCTTTGCGGCAAACTCTTTCTCCGAAAATCCCCCATCTTTTGTCCTGCACCCAAAGTATCCCGTGCCCACCTGCCAAATCAGGTCGCCCCCTTTTTCAAGATGATAGGGACTGATCCCTCCTTCACCGGTATTGTGTGCAAATTTGTCGATCCTGGCTCCTTCGTTCAAGGCCATGACCGCATTTCGGCTAAGAGCCCCAAAACTCATTGCGGAAATATTCAACAGGCTCGCCGAATAGGGTTTTTCACAATCCGGCCCACCGATATTTACCCGGGGGTGCCTGTCCAGTTTTTTGGATTCAAAAGCATAAAGGGAATGGTCCATCCATTCGTAGCCCGTCCGGTAAACATCCATCTGTGTCCCAAAAGGGGTGGTGTCGTTTTCGCCCTTTGCACGCTGATAGACCATAGAACGGAATATCCGGTTGAACGGCCTGCCTTCGGTATCGGTTTCCACAAAATATTGCATGATCTCCGGCCGGATAGCCTCCAGCATAAACCGAAACCTTCCCAGTACCGGGAAATTCTTTCGGATCGTATGCCTGCTTTGGAAGATATCGGAAAAACCGATAAGGATTATTGGCCCCAAAATGACGAATATCCATAAGGCAGGTTTCCAAATTGTATACAAAGCGAAAACAAGGATTGTGGTAATGATGGCAGTTAAGATAAAAGTTTCACGTGGTTTCATAAGTTTGCAAGTTTATTAAAAGTTAATATCAAGGGATTTAAAATGCCAATAGTAAGGATTGCAAATCCTTGAATATTTTGTTCGGGATTCGGAAACCCCGAACAGCTTTAATGGGCTTTTTCGGAATTGTAATCCGAAAACAAAATCAGAATAGCCTTACAAAAAGTTTACATGCAACAAACGCCTTCCTGTTCAGCAGCTTGTTTAACGGCTTCGGCAACTTTCGGGGCAATGCTCATGTCGAGGGCATTGGGCAAAATATGGTCTTCATCAGGATTCTTTACTGAATTGGCCAGTGCATGGGCAGCAGCTATTTTCATCGATTCGGTTATCCTTTGGGCTTTTGCATTCAAAACGCCCCTGAAAATCCCGGGAAAGACGAGTACATTGTTCACCTGATTTGGGAAATCACTTCTACCTGTTCCGATAATCCTTGCACCCCCGGCCTTTGCTTCATCGGGCATTATTTCGGGAATGGGGTTTGCCATGGCAAGGATGATGGGGTCTTTGGCCATTGTCCGTACATCGGCTGCCGTTATCAGGTTCCCTTTTGAAACCCCGATAAAACAATCGGCCCCTTTGAGGGCATCTTTTAATTTACCGGAGATATTTTCCCGGTTGCTGTATTTGAGCAAGCCTTTTTTATAAGGGTTCAAATCGCTGCGTTGTGCTGAAATAATCCCACGGGAATCGCATACCAAAACGTCTTTCACGGGGATGCAAACACTCGGGTCATGCCCCACACATCTCAATAGGCGGGCGATGGCTGTTCCGGCGGCACCTGCCCCGTTTATCACCACTTTCATTTCTTCCAGGGGCTTCCCGGTTATTTTGGAGGCGTTGAGCATGGCGGCCAATAAAACGATGGCTGTTCCGTGCTGGTCGTCATGGAAAACAGGGATGCCGATATCCTGCAAGGCATCTTCGATTTCAAAACATTTGGGCGCCTTGATGTCCTCCAGGTTAATCCCCCCAAAAGTGGGCGCAATGGCTTTTACCGTTGTGATAATATCTTCAACGGAATGAGAATCGGTAACGATGGGGACGCCATCAATGCCGGAAAATTTCTTGAACAAAACGGCTTTCCCTTCCATTACCGGGATAGCTGCCATGGGGCCAATATCGCCAAGCCCAAGAACGGCAGAACCATCGGAAACAATGGCCACCGTATTTCCTTTCATCGTTAAATCGTAGGCCGTGCTCATTTTTTCGGCAATGGTATCACAAACCAAGGCCACTCCAGGAGTGTAAGCGATGGAAAGGTCATCGGAATTGTTGAGTGGGAATTTTGATCGTATTTCCCATTTGCCCCTTGTTTCTTTGTGTTTTCGCAATGATTCTTTGAAGTAGTCCATGTTTTTGCCTTTTCTGTTATATGTAGCAAGCGCCCTCCTTATAAGGAATTACAAATTGTAAGATAACGCTTTGTTAAATGTTTCATGAGAAATAGTTTATTTCCGCTAATGCGGGATTAATTGATACTGTAAAGTAAGGGATTTTTTTCGAATGGGATTTTTCAACTATTCCAACAATTTCTTCAGTATTTTCCTTTTCCAAGCTGCATAAGGGGGATATTTGATCGGGGGCTCGATAAGGGTGCTTTTGTCAAGGATCGATTTAAAATGTGAAAATGCGTTGAAACCGGCTTTGCCATGATAGCTGCCCATCCCGGAACTTCCCACACCACCAAAGGGCAGGTTGGAATTGGTGAGGTGCATCACGGCATCGTTTATGGCCCCACCGCCAAATGAAACTTCATGCAAAATCTTTTTTATTTTTCCCGAACCGGAAGCAAAAACATAAAGTGCCAGGGGTTTCGGTCGTTCCTTGATCTTTCTTATGGCCCAATCCAAATCATCAAACTCGATGACGGGCAACACCGGCCCAAAGATTTCTTCCTGCATAACCGCATCTTCAAAGCCCACATTGTCCATGACCGTTGGGGAAATGTACAAATCGGTTTCATCGTTTTCGCCACCGATAACCACCTTGTTCGTGTCTATCAGTTGAAGGATGCGCTTGAAATGACGTGGATTGATTATCCTTACAAAAGCTTCGCTCTGTTGCGGGTCATCACCGTGGATGTTTTTAATTTGTTTTTTGATTTCGGCAATCAGTTTGTCCTTTACCCCTTTCTCTGCCAGGATATAATCGGGGGCCACACAGGTTTGTCCCCCGTTCAGGAACTTGGCCCAGACAAGACGTTTGGCAGTGATTTTCAAATTTGCATTATTAAACACAAAGCTTGGGCTTTTGCCCCCAAGTTCCAGGGTTACGGGAGTTAGGTGTTCAGCCGCAGCTTTCATGATAATTTTCCCCACATTGGTGCTTCCCGTGTAAAAAATCTTGTCGAAGCTTTCCTGCAACAGGGCAGTGGTTTCTTCCACACCACCTTCCACCACATGAAAATAATCGGCCTTGAAGTTATCGTTGATGATTTTTGCCATGGCATGTGAGGAATTGAACGAAAGTTCCGAAGGTTTGACAATGGCCGTATTGCCTGCTGCCAATGCTGCCACAACGGGAGCCAAGGATAACTGATAAGGGTAATTCCATGCACCAATTGTGAGGGTGACACCCAAAGGTTCGGGAATGATGTAGCTTGCGCCCGGTAAATTGGCCATATTGGTGGTGACCCGTTTTTTCCCGCTCCAGCTTTTCAAATTTCTGATGGCCAGGTTTATTTCATGATAGACCAGTGACAGTTCCGTAGCATAATTCTCAAAGCTTGATTTCTTGAAATCCTTGTAAATAGCTTCATCCATGAGGGCTTCATTGGCTTTCAGCACGGCAATGAATTTTTTTAGGTTGGCAATCCTGAAATTCACATCCTTTGTGATATTTGTATTGAAATAATCCCTTTGGGATTTAACCAAAGCTGTATAATCTGTTTTGTTTTTTGTATCCATGGCTATTCAATTTTTTTGGCTATGCTACCATTTTAGTGGGTAAAGTTTATAATTGCTTTTATTCGTATCTTAAATCCAGCTTTCAAATTTGAATGCGACAATGAAAAAAGGCGAGAATGCGACAATGAAAAAACTGCATAAACTTGTAAAATAGTACTTTTTAACAATCAACTTGTTTTATTCAAGCATTTAATCATTTACAACAATAGTTATATTCTTGATTTTTATTGTTTTTCACTAATCCCGTACATCAGGAGCAATAGTGCCTTTTTTTTGATGCCTTCAATATGCCTTCTTCAAAACCGAGAGAACTTCATTAGCATCCATATCTTCAGGGTTAAGGATCATTGCACCATCGTTCAGGGATCTTTTGGCTATCTTTTCCAGTTGGTCTTCTTTCACACCTGCATCCTTTAATGAATTGGGCATTCCGCAAATGGTGTTCAATTCGTTGTTCATATTTTTGATAAAATCAATACTTTTTTTGGCTCGTTGATCTGTTGGAGTAGAAGCATAAATTTCTGCCCCGGCCAATGGCAACAATAATTCGGCATAATACTCCCCGGCCTTTTCCAGGTTGTATTCCATTACATGGGGAAGCAGGATTGCCATGGCCATTCCATGGTGTACATGCGCCAAAGCGCCCACAGTATGCCCGATTCCATGCACGGCTCCCACCATCGAATTGGAAAAAGCAACACCTGCAGATGTGCATGCAACGGCAAGCTTGAAACGCCCCTGTTCATCCTTTCCGTTTTTCACCACATTGATCAGGTTTTCAGAAACACTTTTGATGGCCGAATAGGCATAGGCATCGCTCACGGGGTTTTTCTGCAAACAAGAATAAGCTTCGATAGCGTGGGTCAATGCATCCATGCCTGTTGCCGCTGTTAGTTTGGGCGGAAGGGAAAGGGTCATGCGTGGGTCGATAATGGCAACAGAAGGAAGTAGTTTGGTGGAGGTGAAAAGCATTTTTCGGTCTTTTTCCTTGTCGGCAACCACGGCCACCAAGGTAACTTCGGAGCCCGTTCCCGAAGTGGTCGGGACAACGATAAGCGGCTGCTGGAAATTCTTTATTCTGTCGTGGCCGGCTAACTGGACGATGTCCGTAGTATTTTCAGAAATCACGATGTTCATCCCTTTGGCCGAATCAATCACAGAGCCACCGCCCACGGCAATGATGCAATCACAGGACTGTTCTTTGTAAATCTGGGCCGCTTCATTTACTGTTTTGATTGAACTATCTGGTGGAACCTTGTCGTAAACGGCGCCAATTACAATGTCAGAATCCTTGAAACCACCCAACACTTTTTCGAGCAAACCCACTTTTACGATCCCTTCATCGGTAATGATAAAAGGCCTCGAAACGTTCAACCTTGACAGCTCGGAAGGGATACCTTCCAGCGCATTTTGCCCTGCATTGATTTTCACGGGATTATAAAATTCAAAATATTTTGGGAACATGGTATTTGTTTATAATTAACGTTAAAACCTAAGCTGAATAAACCAGAAAAGACAATGAACTACATTCCAAGCAATAACCCACTTGTGTAAACCCTAAGCCTTCCCAAATGTTGGGAAAAGCTGAACCGGGGAACCCTTTTCAAAACGTTTTTCGATAAAAACGGGGGGAACAGATAGGCTTGCACAATATTCAAAATCCTTATCAAAACCATGGATTGGGCCACATCGCCAAAAACCATGATCCGGTTTTGGGTAAATGCGGTGTGGACATTGCTCAAGGTGGAAATGACCCTGAAAGCCGTATCCAGGTTTTTGAACAATACAATTAAATCGGCGTCCGTTGATTGTTTGCCAATCCCCTTTAGCCTGTCGCCATGTTTCCGCAACCAAAGTTCCCGGCCATTTGGTGCTACTTTTAGCATTATGGTGTAAGATTCGGGCCAGGCTTCAAGTTCGGTCTTTAAGTCTTTATTGAACCTGCTTACCGATTCAGCACCCCTTCCCAAAGCATAAAAACCCGTACTTACAACGAAGCGTTTGAAGCTTGATTTTTGGGGTTGGATATTGGTTTGTAGCATTTTGCAGTATTATATAAAACTTAGTTCTCCAATGGTGTAACACCATGTGTTTTGGCATATTCCTCAATTTTTTCCACTTCCGAAACATCAACATAAGTAAAACCCTTAATTTCCCTTATCTGCTCCCAAATGGCATGTTGTCTGATAAAATCATTCTTGTCGGGTTCCGTACTTATTATGAATTTCTTGCTATCGGGAATTATTTTGGGTATCTGGTTCAAATCAAAATAATCATTTTTAATATGATACAATCCTCTTTCAAGATCAAAAAACTGACTTATGAAAGGCCTTTCGTTTTTACCGATTAAATCGATTGTGATCGGCAATACCAAAGCAGGATAATCAATATTCGTAAGTTCCTTGTTAATGGAACAATAGCTTTTCATGCCCGGGAGAAACCTTTCTTTTGTAAGTTGCACGTTATGTTTCTCCTTTTTCGTGACCACAACATCCTTTTCAATAAACTTTATAAATAAAACCCTGAATGCTTTTTCGCTTACCGGAACATCAATCTGTATGGGTTTTGAAACCGTGACCACATTCCGGTTATAATCACTTAAATACTCAAAATAAGGTTCATTGAATATCAGGTTCTTTTCATTGAAAATCGTAAGTTCCCTTAGGTTTTCGTCAACCTTTTCGATAACCCTGTGCATCGACTTAAAATAATCCTTTACAAAAGAATATTTCGCTTTAGAAATGATTGGCCTTATTACGGACAACCTGTTTCTGGAATAATTAAAAATACTATCGTTGCCATTTGATAACACAAGACCAAGTGACAGCCGCTCGGATGTTGCCGCATTGAGAATGACAGAAACAATACTATAAAAGGTTTTCATCGTTTGTTGTTTAAGGTTCGTTGAATAATTGACCGAAATATTTTTATGCACTTTGTGCACCAATCTTCGGAAAAAAGGTAAGCAAGCCGGGATTTCAAATAATTTACATCTAATTGCCATTCATCGGGCAACTGGCCAAGCATATCGTCAAGCCCAATGTGGCAATTCTGGACATAATTTCTAAAATCATTTTCGATTGATGAATACATGTTTTTAAGTTCATGTTGCAAAGTACGTGAAAACAAACGGTTTAACAATGGAGAAGATAAAATACTTTCATCTTCATTTATCAAATATGGCTCTTTGTCAAGATTGTTTCCATTAAATATTTGAACATGATCAATGGGTATAAAAAAACCGTCCAATATATCATAAAGCATATTTGTATTTTCAAAATGCCTGTCTTCATTACTTACCCATAGATCAAACAAGCCAAGCATTAAAAAACTATGGTATGTCGCATATTCGTCTTTTTTGATGGCTGGGTTTTCAATGAAAAATTTATCGACCTCCTTAAAGTCCCCAAGAAAAAAAGAGCCAAAACAAACTTTATCGAACCAATGATATGGATAACCCGATTTGGGTACATGAACCTCTTTCACTTTTACAAAAGCGGTTTCGGGCACTTTTTGGCCCCATACCCTCAAGAATGCCGCAGCAATATATTCGTTGAACAAACTGAAAGCCGGGCCGACTCCCATAAAATACTTACAAACATAGTGTTCCATGTCGGAGCAAAACACTTTTACCGGACGGCTGCCTTTGGTTTGATAACAATCTTCCTGTGTTATTTCAGAGATGCTGATTAAGTGTTTAATATTTTCCATGCTTTGGAGCCTGCTTTATATTATTTCATTACAAATTATACAAATAGTTTGGCATTGTTAATATAGTATACTTAATTGATTGTTCCACTTTAGCATCAGCATCATTACAGCCTGTTTCAGCATTTCCAACTTTATTGG
>JAADJA010000010.1 GCA_013151015.1 Chlorobiota bacterium
ATGGATAATATGCTTGTGGAGGAGGTGGATTATGATTTCGATGAGTTGACCAACCAATGGTTCCATACCTGGAAACACACTTATGAAAATGATGAAAACGGAAACAGGACCATGGATATATCCTTTGACTGGGACGATGATTTGGATCAATGGGAATTTATAAATAAGAGGGAATATGGATATAATTCCAACTTAAAGCTTGAATTATCATCGTATTATACCTGGAATTTTGAAGTAGGCCAATGGTATTATGCCTCCAAAGTTGAATATACCTATGATGGGGACGAAAATCTTGTGCTCAGGCTTTCGTCGTACTGGGACAATAATGCTTCACAATGGCTCAGCGATTATAAAAATGAGTTCACCTATGATGCTTCGGGTAAATTATTAAAAAACCTGGAGTATAAGTTGAATTCACAATCTGGAGAATGGGAGTTTAACCACAAACAGGATTATGAATACAATGCTAATGATAAATTGACAAGTGTTTCATATTTTCATTGGGACGAAAGTGCAAATGATTGGGCAGGTAGTTACAAGGAAGAGTATATTTACGATACAGAAGGAAATATTGCCGAATTTTATGATCATGACTGGGACGAAAACAGTGGCCAGTGGGAGTATGATTACAAAAGCAGTTTTGTTTATGATAATTCTTATGCTTATGATGATTTGGTATTGCCATTTGAACTGGATGAAGAGTCGCAGGAAGAGGGGTTTTTATTTAGCCATATGATTATGGAGGGAGTTTCGAGTGAATACAATGGCAGTTCATGGGACATTGACGAAACAACCAATTTCTATTATTCCTCCATCGAACTTGGTGTCGGAGAAAACCGTCTGATTGCTTCCACAGTTTATCCAAATCCGGCCAACGATTATGTAAGCTTTAGATTGGATGAAGGCCCTCAAAAAATGCAGGTGGAAATCTTCGATATGTTTGGAAAAATAGCTTTGAGCCAGGAAATATTAAACGGTGGCCAAGTATCGGTTCAGCAATTAAATCCTGCTTTGTATATTTACCGCTTGATGGATGGGAATAGGGTTTTCAGTACGGGGAAACTGAGTGTCCGCTAAGGTCTGAAAGCATATTTTTACCGAGTCTGTAGATTTGTCATGTTTTTTGCCATGGAATAAATTTTGAAAAGAGGGCTGAATATTTTTTAATTTTAAAATGAAATTCCATGAGCAAATTCAATACGATAATAAATGGCGATAAACCCGTACTGATTGATTTTTCTGCAGAATGGTGCCAGCCCTGCAAAATGATGGGTCCTATACTGAAACAGGTAGCTTCCGAAATGGGCGATAAGGTCCGTATCCTTAAAGTAGATGTTGACAGGAACCAGGCCATTGCACAAAAATGGGCCATCAGTGGCGTCCCCACCTTGATGGTTTTCAAAAACGGCAAACAATTGTTCCGGCAATCGGGCGTGATACAGGCCGGGCAGATAGTACAGTTGTTGAGGGGTTTTTTGTAGGTATTATTCCTTCACCCCAAAAGCCAGATCCCCTGCATCGCCCAATCCGGGGACGATGTAAGCCTTTGCAGTCAACTCTGTGTCCACGGCAGCGACCCATAATGTGAATTTCCTTGAAGGGAGGTGTTTCTTTAGGTACTCTATCCCTTCCAGACTTGCCACTGCCACCACCAAATGGACATGCTTTGGTTTTCCGTGATGTTGCAGCTCTTTGTAAGTGGCCACAATTGAGGCGCCCGTTGCCAGCATGGGGTCGGCGAGGATAACGATTTTTCCTGTGAGGTCGGGGCTGGAAACATAATCTATTTTTATGGTGAATTTATTGTTTTTCCCCACTTTGCGGTAAGCGGAAACAAAGGCACTCTCCGATTTGTCAAAAACACTCAACAGCCCGGTGTGGAGCGGAAGGCCGGCACGGAGGATTGGGATCAACACCGGATAATCTTTCAAGACAGGCACATTGGCCAAGCCAAGGGGCGTTGTTATTTCCCGGGGTTCGTATTTCAGGGCCTTGCTGATTTCATAGCCGAAAATTTCCCCGAGGCGTTCCAGGTTCTTGCGGAAGCGCATACTGTCTTTTTGAATTTCAACATCCCTTAATTCAGCGATATACTGATTGAGGATCGAATCTCCTTCGGTGAGCTTTTTAATCATGCGAACTATGTAAAATGGTGATTTTTTTTGATGGATAAAAGTAGGTAAAAAAATAATTGGCGAACAAGATTATTTTGTAATAGGAAAAGCCAATCCTTTATTTCCTGAATTTCTTTACCAACTTCACACCCAGGCTGACTATTCCCGGCAGGTTGTTTATTTGCAGATGCGGATAAAAACATTCCTCCGAACCAAAGCTTTTGTAAAACCGGGCCAGGTCAGGGTCGTTCGAGCCTTCAAAATCAAGGGTGATATGTTGTTCCGCATGTTCGCGGATAAAAGTGTCGATGAGGAAAGGCATGGCTCCTTTTTCCCTGCCCGTTGCCGAAAGACCGGAAAACAGGAAAATCATTTTCTTTTTGTTTTTCAGGAAAATGGCACCTGCGCACAATTCATTTTCCGAGGTGTAAACCGCATAAGTCTGGATAAGCCCTTTGTAAATCCCCTGATAGGAAATCCGTTGTAGTTGATGGTAGTTTCCCTCGCTTAGCGAATGGATGTCACGCCCTCGGTTATTGCGGAAAAGGGAAATAATATCTTCGGGTTTTGTGCTTTTCAAAATGCTCAAACCTGCTTTCGATGCTTTTTTGATGTTTCGTTTAAGGTTGGTTGAATAATCCTTGAAAATGCCATCGTAGGGTTTGATCAGATCGAGTTCATGGTTTTTCCATAAATCAAGTTGAAATTTCCCCGGATCGACTTTGTTAAAAGTGTTGAGGTTGATCTCAGCGTATTTGTATTTCCCGGGGATGGCGGTTACAAAGCTTTCAACCAGCTTTTCTGAAAGGAGGTTTCTCGAAAAAACGCCCAATTGCTGGGTAAAAGCCGGTTGGTATAAATAAGCGATCCCCCATTTTTTCCCATGGATCAAAGGAAATACACTTTCGTAATCATTTTCGACCAAAGCTTCCCAACCTTCGGCAACCGTATCAAGGTACCATGAACAGGCATAGACCATCCCGTTAAAAGCATCCTGGATACAGGCATCCCATTTCTTGCGGTCTATTTCTTCGTTGGTCAGGTATTTTATCATTGGGGTTGAAGGTTATGCGTTAAAAGGTTGAAAGTTATGTGTTAATTGTTATGCGTTAAAAGTTACGTGTTAATAGTTATGTGTTAAAAAGTTTAAAGTTAAGTGTTAAAGGGATTAAGATATGTGATTATCCGCTAAGGTAAGTTGTTCCTGTCGTTAAAGAAACATCTGAGTAAGTGAACATTTAACTTTTAACTCCTAACATGATTTTTTTTCGTTCTTTAAAGAATCCAATTCCTGCATTATTTTTCTAAACATCCGGCAAAGCCTCCTTTATCATCTCTTCATACACCTTCTGCCAGCCTTTCCATCTCCCTTCGTTTCCAAGTGATTCGTTGTGCCATAACGAAATAAAAGTCCCGTTTACTGCTTTAACTTCTTTTATCAGATCTTTGATGTATTCCATTGCTTTTTCTGGTTCAAGGCCCATATAGTCGCGCAATGTCCCTTCCATCATGGTAAAAGGGTGGATGCGCAAATGGGTTTCGATATCGAGGTCCAGATCATAAAAATTAAAGGGGGAGCAAATGCCCGCCCTGAACCCGGGTTGGCCGGCAAAGCCCATGGAATAATCATCGGTTATGTCGAGGTTGATAAGGTTGCGGTAGGTTGTGGGCATCAGCAATTTCAAGAAATGCTGGCGGCTTTTGGTGATTTCACGGTTAAGCACCTTCGAGAGGCTTTCCACCTCTTTCCTTAGTTTTTTTGGGCTTTCGTGCGAACCATAAGAAGGATGGATACCAACTTCGGCATAATCGGCAATTGATTTTATAAGGGTTTGAAACTGTCGGTTTTGCACCGGGATATTCTTGTCGTTAAATCCATATTCCGCAAAAAGGATAAAGTATATGGGCTTGAGCTTGTGTTTCTTCTGCAAATTGAATTGATAGGTGAATGTATCAAAAGGGTCTTTCTTAAAACCGCCCAAAACACTCAACCGATCTGCCACATTCCTGAAATCAAGATGCAGGGCTGCGTTGAACAATCCTCCAAGAATCCTAAAGAAACCTTTGTGTTTGTATGCCCAGGCGGCGTCAATATCAATTGTCGGCACAAACTTATACTTTGTCCCGGGAAATTGAAAGCCGGGATATTTTTCCATTAACAACTTCCCAATATGAAGCGCCCATTGGTTTACAAGGGGTTTTTGCAGAAACCCGCTTTTGTGGGCCAGGCTTTCCTCCACGCTGTAACGCCCGTAATTGTCCTTTCGATAGGGGAGATACTCTTCATATCGCGATACGAGATAAAAGGCGGCTGCAAAAGGATCGAACTCCAGTACAGAAGCTTTGTTGTAAACCTGGAAAAAAGCCTTAGAGCCATTAAAGTCGATCAGGGAAATTTGCTGGCTTGCAATCCCCCTTTCAAACAAAATATTCCCTGAAGCAAAAAACAGTTCATCGTTGATCTGGGTTTTCCCATAACTGAACTTTGTCCCTTCAAAAGCTTCAAAGTCTTCCGTTTTGGAAGTAATTTCAAAATCAACATTCAATAAATCTTTAAAAAAAAGATTGAAGATGAATTTTATCCGGTTGGTTGTTTTATGTGTGTGTATTAATACCAAAGTTTGACTTGTTGCAAAGGGTTAAAAGTTATGGGTTAGGCGTTAAAGTGTTGTGCGTTATTGGTTAGAATGTTATGCGTTAGAATGTTATGTGTTAAGCGTTAAAGTGTTATGCGTTATGCGTTAGAATGTTATGTATTATGCGTTAGAATGTTATGTGTTAGGCGTTATAGTGTTATGCGTTATTGGTTAGAATGTTATGCGTTAGAATGTTATGTGTTAGGCGTTAGAATGTTATGTGTTAGGCGTTAAAGTGTTATGTGTTATGTTTTATTCCATGCTTTTGTCCTTCATGGCTTTTGTGCCAGAAGAATACCAGCTTGCATACATATTATAACTGTTGGCAATCCGGTTTATTTCGCCTTCCACCAAATCAACGTCCACCGACTTTATTTTTTTTGCAGGGATACCGGCATAAACGCTGCCCGGTTTTACGATTGTCCCTTTTGAAACAACCGCCCCGGCCGCGATTATCGAATTGCTTTCCACCACCACATGATCCATCAGGATCGCACCCATCCCGATAAGCACATTGTCATGGATCGTACAGCCATGAACCACTGCATTGTGGGCGATGGAAACATTGTTCCCGATATTTACGGGTGCTTTTTTATAGGTACAATGAATGGTGGCATTGTCCTGGATGTTCACATTGTTGCCGATACGTACCGTATGTACATCGCCCCTTACGACAGCGCTGAACCAAATGCTGCAATCATCGCCCATTATCACATCGCCTGTTATAACGGCATTGTCGGCAAGGAAACAGTTCTTGCCAAAAACCGGGTTGATGCCTTTTACCTTTTTTATTATCGCCATGGCTATTTTCTTGAGTTCATTTTAATCGGTGCCTTTTGTGGATAATCAATGGAATAGTGCAAACCACGGCTCTCCTTGCGTACCATCGCCATCTTTATCACGAGGTAGGCCACGTTGATCAGGTTGCGCAGTTCGCAAATCTCGACAGTAATTATCGAGCGGTCAAACAGGTCCTCCGTTTCCCGATAAATGATTTCCAGGCGGTCCAAAGCCCTTTTTAACCTGAGGTTCGATCGTACGATACCCACATAGTTTGTCATAATGGATTGCAGTTCCCGGGTGGTTTGCGTTATGAGGATCATCTCTTCGTTCATTTTCAGGCCCTCGGCATTCCAGTCGGGAATGTCATCCCTGAAATCAATCGTATCAATTTTCTTTTTGGTTTCCAGGGCTGCCCTGTGTGAAAAGACCGCTGATTCCAGGAGGGAATTTGAGGCGAGACGATTGGCGCCATGAAGGCCGGTTGACGAACATTCGCCGGAAGCATAAAGGTTGCTTAGGGTTGTTTTACAAAAAGCATCCACCTTGATACCGCCACATTGGTAGTGGGCAGCCGGAACCACCGGAATGGGGTCTTTTGTAATATCAATACCGATACTCAGGCATTTTGCATAGATAGTCGGGAAATTAACGATCAGCTCGTTTTTATCAAGATGGCGGCAATCAAGGCAAACATAGTCATCCCCACTTAGTTTCATTTCCGTGTCAATGGCACGGGCCACAATGTCGCGGGGGGCGAGTGAAAGCCGCTTGTCATATTTTTGCATGAATTCTTCACCGTCCCTTGTTTTCAGGATTCCGCCAAAACCCCTCAAAGCCTCAGAAATCAGGAAGGAAGGTTTTTCGTTGGGATTGTAAAGAGAAGTTGGATGGAATTGCACAAACTCCATATTTTCAATCGTTGCTTTGGCGCGATAAGCCATGGCCACACCATCGCCCGTTGCAATTTCCGGGTTGGTGGTGGTGCTGTAAACGTTTCCGGCTCCTCCCGTGGCAAGCAGGGTAATCTTTGATAAAATGGTCAACACTTCACCGCTGTCGGGACAAAGAACATAAGCGCCATAGCATTGGATATCTGGCATTCCCCTTGAAACACCAAGGCCAAGGTGGTGCTGGGTAAGCAGATCGATGGCAAAATGGTTCTCAAGCATTTCAATGTTTTTGTGTTCGTGGATTTGTTGTAAAAGGGCCCTTTCGATTTCCGCCCCGGTCTTGTCTTTGTGGTGCAGCACACGGTGTTCTGAGTGGCCGCCCTCCCTTCCAAGGGAATATTTGCCGCTTTGGGTTTTATCGAAATGGGTTCCCCATTCTATCAGCTCCTTTACCCTGTCGGTTGACTCGGTAATGCAAATCCTTACAATCTCTTCATTACTGAGGTCGTCCCCGGCGATCATGGTGTCCAGGATGTGCTTCTCGTAAGTATCGGGAGTGTACATGACGGCCGCTATCCCGCCCTGTGCATATTTTGTGGCGGTTTCATCGGCTACATTTTTTGTCACAATGCAAACACTTCCCTTGTCCGCCACTTTCAGTGCGTATGACAGTCCGGCAATCCCGGACCCTATGATAAGAAAATCTACTTTTTTCCGCATTTTTCGTATTGAATATTTGGCTCAAAGTTAAAAACTTAATTTGGAATGGGTGCGTTTTTCCGATTCTGTTTTTGTCAAATGAAAATGTAGGTGGTTTTGTTGTCAAACCAGGATCAGGAGGGATTTTATACGTTTAGTGTAATTCGCCAATTTCTTCCAGACATTTAACCAATAATAAAATGCAGCTTTGTTGGCTTTTTTTAGTTTGTTCAGAAACTGACAAGCTTTATTCTCGATCTGTAATAATGCCACATCTATTTCAGGATTATAGATTTCAATCGGCAAATAATTGGCATTTTTTAATTTCATGGCAAACCAGGCTGATTTTGCCGAGGCCTTGATGGCTTCATCAATTCTAAAGTGACTAAAAATAATATAATTAAACAAATTCCGGATACCCCGTTGAATTTCAGTAAATTTAAGTTTGTCTGTATCAATATTTTTTTCTCTTTTTGCAATCAACAATGCTGTCAAAAAAATATCATCCAGTACATCATGCCCAACCACATCAATGGAACGGTATTCTATCTCCTTTTCGACATTAAGGGAAAAGGAGTCCTTTACAATTTCTATATTTGACGCAACATCTATCAATGCAGAAACATCAAAAAGCTGTTTAATTATTTCCAGTTCCTTATTCTTATTATATTGGACTCCGGTAGTGTTTGGCGCAAAGGCTGTTAGTTTATCACCCAAAATTGAATTGATGGATGGAACGGTGATTTTTGTATACGGTTCAATTGTATCAAGCCATTTTGTTTTAATTTCAAGCTCGTTGAATTCAGGATATACGGCCTTTTCAAAAACTATATCCAGTAAAACATAATTTGCCAATACGTTTTTATTAGATGTGCTGAACTGCGAATCATAATAAAATTTATAGTGAGCTTTTTGCAGTTTCCCTTTATAACTTCGCCTAGCATCAAGTTTGTAATTGGCAAATATCGGAAACTCAATAATTTTGTCTAAAATGCTTTCTAATTCTTCTTTGCTTCGTTCTGTTGAAATATCTATGTCAATAGAAAAACGATTTGCATTGTCCAACAACAAAATAAGAGCGGTTCCTCCTTTAAATATAAATTCCAGTTTGTTCGATGCAAGATATTCCAGCAAGGCAAGGGCCATGATCATTTTTTCGATCAGTGCCGGATCCGTTTTGTTGTATTCGGGGTTCTCCCTGAACGATTCGATCCATTGTTTTGTAAAACTGATTTTGTTAATCATTCCATAATCTATTCGTTAAGCACATTTTCTTCAATAAACTCCTTCAGTAAAACCTTTTTCCCCCTCCTCGCTGCATACGCATACATCGAACTGAAATTTATGTGATAGTGATTAAAAGCATTTTCGAAAACATAAATCATTTCCTGTCCGCCATAAATATAAAATTGATGCTGGTCGCAAAAGATGTCCACCAGGATTTTCTCTAATTCAGGAAATACGATTTGCCCCACTTTTTTTAAAGGAGCCCTCGAAATAAGTGGTTTTACTACCACTACATCCTGTTCACCCATAACATATTGTTCCATTATCTGTTCTGTCGGATTGTTAAATGCTTTAACGAATAGATTATGGAATGATTAACAAAATCAGTTTT
>JAADJA010000017.1 GCA_013151015.1 Chlorobiota bacterium
TGCAAAGCAGCAGGCCAATACGGGCACAAATGGTGGAAAGTGGATTTTGTTTGGTGATCCATCAATGCGTTTTGTAATCCCTGAAAATACAATTGTCACCGAAGCAGTTAATGGAATTGCCACTACAGAACTTATGGATACCCTTAATCCCGGTGAACACATAATTGCATCTGGTTTTCTTACCGACAAGGACGGAAATACAATTTATGATTTTAGTGGACTGATGAAAGTGAAAGTTTATGAAAGGGCAAGGATAGATTCCACATTGGGCAATGACCAATATAGTTATGTTGAAGGGTTTTTGGTTCAGGACAGTGTTATGGCCGAATTTGAGGTTGAAATTATCAACGGCCAGTTTGTTTTTGATTTTCAATTGCCCTACGAGCTTGCCCCTGAATTCGGGACGATAAAACTGAGCTATTATGCAATAGATGGCTTGCGGGATGCAAGAGGTCATTTTTCCGACCTTGTTGTTGGTGGCCAGCAAAGTGCAATTTATGAAAATAAGCTCGCCGAAGATTTTATAAGTTTTTATCCCACCATTGTTTCCCGTCAATTGAATTATTTGAGCAAACAGAATGTGGGAAATTTGAAGATTGAAATATTCGATTTGTCCAGTAAAATGGTTTTCTCAACGTCCCGGGAAAGTATTTTAAAAGGCGAACAAAACCAGATTGATGTATCAAACCTTCAAAAAGGAATGTATTTATTAAGGGCTTATTATGATGATAAAGTGAGCAATGTGAAATTTGTTAAGCAATAATAGTCCATGGCCATAAAACATGGTTGCTCAAGTCAGCGTTGTGGTGGCCAGAGTATCAATAATTACGTTATAGTGTCGGCTTCGCTTTGAGCGAAACCGACACTTTGATGTTTGTAAAAAGAATCAACGGTGTTGTTAAGTAAAAGCACTATGGCGCAATGCTTTGTTGTTGATTATTACGCCAGTGCAATCCTGATAGTGGCTGTGGTCCCTTCGTCTTTTTCGGAATCCATGTTGAGGTTCCCGTTGATGGTCCTTAAACGGTTATTGATATTCAGCATCCCGATCCCATCGGATGATTCATCTGCAATGATCCCTTTTCCGTTGTCCTCAACGATAAGGAGGCAATGGTTTTTCATTTTCATGAGTTGGATGTCCACTTTGTCGGCGCCCGAATGCTTGATGATGTTTTGCAGCAGCTCCTGGCAAATCCGGTAAAGGGCCACTTCAACATTTGCCGGTAGCCGTTCTTCGAACCCCATGTTTTCGAAATTGTATTTCACCTTTGTTTTGATAAAGCAATTGTCCAGCAAATCTTCAAGGGCATCTACCAATCCCAGCTCTGTCAAGGCTCTTGGCATCATTTGGTGCGATATGTTCCTTATGTCGGTGCCTGTATCGGTTATCATTTTGTCCACTTTTAAAATGTCTTCTTTAAGTTCGGGCTTGCTTTTCAGCATCGCTTTTGACAGGCTCTGAAAAAACATTTTAATGGCGCTTATCTGTTGCCCGACCCCATCATGAAGGTCTTTGGCGATCCTTTTCCGTTCGTCTTCCTGGGCGGTGAAAACCGCTTTCAGGCCCTTTTCCCTTTCAAGGATTATTGCCGCATCTTTTTCGGCCTGGGCCTTACGTTTGTTCCGTTGGGAAATGAACAGCAGGAAGAATATCAAGGTAAGGCTAATCGCAACTATCCCGATAATCCATTTATTCCGGTTATATATCTTTATTTCCGCAAGGACTTTTTCCTTTTCCAGCCGCTCGTTATTGGCCCTCTCCAGCAATAATTCCTTTTCTCTTTTCTCCGTTTCGTATTTTACCTTTATTTGTTCTATTTTCTCGTCCCTGTCAACGATATACAAACTATCGTCTATCCTTTTGGATTCGAGGTAAAGTCCCGATGCCTTTTTGTATTTGCCCCTGTCGTGATAATTTTCTGCGAGGTAAAACAGGATTTTCGACCTGACCCTCATCGAGCTTTCCTCATTGCCCAATGTTTCTTTTGCCCTGAGCAACGTGTTCAGTTCATTGTCCGACTGTCCTTTTTCGCGGTATAAACCGGCCTTGTTCAAAAGGGTAGATGCCGCTTTGTAATTGTTGTGGATGGAAAGGTGTTCCTCGGCCGACTTGTCGTAATAAAAAAGTGCAGAATCAAATTGCTGTTCCGCATTAAATACCATTGCCAGACCATTATAGGCAGTCCCCAAAGCGTAATGGTTTTCGTTTTTAACATAAAAGGGAATGGTCTTTTGATAAAAGTATTTACTTGAATCATAATCCTCAAGGCTTAAATAAATTACAGCGATATTGAGCCTTGAATCGTTGATGCCCCATTCGTCGTTTAGCCCGTTTCTGATTTTAAGGCCTTTATATTGATATTCCAGGGCCGTTGAATCCCTGCCTTGCTCAAAAAATATCAAGCCTATATTGTTATAGGTATGGGCAACCCCGTTCATTTTGTCCAACTTTTCAAACAAATAAAGTGATTTGAAGAAATTGTCGATGGCCTTATCGTACAGCGATTTGTTCCAATATACCAGGCCAATATTGTTGTATGCACTGGCAATGGTCACCGAATCGTTTACCTTATGTGCGCACATCAATGCCGAATCATAAAAAATCAATGCGCTGTCCCAAATATTTTCAACGTCATAAACGATCCCGATCCGGTTAAATGCCTTTCCTTTAATCAGGTTGCTGTTTTCCAGGTTTCCAAGTTCAAGTGCCTGTTGCCCAAATTTCAATGCCGAATCGGGATTGACATAAACCAATTGCAAGCATAGTTTGTTCAGGATTTCGGATTTCTCAATGTTGTCCGAAACATTTGGAAGGATATTGATTAAACTGTCAATTTCGCTTTGTGCAAAAACACTATTGCCGATAAGGATTGCAAAAAACAGGAGAGATGTTTTCAATATCTTCATAAAAAGTGTTTTTTTGAGAGGCATATTTAGTTCGATCTGCAACTATGGATAAGCAAGGGTAAAGATAGGGGATTTTTTTGATTAATGGTTTCGATATTTGCATAATGTCTTTTTTGTTGAGGTGTATATGGTTTTCAGGGAAAACCGTAACTTTGAAAAATGCAAAAGCAACTGATAATAACCGAAGATGGCTCCCATTCGATTTTTGTAAAAGGCCTGGACGAAGTTTACCACTCCCGTTTTGGGGCGGTGAACGAATCACGGCATGTTTTTATCGAAGCAGGATTTAAACAGCTGACCGCTAAGCCGCCAAACTGTATAAATATCCTCGAAATTGGCTTTGGGACGGGCCTTAATGCCTTCCTTACTTTGCAGCAATGTATCGAAACGGAATTGCATGTTGATTATGTTGCCCTTGAGCCTTTCCCCATCGAAAAAAAGATTTGGCGGCAATTAAATTACCCGGGATTAATTGAATTGCCCGAAGGGGATAAGCTTTTCTTTAAGTTGCATAATTGTAAATGGGGGAAGTTTGTCGAAATCCATCGCCGGTTCCGGGTTCAAAAGGATTTGTCGGGTATTGTGGAAACTGAACTTGAAAGTGATTGTTTTGACCTGGTTTACTTTGATGCTTTCGCACCTGAAGTTGCCCCGGAATTGTGGACATTGCCGGTTTTTCAAAAGATATTCAAGGCGATGAAGGAGGGAGGGGTGTTCGTGACTTATTCTGCCAAAGGGGCAGTAAGGCGGGCATTGCAAAGTGCTGGATTTAAAGTGGAACGCATCCCCGGCCCAAAAGGAAAAAGGGAAATGTTGAGAGGGGTAAAGGGAAATGATTCTTGATGCCGGATTCTGGATTCCCAACTTCTGACTTCTCAACTTCTATCCTCTAACCTTTCACCTCACCTCACAATCACAAATCCTTCAAAACCTTCTAATTCCTCTTCCTTTTCTTCAATATCCGTAACCTTCGCCCAAAACGGCCCTTTGTGGCACCATGCAATAAACCTTTGTAAATCTTCTTCTTCCCCTTCGGCATCAACAAATACATTTCCATCGGGCGTGTTTCTCACATTGCCCAAGATATTGTCATCATTGGCGGCTTTGACAGTTGAGGCACGGAACCCAACTTTCTGTACACGGCCCTTTATCAGGAGTTTTTTTCGTTTTTTCATTTAATCAAATAGAAATGATCTGACCACAAAACTAATAAATGATTCAACATCAAGATTCGTTGCAATAATAATTGTATATATCCTATGATGAATTGTCAATTTTCCCGATTCTCCCTAAAATCCACTAAAATCCTCTCTGTTATTCTCCTACATTCTGGAACTCCACCTTCCATTTCCCCATAAAAATCAAGGCATTTGAAAATTGTTAAGAAATAGGAATGAAAACCATAAGGGCAATAAAAAAAATATATAATTTTACGATTGAAAAAATAAGGCTAATTTTGAATCCGGTTTTTTGAGTTCAATTTGTCCATAAATAGTTTATCAATATGAAGTTTATTGTATCAAGTTCAGTTTTGTTAAAGAATTTACAATTGATCAGTGGTGTTATCAATCCGAGCAATACCCTGCCAATCCTCGATGATTTTTTATTTGAGTTAGGTGAAGATACCTTGCAGATCACTGCATCCGATTTGGAAACCACCATGTCGGTTTCGGTTGCCCTGGATAGGTCGGAAGACCCGGGCGTGGTTGCCGTTCCCGCAAAAATCCTTTTGGATACCTTGAAAACGCTGGGCAATGTGCCCATCACGGTTACCATTGATGAGAAGCTGGCCATCGAAATCACAACGGGCGAGGGAAAGTATAAGCTTACGGGCCATAAAAGCGACGAGTTTCCCGAAAAACCGGTTTTGGAAGAACCCACGACCATCACGCTCAAATCGGATATCCTGAAGGAAGCTTTCCATAAAACGCTTTTTGCAACTGGCAATGACGAGTTGAGGCCGGTGATGTCGGGTGTGTTTTGTGAACTGACAACCGAAGATTTTACCTTTGTTGCCACGGATGCCCATAAACTTGTAAAGTACAAACGCTTTGATACCAAGGCTGACCAGAGCGCATCTTTTATCCTACCAAAAAAACCCTTGAACCAAATGAAGAATGTGTTGCCGGAGGATGTGGACGTTAAATTGGAATACGATAAGACCAATGCACTTTTCGAATATGAAAACGTGAAATTGATTTGCCGCTTGATCGATGGGAAATATCCAAATTATGAAGCGGTCATCCCAAAGGAAAACCCCAATGTGCTTACCGTTGACAGGCATCCGTTCATCAATGCACTGAAAAGGGTGGCTTTGTACGCCAACCAAAGTACGAACCAAGTCAGGTTGAAAATAGGTGGAAAGGAGCTGGTGCTTTCTTCAGAAGATATTGATTATGCCAATGAAGCAAAGGAAAGGCTCACATGCAGCTATGATGGCGAAGATATGGAGATTGGCTTCAATTCCAAGTTTCTGCTGGACATGTTAAGCAACCTTAACTCGGAGCAGGTGCAAATCGAGATGTCGGCGCCCAACCGTGCCGGTATTTTGTTGCCTGTTGACGATAACAAAGACGAAGATATACTGATGCTGGTTATGCCTGTCATGTTGAATCAGTAAAGTTTTATGAAATTATAAAAAACGAAGCAAGTCACGGTGGCTTGCTTTTTTTATGGAATGAGGACATGAAAGATGCAATTGGGGATTTCTGCTTGGTCAATGGCCGCTTGCTTCCGGTTTCGGAATTGGGAAGATTTATTTTGGTTCCTGATTTTCCGGTTTATGAAGTTTTGCGTGTTGAAGAAGGCATTTTGCTTTTTCTTGATGACCATATGCAACGGCTGAAAAATACGTTCTCGATGGTTTCATGGGAAAAAATTGTATCTGTTGGGCCAATACCCGGGCAACTTAAAAAACTAATTCGGGAGAACAAAACCCAATCCGGGGCGGTCAAGCTTTTGTTTTTCTTTTTTGAAGAAAAGTTCCAAGCCATTTTTTATCAGATGCAGCCATATAGCCCTTCGGAGGAAGAATACAAAACAGGGGTGAAAACCATTTCCCTTCATTTGGAGCGCATCAACCCCAATGCAAAACTCTGGAACGAGGGATTCAGGAAAACCACCAACGGTGAAATCCAAAAGTCAAATGCTTTTGAGGCGGTCCTTATCGACCGGGATGGGTTTGTGACCGAAGGCAGCCGGTCGAATATCTTTTTTGTGAAAGACAACATCTTGTTCACGCCGCCACTTGAAAATGTTCTACCGGGAATCACACGCAAAAATGTGTTGGAGGTCTGCAAACGATTGAATGTAAAAGCTGAGGTCTGTCCAATTTCTTTTAGGGGGATTGCCCGGTTCGATGCTGCATTCCTGACAGGGACGACCCGCATCCTGGTTTCGATAAACAGGATCGATGATGTTTCTTTTAATGTGGAAAACCCATTGGTTGAACGGATTATTGATGGGTTTGGGGAATTGGTAAGGGAATATATTTCCACGCATGAAAATTAACGGGATAGGTCAAATATAATGTTAGTTGGTTAAAAGAGGACTAATTGCTGATTCTTTTCAAGTTCCTTTTTTTCTATGTTTTCTCGAAAACTTATCCATTCCTCGATACGAATGTTTTCGATTTTTGATTTTAATTCCCCGAAACTTGTATTTCGCATAATCTTGGCTAAATCTATCCTCATCAACAAATCTTTTGTTATCATTCTTTTAGCATCATTGAACGCAATTGATCGAATGAAATTTTGGGTTTCCTCTTTATTTAATAAGAACCTGGTTATTTCAGCTTCGATTAATATGTCAAATCCCAGGAAATAGCAAGTGTCATCGAGCATCATAGGTTTGTCTCCCACAGGTTTTACGAGCGAAAAAAGGGTTGTTTTGTACATCCCGGAAATGGCAACCTTAAAAGGCTTAAAGGAGTAGTCGCCAATCCCGAATATTGAAAACATGGGCTTTCCCTTATAAATGCTCGATTTCCTTCTATTGAAATATTCAATATTATCCAAAAGGTAATGGTAGGTTTTAGGGAACTGGTCTTTTATATAATTTGTGTCCTGGCCGATTTTTCTATGCGTAATGATTGTGTATTTTCGGGAAGCTTCAACTACATCCCCTTTCAAATCTGAACTCTTTAATAAATTGAACACCAAGTCATTTTCGATTATTACGGTTTCATCATTGTTGTTCACGTAATGGTCGTTAATACTTTCCAATTCCATTATTTTGGAAGCATCGTGCTTTACGCCTTGGCGCCATACAAAAGGCGACTTGCCGTCAATGTCCCTGGCTTTAAGGTATAAAGCAACATCGGCAACAAATTTGTCATCGACCCAGCCATAATCCTTGATCAATTCGGTAGAGTAAAAGTCATATTCCTTTATTATTGATTGTGGCTCACCATTTAATGAACAGTAAAACAAACAAGCATTTACCGAAACACCAAACTCTTTTTTAGCATCAATATCAAATTGTTTCAGGTTTGAGATGTTGAACCTGGTTTTGTTTTGTTCCAATAATATGTTTTTTGCCACGGAATTTTTAACAAGAAAAGCAAAACTCCCATTCTGTTTGGAGAACAATGACAATAACTTGATCGAAATAAATTCCCCAATGTCAAAATTACCTTTTCCGGTAATGGCATCCAATCCATTATGCTTTTTGAAATTTGACTTTGTGGGTAAGTTTTTTGAACCAAGTGTGGATAATTTTGAATTTGTGACCCATGGAGGGTTGCCGATTATTAAAAAACCCTGGTTTTGGTGTCTGTTTGAAATGCTTTTAAAATCAAAATCAAAAATGTTTGAATGGAAAATAAATATTTTCGGCAGATTTGAAATCCCGTTTTTTAAGAAATGGCTTAGGATAGCAAATTTCGTTTCCCAAACATAAGGCTTATATATTTCAACCGCATAAATATATTTGATAGTACTAAACGTGAGAAGGCTTGAAACAATGAAGTTGCCCTTTCCACAAGTTGGTTCAATTATGATTTCAGGAGAAGTGTTGCCTTCTTTAAGGAGATGGCATACCTTGTCACTCAATTCACGGTTCGTTTGGAAATCCCCGTATTCCCCCCTGTCTGGTTCATTCAGTACGTTTTTCTTTGCCAAGATTGTATTTGATAATTCATCTACTTCGGATTGGGTTGAAAAGAAATTATTTATCCCACAAGTGGACAATAATCTGGGATTAATGGTTTCTAATGATAAGTCTTTTAAGTTTTCAAAGAAACCAAAAACAGAACTTGGGATATTTGCATCGAGGAATTTCATGTTAATTGTTCACCTTATCCACGATTTTAATTATTCCGTCCACTTTTTCTGAGAGGCTTACCACTCTACCATATTGCAACCTCCATTGCAAAGCGTTTGAAATCGTCAGATATCCCAACTTAGGCGTCTTTTTTAGGATTTGTTTAGCGATTTGGTTTAGGGTAATTTCATCGGCAGGAATGTTTCTGTCAATTAGATAAGCAATTATGTCTTCTTCATTTGCCCCATCTTTTAACATTTCCATTAACCTGAATGTTGTGGTATAATCTGCAGTTCTTTCTTTTTTAATGAATGAGCAACTCCTGAAATCCAGTAGTGCGGTTTCATTAGTATGATTGTCTTTTTTCTCGTAAACGAAAACAAGAATATTATACCCGAGTCCAAATATTTTTTGTCTTGCATCTTTAAATGGACTGGATGATTGGGGTTGTTTTATTGAAGTTACCTTTATGTCCGTGTTGATTTCAGGTGCGGGCAAATCAATTCCCCTGGCTGAATTCCCACCATCCAAAATAAACTTTTGATTCAGGTAATCCTTGAATTTATGTTCGATATATGTCCCAACTGCTTTACCATCGGTAATCCCAAATAATTCCTTATTCTCATATTTGGTTTCTTGTTCGCAAAATTCATTTGCAGAACGAATTAAAGTTTTTATTGTTAGTTTCTTCTTGTTCATTTAAAATGCTTGTTGAAGATACAAATTTACATACAATTTGTGAGTATTCTAATTCGTTTTTTCCTAAAACTTAATTAAGCTGATTTTCTATCCGCAAACACGGCGTTTCCCCATCTTTTTACTATCTTTGGCCTGATATGTACAATGTGTTTGTAGTTTCGGACGGTACGGGCCGCACGGCCATACAGGCTTTGGATGCGGCCCTTACACAGTTTCCGCGAAAGCATGTGGAGATTTATGTAAAACCGGGCATCCGGTCGAAGGAGCAAGTGCAGGACTTGGTACATGAGGCCGCTGAACAAAAGGCGATTGTTATCCATACCCTGGTTTCCGATATCATCCGTAGTTATATGATCCGCTTTGCAAGGAGGAACAACGTGGAAACCATTGACCTGATGGGCCCGCTGTTAATGAGGCTTTCAAATCGCTTATCAAATTTGCCTGCCGAAAAACCGGGCTTATACCATGACGCACACAAGGATTATTTCAGGAGGATAGAGGCCATGGAATATACTTTTCGCCATGATGACGGTTTGCGTGTCCATGAGATTGACAAAGCCGATATCGTGATACTTGGGGTTTCGCGTACGTTTAAAACACCATTGAGTATTTATCTTGCCCTTAAAGGTATGTTGGTTGCGAATATTCCCATCATCCTTGGAATGAAACTGCCCACAGAAATATATGAAATTGACCCGCATAAGGTATATGGCCTTACCACGTATGCAACCCGGCTGTCGCAATTGCGAAAGATCCGCCATGCCCATCTCGGTGGGGCCACGGGCAGTTATGCCGAATACCAACATGTAACAAGGGAGTTGAATTATGCCCTTGGTTTATACCAAAGGCAACCGCATTGGTCGGTGATACGGGTGGGAGGCAAGGCCATCGAGGAAATTGCTTCTGAAATAATGGATATCCGGAGGAAATCGGATTTAGGTCACATAGAGTAATCCCGGATGATTTTTTTCCGGTTAAACTTTTCTTGAAAACAGTTTGTTCCCTCAATAAACCCTTTAATCCTTTTAAGCTTGAATCATTGATTCCTTGGAGGCTCGTAGCATTTTTTTAAGGAGTCCAATAATTAATCGTTCCTTTGTTTCCTTAAATTTGTTGAAACAAAACAATCGGATATGTTCCAATCCCATTTTGGCGAAATAGCCGCACTCCTCACAGCCATATTCTGGACTATTACGGCCATGGTGTTTGAAGTTGCCGGAAAAAGGGTAGGGGCGATGACCGTGAATATTGTCAGGCTTTTCATCGCATTTTTTATCTACACGGTCTATTTGTATTTCACAAGGGGGCTTGCTTTCCCAACAGATGCTTCCGGCGAAACATGGTTTTGGTTGGTATTGTCTGGATTGGTCGGATTTGTAATTGGTGACCAGTTCCTGTTCAGGGCTTTTGTGATGGTGGGGGCACGCATATCCATGCTTGTAATGGCCTTTGTCCCGCCTATTACCGCAATGCTTGGATGGATTATACTCGGGGAAACCCTTACCTTACTAAATGTGTTGGGAATGATATTGACGATTTCAGGTGTAAGCCTTGTTGTGCTTAAAAGGGAAGTTGGTAACGATAAAGTTCCGGGAGGCAGGAAATTGAAGTTTTCCTATCCTTTGGTTGGGATTTTGCTGGCCTTTGGCGGAGCTGTGGGACAGTCCGTTGGACTGGTGCTCAGTAAATTTGGGATGAAAGATTACAATGCCTTTGCCGCTTCGCAAATACGTGTTTTGGCCGGGTTGATTGGCTTTGCGGTTTTGTTTAGCATCCAGGGCAATTGGAATGTAGTCTTTAAAGGCTTGAAAGACAGAAAAGGAATGATCAACTTGTCGGTTGGTTCTGTTTTTGGGCCATTTCTGGGAGTTTCCTTTTCATTGCTTGCTATTCAATATACCACCACTGGGATTGCATCCACCATAATGGCCATTATTCCAATACTGATTATCCCCCCTGCAGTTATCTTTTTCAAAGAAAAAGTAAACAAAAAAGAAGTTATTGGAGCCATGATTGCTGTTGCAGGAGTTGTCCTGTTTTTTGTTGAATAAAATATTTTTTGTACTTTTGAGCAGTAAGGCTTTCTCTTTTTTTTAAATCAGTTTAATTATTAATAATCATAAATTAAAAGCGTATGAAAAATTCTTTGTTTACTCTTTTTGCTGTCATCTTGTCGGCTTGGCTCGTGAACTCATACGGTCAGGCAAGCATGATTGTGGGCCCGGGCGTGGACATTACTGTTGGACCCGGCGTTACGGTAGATGTGGGCGGTGATGAATTATTGCTGCGAGACAACTACTCCAATGCACCTTCCTTCCTTCAATACGGGACATTGTCCTTTTCGGGAGGCGGGAAAGCCAAGGTAGAACAATATCTGTACGCCGACCGATGGCACATGGTTTCTTCGCCCATGCAGGACTAAGTGATCGAAGCCTACTTATGGCATTATCTGGCACAATATCATGAAAACGATGATAGCTGGACCTATCTCGACCTCCCCCTTAGCATTCCTTTGAACGTGGGTGAGGGTTATTTTGCCTGGAAATATGTGACCGATCCAAACGGTACACCTCCCCCTTCGCCTGATTCGGTTCTTTTTTCGGGAACCATGAATAGCCAGGATGTTAATTTGACATTAGGAAATACGGTTTCAAGTCCGAATACCGGCTGGAATCTGATTGGAAATCCGTTTCCTGTTGCCATAAACTGGAACGGAAATGTGGATTGGAATTTGGTAAATGTGGGTGCCACCATGTACATTTATGACAACAGTGTGAGCGGGAATTACGTGAACTGGAATTACAATCTTGGAACAGGGACCAATCCCAATGGAGGTTATATTGCAGCAACCCAGGGTTTTTGGGTGCGGACCGCCGTTCAGGATGGCTCTGCTGCTTCACTTACCTTACCTGCTTCCCAACGGGAACATAATCCGGCTATTTTCCTGAAATCGGGAAATGATATCTTACAAGATCAACTTATATTGACGGTTGAAGGCAATGGCCATTCCGACAAAACGATTATCGGTTTTTATCCCGAGGCCACTTCGGGTTTCGATCCTGAATACGATGGTGTATATTATTATCCCATTCAGGAAGTGCTTTCGATGTACTCGGTTGTCCTGGGGCAAAAATATGCCTTGAACGAGCTTCCATCAATTGATGAATATCCGGTAATTCCCGTGGACTTTGAATCCAGGGTATCGCAGGAATACACGATAACTGCCGAATGGCTTGATCGTTTTCCAACGGATTTGCCCATATTCCTTGAGGATAAAAAGGAAAATGTTTTTCAGGATTTAAGGCTTGACCCGGTTTATAAGTTCACGTCCGATCCTGATGACAACTATAAGCGTTTCAAAGTTTATTTCTCCGACAGGTTTAACCAGGAAGTTTCCATGGAAAATATACGGATTTTCAGTTGGCAACAGAAAGTGATCATTGATGTGCCCTTTGAAATCTCAGGGGATATTTTCGTTTATGACATCTCAGGTCGCCTTGTTGCCGAAGGAAATGCCCATATGGGGAGAAATGAAATCAAGCTGGCAAATGCCAATGGGAATTTCATTGTGAGGCTTATTGCCAATGAAGGCGTGAAATCCGAAAAAGTTTACATAAAGTAGTCAACAATAAAGAAATCAATAAAAAACAAAAAATATGAAAACAATAAAAATTACACTTTTAGCACTTATCCTCAGCCTTGGGTTTTCTGTGGCAATGGCACAAAATCAGGGAGTGGCAATCAATACCGATGGATCGCAGGCAGATGCGTCAGCACTTCTCGATGTTAAATCAACCACTGGCGGGGTCTTGGTCCCGCATATGACAATGGCCTAGCGGGATTTGATCGCAAGCCCGGCAACACGCCTGTTGATCTATCAATCAGACAATACGCCAGGATTCTATTATTGGGATGGAGCGGTTTGGACGGCAATTGGTGGGGCTTCCGGCCCTGATGGCGACTGGACTATTTTAGGAAATGATTTGTACAATAACAATTCCGGCAATACTGGGATTGGTACTTCTTCACCAGGTGCAAAGCTGGATGTTGCAGGGCATATCTGGCAGACAGGCACCGGAAATTCGATTTTCCTCGGTGAACAAGCAGGGGGAAACGATAACTTGAGCAACAATGCGAACGTTTTTATCGGTAGGCAGACAGGACTGTCGAACATTTCCGGTGAAAACAATATTGGGCTTGGTAGCCAGGCATTGAACGGAAACACATCCGGGTCAGGAATATTGGGATTGGTTCGTTGGCACTGCCCGTGGCAAACGGGAGTGGGAACATTTCCATTGGGCATTCCACAAGTTTTGCAAATAGCAGTGGTTCGTTCAATACCATTATAGGGACCTGGGCATATAAAATGTTTACCACGGCAAGTGACAATACCGTGATTGGGTTTAGTGCCCTCGCCGATTTGGATATTTTTAATCTGGGGAACTACACAGGTGATCGGTTAACTGCCGTTGGGTCCAATGCCCTGTACAAGAACCAAAGTGGTTCGAGGAATACCAGGATTGGCTATAAGGCTCTTTACGACAATAAAAATGGGGGGAACAATACCGCACTCGGATATGGGGCCGGCCAAACCTTGAACGGCTTGAACAATACGACCTCGATCGGAAGTGGTGCTGTGGCAACTTCCAGTAACCAGATTATGCTTGGAAATGCAAATGTAACCCAGGTAAAAACCGCTGGAGGGCTTACAGTTGGGGATACAAGCGTTACGGAAGCTGGAACAATCCGATTTGATGGCACAAACTTCTGGGGCTATAACGGAACAACCTGGGTTCAGTTGGACAACTAAGACCTTCCAGCGTTCACAGAACCTGGAAGTGTCTGGATCAGGACCTGGAAGCGTCTGGATCAGGACCTGGGACAAAAGCAAATATCTTAAACCAAGGTCAAATGATTCTTCTTTGACCCTGGTTTTTTCGTTTTTTCAGTAACAAAAAAACAAAACATAAGTAGAATCCCCTCAGTAAAGTATGATATATAAGGTTTAATGCGCATTTCCCGATATTTAAAATACGTTGTTTTCATTTTCTTTGGGTTTCTCATATTGAATTCTGGATGCCGTAAGAAAAGCCCTTCCCCAAGCTGGAACGTGGAATTGTTGGCCCCGCTTTTTGTTGATACCATTGGTGTATATGACGTGTTCAATGATTCCCTGATTGTGGAAAACCCGGATCAACTGCTCTCCTTTGTTTTCAACGAAAAGTTATATGAAATCAATGTGGATTCCCTTGTGAAACTGCCCGATACCCTTTTTAATTTTGCTTACAGCATGGATTGGCTCCCTTTCCCGATCCCTTTGGCACCGGGCGATTTGATTATTTCAGATACGTTCGACTGGCCGCTCGATTATGAAACTTTTGGCTTTGAAGGTATCGCACTTGAAGAGGCCTATGTCCGTTCGGGCTTCATCCATTTTGAAGTGTTCAATAAATCGGATGGCCCTATTTTGAGCCAGTTTAGGATAAACTCGGCCATAAAAAACGTAAGTGACACTTTCAATGTTTCGAAGACCGTTGAATCGGGGCAAATTGCTTCCGAGGCATTTGATTTTTCGGGATACAGATTGAACCTGAGAGGGAGTAACAATGACACTGTGAATATGCTCAATTATTACATCGGGCTTTTCGCCGATCCGGGGATTCCCGATACACTTCTCCTCACATCTGTTGATTCCTTTTCGGTGAATATTTATTTTGAAGACCTCGTTATGGATTATGCAAAGGGCAATTTTGGGAAAAACGATTTCCATTTCGGGCCCGAGATTTCCCACCTTGGTTTTTTCAATAATTTGAATATCGGGGGAATTTCGATGAAGGACGCAAAAGTTAAACTGCAAATCCATAACACATACGGTGTGGACGGAAATATGAAAATCGACCAAATCACGGCCATTAACTCCTCTACCGGGGAAGTGCTGGGCCTGGAGGGGGACATTTTGGATTCGTTGCTGTATATCCCCGGGGGGACACAAACGGGGAATGGCTTAGGGAACATTCAGCCAAGCATCAATGATTTCGATTTTTCCGAAACAAATTTCAATGATCTATTGCAGATTATCCCGGATCAGATATCCTACACCCTTGATATGACGACAAATCCTTTTGAAGATTCGATTACGCGCGAGCATTTCTTTTATTATGATTATCCCATTGAGGTTTACCTCGATATGGAAGTGAGCCAGGGTATTATGCTACAAGATTTGTTTGGCTGGGGCCGGAGCGAATGGAACGGGGAGAACATCGACCTTGAAAACGTACTTAACGGGAATTTGGTCTTGAAATACACCAATTGGTTCCCTTTTACATTTGATATGGATTTGTATTTGGAAGATGAAAATATGGAGGTGATGGATACCCTTTTTTATGAGGGGGTTATAGAAGGTGGGTTGCCAAATGCGGATGGACGGGTGCTTCAACCTACGGTATCGCGGATACAGGTTGAACTCACCGGGAGTCTGCGAAAATCTGTGAAGGATGCAAAGTTTGCGTATTTCCAAATTTATATTAATTCCGTAGAGGGTGGGCATGTGAAAGTTTATTCGGATTATGTGATGGAATTTAAAATGATCGGTGACTTTGAATGGATAATGGAACCGTAAAATAATTCCTTTTTATAAGACAAATGATTAATGAAAAATCAAATAATAAAATTTGAAAATCAAATAAACTAAAAATTTCAGATTTTAATGACTAAACAGTTTACACCATTGTAATTTCGTTTTTGTTATTTATTTGAAATTTGTTTTTTGATATTTGTGGATTCTTTTGGGTACAAATTCAAGGGATTCCAATAATCAGCAGAAAGCATTAAATGAACAGATTACTTTACATATTTATTTTTTCTTTTTTGGCAAACATTTCCTTTGCACAGGTAGAGATGCAATCACCTTATTTCCCTGAATCCCGGGAAGATGGTACGGAATGGAAATGGAAGGCAACAGGAAATTGGAACGAAGCCGTAAATTCCAATTCGTTTACCAACGATTTTGTGAAGGCCATTGACAAATCCCGATTTCTGGATGGCCAGCTTATAGATGGCCAATTGGCCAATATGGTCGATAAAACCCTTGCCGGTCAAATCAGGAGTATCGGTGGCCGGTTTTACATGAATTCAAAAAAGAAACCGGGAAAGCAATATTTTTTCTTTGGGATAGAACACCAGCACATCCTCGACACTTATATGGATAAAGACCTGTTGGCCCTGTTCCTGAAAGGGAATAAGCCCTATGCCGGGAAAACCCTGAATGCACCCAACTCGGAATTTTACAATATCTATTTCAACCAGTTAAGTGGAGGGGTGGGGTATAATTTTGACAAAGAGGATGTGAAGCAGCAATTGCAATGGGGGATTTCTTTAAATTTTGGTCAAAACTATGATTATATCAGTTTGAAAAACTCAATGTTTTATACCGATCCCGACGGTGAATATCTCGATGTAAGCCTATCAGCCGAAACAAAGCTTTCCGATACGGTCTGGGCTGAGTTTTACGAAGTAAGGGGGATTGGCCTTTCCGGCGAACTGCTTTATTCATACACAAAAACAAATGATTTCCACTTTGATGTCTCTTTCAAAAACCTTGGGTTTGTCCGTTGGAACAAAAATGCTTTCTCGGGGACGATGGATACCAGTTTTGTGTTCAATGGACTTGAGAACGATACTGTAAATACAGGCGGAGGCAGCCTCCCTTCTGATTTTGATAAAAATGCTTTGCGGCGGTTATTGTTCCCCAATGCCGAGACCGGATCGTTCAATACTGTTTTACCGTTGAAAATTGGCGTATCAGCGGGAAAATTTCTTTCTGAAGGGAAACTCTATTTGGGCATGAAAGCTGATTATTACCCATTTTTAAAAGCCCCTTTGATGCTGGAAGTTTTCGGGACATGGAATGTGAACAATACTGTTTACATTACCCCTGTAATGCTGTACAGTAGTTATGGAAAACTGAATTTTGGTTTAAGCCTTGGGGCAAACATCACCAAAAACCTCCGTCTTGACATAGGCTCCTCCTATTTGAATTCCATGTTTTCCGGTTCTTCCCTCGCAGGGCAGGGAGGATTTGTGAGGCTTGGCTTTACCTATTGAGTTTTCTCTGTCTCTATGCAGGGGCGGAGTTTCCCACGTCTTCAGGCATGGGTGATGTGTTTGCTGAAAACCCTCTCCACCGTTCCCTTCACTTCCATCCCTTCATAAATGTTGCTGTCACATCTTTGGTGATGGGTTTTAGCGGAAATAACCAATTCCTTGTTTTCACCCCAAATAACGAGGTCGGCATCCATACCAATTTTTAATTCTCCCTTTCCATCGAATTGAAAGATTTGTGCCGCATTTTTTGAAGTGATGTCAATAAATTGTTGAAACGAAATCCTCCCTTCCAAAACCCCATAAGTGTAAAGCAGGCTCATTCGGTGTTCCACCCCGCCCGCACCATTGGCGATTTTCGTGAAATCGTCTTTTCCAAGGTCTTTTTGTCCATGAAGGTTGAATGGGCAATGGTCGGTCCCGATGGTCTGGATATTGCCCTGGGCAATGGCTTCCCATAAAGCTTCCTGATCTTCCTTTTTCCGAAGGGGAGGACTTAGGACAAAAGGGGCCGCCTTTTCAAAGTCCTGATTATAAACACTGTCGTCAAGCAGCAAATATTGTGGGCAGGTTTCGGCATAGACTTCTTGTCCATACTGTTGTGCTTCCTGTATTAGCTTGATTGCCCCGTCCGTTGAAACATGAACGAAATAGATTGGACAGTTTACGCTTGCAGCCATTTTAATTGCCTTTTCAACTGCTTTGATTTCAGCTTTGGGCGGGCGCGACAAAGGATGGTACAGCGGACTTGTTTTTCCTTCCCTGATATATCTTTTGCGATTCGCAACAATGATTTCGTCAATCTCGGCATGAAGGGTGACAAGGGCTTTGATTCTCTTTGCCGTCTTCATCACCTTTAACAAAGTTTCATCATCAATGCCAATGGAATCCCGATAGGCCATATAGCATTTAAAAGAATGGACTCCCTTTTCCTTTTTGAGGAATTCCATTTCATGGGCACTATTGTTTCCCCACCATGTTGGGCTTACATGGAATTTGTAATCAATGATGCTTTCCCTGGCCAGTGCATCCCTTTCCTCATAGGCTTCGATAAAGGATTGCCCCCTTTTGGGTGTCACAAAATCAATAATAGAGGTCGTACCTCCGGCAAGGGCAGCCTTCGAACCGCTCAGGAAATCATCGGAAGATATTCCGGCTGGGGTGGGCAGCTCCATATGTACATGTGGGTCAAGCCCTCCGGGGAAAACCTGCCTCCCTTTTGCATCAATGATTTCCGTTTTGTCCCCCAAAACAGGGATATCCTTTTCGATTTGTTTGATTGTCCCGTTTTCGATAAGGATATCGGTTTTCAGGGTTTTGTTTTTAATTAGGATTTTTCCGTTTTTAATTATATACCTTGTCATAAGAATGTTATTTCAATAAAACCACAAAGCGGTTGAACTACGATAGCCGCAAGTGAAACCTGTGGGAAAAAAATACGAAGAACGTGCAACCCTGTAAGAGTTGAATTATTCAGTGAATGCATGATTTCAACCTTTTGTGTCCCTGCCTCACGGGCCTACTTCGACATAAAGGGTTTTTCGTCTGTTTCAAGCTTTCGTGTCACAAATGCACGGGCTCAACACAAAAGGTTCAACGCATAGCCTTTAATCCTTAACTGTCTCAATCGGAATAAGCAAACCCAAACACCTTGCTGAAAACCCCTTTCAAGAACCCTTTCACCTCGTCCATATTCACTTTCCCACCCAGTTCCTTTTCCATGGATGTGACCCCTTTGTCGATAAACCCGCAAGGGTTGATGTAATTGTAAAAATCCAGTTTGGTGTTGACGTTGAAGGCAAAACCGTGCATGGTCACATAACGGCTCGATTTTACGCCAATGGCACAAATCTTCCTGGCTTTGTCAGGCTTGTCGGCATCCAGCCAAACGCCCGATGCCCCTTCAAGGCGACTGCTGGCAATACCATATTCCTTTAATGTCAGGATTATGGCTTCTTCCATTTTGTGGATATATTCCTTTAAGCCGATGGAAAGTTTTTCAAGGTCGAAAATGGGATAGCCGACAATTTGCCCGGGGCCATGATAGGTGATGTCGCCGCCGCGGTCGATTTTATAAAACCGGGCTCCTTTTTCTTCCAGCATTCTTGGATCGATAAGCAGGTTTTTTTCCGAACCACTTTTCCCCAATGTGTAAACATGTGGGTGTTCACAAAACAACAAATAGTTATAGTCTGTGATTTGTTCGCAAACGGGCAGGCCGGCATTGGTCTTTTTTAAGTCGAGGATTTGATTGAAGAGGTGTTGCTGAAAATCCCAGGTCTCTTTGTAATCCACTGTGCCTAAGTCCTTGAAAAGTATTTTGTTTTCTATTGTTATCATTCCATGTATTTAAAACTCGGTTAAATTTGTTTTCCTGTGTCCAGCGCTTCGAGGTCGTTCCGACTCTGGAAAGTTTTGCCAACCCCTTTCCTTGACGCTTCCAGATTGTGCCAACGCTGGAAGGTTCCGCTGACTCTTTCAGGTCTCGTTCCGATGCAGAAAGATTTCGCTGACTCTTCCAGGTCGTTCCGACTCTGGAAGGTCAGCTATATATGTTTTTCCGCATGGTAGGATGAACGGACAAGCGGGCTGCTTTCCACAAACAAAAAACCTTTTTCAAGACCTGCCAGACGGTATTTTTCAAAAATATCAGGTTTCACGAATTCAACAACCGATAAATGTTTTCGGGTGGGTTGAAGGTATTGCCCGATGGTGAGCACTTCACAGCCAGCTTCTCTTAAATCGTCCATGCATTCATAAACTTCTTCCTCTCTTTCGCCCAATCCAAGCATTATCCCCGATTTGGACCTGACAGGGGATTCGGCAATTTGCTGTATGACTTTGAGGCTTGTTTCATATTTAGCTTTGCTCCTGACGATTGGGGTAATCCTTCTAACTGTTTCCAGGTTATGGGAAATGATTTCCGGCCCGGCATCAATTACTTTTTGAATGAGTTCTTCCCTTCCGTCGAAATCGGGTATTAAAGTTTCAATAGTTGTAATAGGGCTTGATTGTTTTATTTGGAAAATTGTCTGTGCCCAGATTTCGGCGCCTCCATCTTCCAGGTCGTCACGGTCAACGGAAGTCAATACGCAATGCTTGATTTTCATCAGCTTTACCGATTTGGCGACCCGTTCCGGTTCTTGCAGATCAACGGGCAAAGGCCTTCCGGTTTTTACATTGCAAAACCTGCATGCCCTGGTGCAAATGTCGCCAAGGATCATCAAAGTGGCGGTTCCCCTTCCCCAGCAATCGGCAATATTTGGGCAATGGCCGCTCGTGCAAATTGTATGGAGTTTGTTTTTCTCCACAATCTCCTTCACGCCCAAATAATCCTTTCCGATGGGAATCTTTGTTTTAAGCCAGGCCGGTTTGCGTATTTGTATTTCACCCATTAATTCAGATTTGTAAGTCTATAATGTTTGTCCAAAATTGATTGTATTGATAAGTAAAATGGCCAACACTCAACAATTAATAATCAATATTCATTTCTTGATCATGTTTGATTTTAATTGTAAAATACTGAACCTATCCTCTAAATCAAACTTTTTCATTTTTAGTTTTTACAACTGCCCTTTGTTTGGTTCAGATATTGATTTCGTCTTAAAATGAAATCTTATTTTGTGGCAAAATTAGGCATTTAAAGATAACCATATTATGTCTAAAGGAATAGATTTTAATGAATCGTGAATAATATTTTTTCTTAACTTTACGAAAAAAATAAAATCATGGAAGCAACCTATCTTTGCCCGCATTGCAGGGCTGCCATCAACGATGTGAACCACATTATTTTGTCTGTGGAAACCGAAAAGGATCGAAAAGGCCTGGTTTTTATGGCCCGCGAAATCGGGGATTATTCCGTGACGCACAGTTCCACTCTTGAAATCGAAAAAGGGGAAGTGGCCGATTTCTATTGCCCGGTTTGCCACGAAAGCCTCAATACGCCACAAGGGGAGAACCTTGCCAGTTTCATCCGGGTTGAAAAGAACCTTATGAATTCAAGGATCGTGTTTTCACGAAGATATGGCGAGCGCATCACCTTTAAAATAGATGATGACAAAAAGGTGGAATCTTTTGGGGAAAGCATCAGCCGGTTTGTCGATCCTGAATGGTATTTATAAGGCTTTTTTATAATCTTCGTAAAGCCGATAAATCAAGCCATCGGCAAAACCGATTTTCGGGACCAGCATCGAATCGACTTTTATCTGTTTGATAATCGACAGGAATATTTTGGCCGCCGGGACAATCACATCGGCACGGTCGGGACGAAGGCCCAGCTTGTTCATCCGCTCTTCGAGGGTAAAGCTTTTTAGGTGTTTATGGGCATATTTCAATTCAGGTGTTTTAAGGGTGTAGTTGTTTGGGTTTCCGTAGATTTTATTGATTTTATTGATGTTTCCCCCTGAACCCACAACGTTTATCTTCCCGAAATCATTTTCAAATTGCATCAGCCAGCTTTTCAAACGTTCCCATTCCGATTTTTTCACCTTTTTGCTCAACAACCTAAGAGTCCCTATTTTGAAGGAGGTAACGCCCAAGACCACATCGTTTTCCAAAACGGAAATCTCTGTACTTCCACCTCCCACATCAATGTACATGGAAAGTGCATGGCTTTGGTTAAATTCGATTTTGTTTGTCTGCCGGATAATGTTGGCCTCTTCGATGCCATCCACCAAACGTACATCTACCCCGGCTTCATTTGAAAGGCGTTCGATGACTTCTTCCCCGTTCACGGCTTCGCGCATGGCAGCAGTGGCACATGCCGCAAAGGCAACAGGCTTGTAAACATCAATGAGCAGTTTAAAGGCTTTGATGGTTTTGATGAGATTGTCGGCGCGTGCTTCAGAAATTTTCTTCACGCTGTAAACATCTTTCCCCAAACGTGTCGGGACCCTCACCAGGGTAGCCTTGTCAAGATAAATCTTCCCTTTATTGTCGAACACATTGGCAAACAACAGCCTTGCTGCATTGGAGCCAATATCGATTGCTGCGAATATCATCTTTGGTTAATTTATATATTTGATACATCCACTGTTAATGTAAGTAATTCAATTTTTCAAGAGATTGCCTGGCATTTTCCTTAAAAGCCACAAATGAAGGTAATTGTTCCAGTTGTTGCAAAGTCAGTTTTTGGGAGATTGGCGTATATAATTCAGATATTTTTAATTTATTCCTCCTTTTTGGCACATTTGATTGTGCTTCACGTATGGCGTGCTCTATCCGGTTTTTGGGATTGGAAATTTTTTCAATTTGATTTGTTTTACAAGGCAGGTTCAATTCATTACATGATTTATTGGTGTTTATTTCCCTGAGAAATAGTTCAATATCTGCCAGCATCCATGCTTCTGTCATTTGAACGGGTATAATGGCAACCAAATTCCTGCAAGCCCCTACTGTGTTCTCCACTATTTTAAATGTCGGGTGAATTTTGTTGCTTAACACTTTTTCTGCTGATGGGGCATCTGAATCACAATGTACACAAATCACATGGAAGTATTTATATTTTGTTGCCACATTCTTTATTTTCTCATTGAATGAAGCCCCTTTTTCGATGATATGATAAGGTGGATGGATTTCTATTTCAGTATTGCTGTCGTATAGCAATGACTCGAAAGTCCTTTCAATTATATTTCCGAGAAACCTTTTATCGGTAGTTCCTTCGGTTGTATAAGCTATGGTAATGATATTGCCCATTTCTAATTTCCAAAATCTTTGGTTTCCAAATATTTCTCGACTTCCAATTCGGTCATTTCTATTTCACTTTGGGTCACAAAATCAAATTCAAGTTGATCATTTCCTTTATTGACCGGTAATATCTTGGTCGATTTGAATTTGAGTTTGTTTTTATTTATAACTGAGATGTTTGTCACCAGTTTTGAAAACCATACTGAAATGTTTTTTGATAAGTCTTTTTGCATAAAAAGTTTCCCGACAAATACGGAAGAGTGCGTATTTACTATCATTTGCCGCAAAGGAAACCCAATATCCATTTCGTTGTACAGGTTAGTGGATAATCCATACAGAAGTTCGATCATCATATCTATCCTATACGGATGGATGCCATTTTCAGGTTCTTCAAAACAAAGTGTTCCTTTGTATTTTGGATCATACTTGAGAATGCAAAGTATGAGCAACCGCAAGGTTCCTTCAGAGAGGACCCTTGAGGAAAACTCCCTTCCATCTTCACTTACTAATTTGATAATAAACCTGTTTTCGGCAACATCCTCGGTTACATCTACTTTAGTGAAATTGGGCAATAAATTATTGAGTTCCCTTGAAATATCCTTTAAGTATGTCTCATCCTCTGTTTTTAACCTATAAAGTGCTGCTGCAAGGTTACCTCCACTCGGAGTGATAATGTCCGAGGCAATCCGTGGGCTTGGTTTGCTAAGTTCTTCGGGATTGAGCTGTAAAAACCGCCAATTTATCATTTCCTGCTTTGCGGCGAATACGTGTGGATGGTCAACATTGTTTATCCTACTTAACAAGGTTTGATTGATGTCTCCTATCCTGCCATATCCCCTATGTCCTGATTTGCCTTTTTCCTCAATTTGGATAATATCTGCTTGGCCTTTCCTTATGGTAGATATATAAATATTGTCTTTCGTGTCTTCATTCCCTTTGTGAAAATGACTAATCAGGTTTTTTGGAATATTTCTTTTGGCCCAATTATCTTCTTTTAGTTTAATTGGAAACAATACCTCTCTGTGTAAATCGATGCGGTCGAAACTTTTTGTCCTTTTTTTTATCTCTAATTCGATTTCATATCTTAGCCTTAAGTTGCTTAATTTACTTTCCATGCCCCAGTTATCTGCAATTTCAGGATCTAAAAGCAATTCAACCGATATGCTAATCTTATTTGCGATTTTTCCTTCTGGATATTGAGTGAATTGGTCAATTGCCCCACCTCTTAAATTAGGGTTGTTGAAGGCAGATTGCAAATCGGTTTCTGCAAGATTTGATAACAGTTTTAAAGCATCGAACAAATTGCTTTTCCCTGATGCGTTTGGGCCGGCAACAATGGTAAAGGGCGTAAATTCCATCGTGAAGTTATGGAATGTCTTAAACCCGTCTATTTCAATTCTTGTTATCATAAGGGAAATCTGTTTTTTTCATTCAATATTACCTTTGCGAATTTTTTCTGCAAAATAATCATAAATCTCAAATTGCGACCTGATTTTTTTCCTGCTCCCGGTTTTTCGGTATTTGTTTATTTGGTTTCCGTGGCTCACCCTCGCCTTGCAATTGTCCTTCAATTGAATCTGTATCATGTCCCATAATTCCTGTTGGATGTCCTTGTCAAGAATAGGTGTCATAACTTCGATTCGGTGATCTAAATTGCGGGGCATCCAATCGGCCGATCCGATATAGAAAAGTTTTTCGTTGTCGTTGTTGAAAACAATAACTCGCGAGTGTTCCAGGAAGCGGTCAACGATACTGATTACCTCTATGTTTTCACTTACGCCCTCTATCCCTGGGACCAGCACACAAATCCCCCTGACGATCATCTTTACCTTTACACCGGCTTTACTTGCCTGATAAAGTTTGTTCACGATTTTTTTATCGACAACGTTATTGAGCTTGATGATGACCCATGCATCTTTTCCCTCTTTCACATTTTTGATTTCATTGTCGATTTTCCGCATGAAGAAGTTTCGTGTTTGGAACGGGGAAACGATCAAAGTGTTGAAAACGGGAGGCACAAAACGGGTCTCGAACAATTGGAACACCTTTTCGACTTCCTCTGCGATTTGTTGGTTGGCCGTCAGCAAAATATCATCGGCATAGACATTTGCCGTCGATTCGTTGAAATTCCCTGTACTGATATTTGCGTAATAAACAGGCTTTCCATCTTCTGTCCGTTTGATAAGGATCAATTTGCTATGGACCTTATATCCCGGGATGGTAGGGATTATTTTCACCCCTTCTTCATGAAGTTTTTCGGCAAGTATGATATTGGCCTCCTCATCGAAACGGGCCTGGATTTCCAGGAACACGGTTACTTTTTTTCCATTGCGGGCTGCGTTTACCAAGGCATTCACCACATTGGAATATTTGGCGGCCCGGTAAAAAGTCATTTTTATCTCTTTCACTTTTGGGTCAATGGAAGCTTCGCGCAAAAGGTCGATCACATATTGGAACGACTGATATGGGAAATGGAGCATGATGTCTTTTTCCCTGATTTTGTGAATGATACTGGTGTTTGGTAAAATATCGGGATGTGGCAAAGGGGGGAAATGCGGAAAGAAGTATTCCTGTGAACCTATTTTTGGGAACGACATGAAATCCTTGAAATTATGATAGCGTCCCCCGCCCCTCATATTGTCTTTGCCGCTTAATTTCAACCTTTTGGTGATTTTTTTGAAGAATTGTTCGGGAATGGTCTGGTCATAAACAAAACGGACCGGATCGCCTTTTTTTCTTTGTTTGATGCTTGCACTCATCTTTTCAAGGAAACTTTTGGAAATGTCTTCATCAATGTTCAGTTCGGCATCGCGCGTTATTTTTATGGTAAATGCGTTAAAAGTATCAAAACCAAACAAGGCAAATATATCCTTAAGGCAATAGCGGACAACATCGTCAAGCAACATGATGTAATGATTGTCCCCCTTTGAAGGAAGGGTGAAAAACCGGGACAGTGATCTTTGGGGGACCTTGATCAGTGCATAATCATCGGGTTTCTCCTCTTTTGAAGACTTCAGTTCGATGGCAAGGTAAATGGACCCGTCTTTTATGGAAACAATATTTTGGAAATTGCCAAGCATGATCGGGAACAGGTATTGCCTCAGGGTTTCCTGGTAAAACTGTTTTACAAATTGCCCTTGTTCTTCGTCCAGCTCTTTTTCGTTTAGGATGTAAATCCCTTCATTGGCCAGTTCTTTTACGATTTGAAAATAGGTCTCCGTAAATATTTTTTCCTGTTTTACAACAATCTTCTTAATCTCTTCAAGGGTTAACCTTGGGTCTTCCTTGTGGGTTTTTGGTTCCAGTTCGTGCAATTTGGCCAATCGGTTAAGGCTTGCCACGCGCACCCTGAAAAACTCGTCCCGGTTATTGGAGAAAATACCCAGGAATTTTATTTTCTCGATTAAAGGCGTGTTGGGGTCAATGGCTTCTTGAAGTACGCGTGCATTAAAATGCAGCCAACTGATTTCACGATTGATTATGTTTTCTGATAGTTTTCTCATATTCTTTTATGGCTAAAAGCAATGCGCAAACCCTTAAATCCTAGTGCCTGTTCTGTGGTCGATAAACAGAACCTGAAAAAAGTTAGTGGTGCAGATAAAAACCCATACCTGTTCCATAATATTTCCAAAAATTACTTCTTGTGTTTCAGTATTTTCGGTGAAACCACAAATTTAACGTTTTTTTTGGCACGGTGGATATCTCCCCATTTGTCTGTTTTGAACGTGATGCAAACCACCGCAGATGTGGGGAGCCAATCAATCTTGTCCCTTAAAAAGTAATTTGCAAATTCGGTGAAAGTCGGGTTGTGGCCCACCATCATTACCGAGTTTATCGAGTTGGGGAGGCTATAAAGATGGTCGAACAAAATATCGATATCGGAATGGTACAGGTTGTTTTCGACCTGGATATTTTCTTTGGGACAGGAGAATGTTTCGGCAATAAGAGCGGCCGTTTCGTAAGCCCTTACGGCAAAGCTTGAAATGATGAGGTCAGGTTTGTCATTGTTTTGAAGCAGGTAATCTGCAACGAGTTTTGTCCGTTTTACCCCTTTTTCTATCAAAGGCCGTTCATGGTCGGAAATGCCTGAAAAATCCCAGGACGATTTAGCGTGGCGGGCGATGTAGAGTTGTTTCATACTGTAGTGTGATTAAAAGGATGAAATATTATTTTCAGGAAATAGACATTAACTATAAAAGCGTGTCTTTTATCTCTTTAAGTACAATGATTAACTCCGGTTCTTGACTTTCAATAATACTGTCTTTTATGTGTTTATGGTGGGGGAATGTAATTATTTGCGAATGATGGGGCATATTGTCGTATCGAAAAACAATTGAAAAATCATTCCTCATAAAATGATATTTATACTTTTTCTTTAGTGTTTCATTCTGTTCAGATATTCTAACAACTTCTAAGAAGGACAAAACCCCATTTCTGAAAAACACTTTGCCATCAACAGTTCCAAATAAATTATTTATCTTTTGTTTTGAGATTTCATAGCGTTCGATAAACTCGCAATTATTCAACACACTTTCAATGTTTGAGAAATAGTTTTCAATCATAGCAATTGGCTAAGTTCTTCTTTAAACTCTTTCCATACTTCATATTCACCACTCCACTTGAAATAATCATCATTATGATCATTAATCTCCCCGGCAATGAATTTTTCATAAAATTGTGTGGTTGAAATCCCATACTTCTTTTCATAAAAAGCAAAATCAATTTCAATATTCCTAATCCCTCTTTTTAATTCATTGGTTTTGTATATAAGCAATCCATTAAAAAGATCATCATGGTTGCCTTTGTACAATCCAAGCAATCTATGGAATATGTTTTCTGTTTTACTGCTTAAATTAACTGTTATCATTTTTTTATTTTTAACAAAAATACGAAATTATACTCTAAAAACAATGGATACCTATTCATATCCATCCCTTTCAACCTCCGTTTTCCCCAATTTTGGAAAATCAATTTCATCCTTCACCACAAAGGCATTGGGATAGCTGCCCGATATCCTTTTCAGGAATTCTTCTGCTTCCAGCCGGGTACGGTAATCACCAACCCGCACTTTATAATAGGGCGCCTGAAATATGAGGTGTGTCGGCGTTTCCGTGTATTTGCCAATGAATTCGGACTGGGCTTCAATGGCGAGCCGTTTTGAGTTGTTCCCCGATTCAAAAAATATCTCGATCCGCCAACCTTCAATGTCCGGGTTGTACTCGTTCAGGGCCTTGTGTTTTGAAAGCAAAGTGTCAATTCGGGCATCCTGGATGATTTGCACATCCCCGGTCTCCTTTTGTGCAAAAGAAAAGGAAGCTATAAAGACAAACAAAATAAGGATAATGGACTTATTCATCAATTAAATATTTAAAGAATGATTTAACCTAACCTGGACAAGCCAGAAATAACACACACCTGCCTGTCGGCAGACAGGGAACCCACAGAAATTCACGGACAACCATAACAAACATTACTCAACAATCAATATTTTGCCAAAAAGTACACAAATATCAAAAATGAGATACTAAAGTTTAACTCGCAACCCGCTAAACTATTGTGGGGCAAAAATACAATTAATATTTATTTGGATAGGTTTTGAGATTTCCCTGTTTGCTGCGGTTTTTATTCTATCCATCTATCAAGCAGCAGCGTTTTTGAGTCAATAACAGGAATTGTATTTTTCGTTTTCATTTCTTCTCTTAAGTCGATTAGTGAAAATTCAATAGGAATATAATAAGTTCCAAGATAGCTTATGCGGTCTCTTCTTTTCAGATTCTGAATAAGTCTAAACTCAAGTACAACCCTTTCACCCATTTTTTCAATTCCTTCAATAATACTTTCATCTAACCCTCCACCCAGTTTATTAATTAGCCTAATATTGCTCAAGTCCGATGTGTCACAATCAAATGCAACAATTGCAATTCCAGCAATTCCGGCTTCTTTCGCAAGGTTTGAAAATTTAATGTTATTTGAAATAATCGCAAGAATATTGTTTTCCGATAAATGCCAAATTTTAAATTGATCCTGATTTATTTTCAAAGTCGTATCAATTCTCAATTGCCCATTGTCATTATAAATATAGGATTTGAAACTCCCTTGGGAAAACGTAATAATTGGAAAAAGAATTCCAATTATAATACTAAATATCCTATGTGTTTTTTGTTTCATATAATTGTTTTTATCGCGACTGGATATGGATAAATTCGCGCGTATGGATACTCAATACCGGAATGGGCGAATGGTTCACCATTTGTTGCGCATAGGCGCCCAAAAAGAGATTTGAAGCCGAAGTCTCTTGTTCGGTCATGATCGAAATTAAATCGGCATCAACTGATTTGGCATAGTTGATCGTTGAATTGGTAATGTTTTCGGCCTCAACTTTTTTTACCATATGGTCCACATTCTCTTCTTTCAGGAATTTCACAACCTGGTTGGTGTAATTGTCGATTCGGTTACGGATGGCTTTTATGTTGGTGGAATACAATGAAATCACATGGATTTTTGAATCGAAAAGCTTGGCGATTTTAGATGTGAATGGCAGTTTTTGCCTTGATTCCAATGTGCTGTCAATGGGAAGTACGATGGTCTTGATGCTTCTCGTTGATTCATAATCGGCCCTGACTGTAATAACCGGACAAGGGGCATGCGAAACAATCCTGTAGGCATTGCTCCCGATCCAAAATTCTTCAAAACCCGAAACCCCGTGCGTGCCAGCGATTACCAGGGTGGCATCGCTGTATTTTGCCTGATTGGCAATTTCAAAATAAACTTTGCCCTTCCTTATTTTGTATGTGAGTTCCCCCTTTAGTTTTTTATCGTATTTTTGAACCAGTTCCTCAAAGTTGTTTACAATTTCTTTTCTTGGGTGATTTTCAATTTCCTGAAAAGCCCTGTCGGCCCCATCGTTTATGTCAACCCAGGTCATAATAATATTTGCGTCCAATGTGTTTGCTATTGTAATGGCATACTCCAGTGCATGGACTGAGCATTTTGAAAAGTCGATGGCAACAATGATTTGTTTCATGGTGAAGGAGGTTAAAATTCATTTGCTAAAATACAAAGAATTTGTTTATGCCCGGAAAATTGTTTGTGGATTTTTTTCAAAAAGCAGTTTGGAATGTTGATGAAAGGTTCAATGTTGCAAGGTTTCATGCTTCATGTTTTCATTGCTTCAATGCTTCAAGGTTTTTTGCTTAATTTTGCCTTGATTAATAACTATGGAAATTGATGAACGAAAATTTGAATGCCAGCGGCGAAGACCTTTCAAACATTGAGAAGGAAATAGAAAAAGTATTGCGGCCCATTGAATTTGACGATTTTGCGGGTCAGAAGAATGTGGTGGAAAACCTGAAAGTCTTTGTTGAGGCGGCCAAGCTTCGCAGTGAATCCCTCGATCATGTTTTGTTGCACGGCCCTCCCGGACTTGGAAAGACCACGCTTTCTTATATAATTGCCAATGAACTGGGCGTGGGCATCAAAGTCACTTCAGGGCCGGTGTTGGACAAGCCGGGCGACCTTGCGGGACTGCTTACCAATCTGGAGGAAAACGATGTGCTTTTCATTGATGAAATCCATAGGTTGAGCCCGGTTGTGGAGGAATACCTTTATTCCGCCATGGAGGATTTCAAGATCGACATTATGATCGAAACCGGCCCCAATGCCAGGACTGTCCAGATTGTGTTAAGCCCTTTCACTTTGATCGGTGCCACCACTCGTTCAGGATTGTTAACGGCGCCATTGCGTTCACGATTTGGGATCAATTCACGGCTTGCCTATTATAATACCACTGTTTTACAACAAATCGTCGAACGTTCGGCAGATATCCTAAAGGTAAATATCGATGATAAAGCTTCGCTGGAAATTGCAAGGCGGAGCCGTGGGACACCGCGGATTGCAAACCTCTTATTAAGAAGGATCCGGGATTTTGCCCAGATAAAAGGGAGCGGTAGGATCGACCTTGAAATATCAAACTACGGGCTTTCAGCGCTCAATGTGGACAAACATGGGTTAGATGAAATGGACAACAAGATACTGAGTGCGATTATCGAAAAGTTCAAGGGCGGTCCGGTTGGGCTTACCACCATTGCCACAGCCGTTGCCGAGGAATCGGGGACCATCGAAGAGGTGTATGAGCCATTTCTTATCCAGGAAGGTTACCTGATGCGCACGCCCCGCGGACGCGAAGCCACCGATTTGGCTTATAAACATCTTGGTAAAATCCGGTTGACTGACCAAAGTAAACTGTTTTAATAGAATGGTTTTTTGTTATTCGAAACCACACACCTTTTAACTTCCTGACTTCATAAGCCTTGTATTAGAAAATGCCTGACAAATCAAGCCTAAATATTAAGATAAAAGAAAAGGCCATCGAACTGGGTTTTTTTGCCTGTGGCATTTCAAAAGCAGGTTTTTTGCCGGAAGATGCCGAACGTGTCAGGAATTGGTTGGACATAGGCTTCCATGCGGAAATGGCATATATGGAAAACCATTTTGAGAAAAGGCTTGATCCCGTTAAATTACTGGAAGGCGCCAAATCGGTTATTTCTGTTCTGTATAATTATTTCCCCAAGGAAATTATCCCATCCGATGACAATTACAAAATCTCGAAATACGCTTACGGCAAGGATTATCATTTTGTGATGAAGGATAAATTGAAAGAACTGCTCCGATTTATCGAAAGTGAAACCGGGGAAACAAATTCCCGTGCTTTTGTGGATTCGGCGCCCGTTCTTGATCGTGCCTGGGCAGCAAAATCAGGTTTGGGATGGATTGGGAAAAACACCAACCTTATCACCAAAAAGCAAGGTTCTTTCTTCTTTATCGGGGAAATAATTACCGCTTTGGAGTTGGATTATTCCGATATGCCCATCCCGAAAAGCTGCGGGCATTGCACGAAATGTATCGAGGCCTGTCCAACCCATGCCCTTCGGCCTTATGAGGTAAATGCCAATAAATGTATCTCTTTTCAAACGATTGAAAACAAATCGGACTCTATTCCTGAAGATTTAAAAGGGAAGTTTGAAGATTGGGTTTTTGGTTGTGATATTTGCCAGGATGTGTGCCCCTGGAACCGTTTTTCGTTAGCCAATATCGAACCGGATTTTCAACCCAATGAGCTTTTGTTGAAAATGAGAAAAACGGATTGGGAAAACCTGACCGAGGATAAATTCAAGATCATGTTCAAGGATTCCCCCGTAAAGAGGACAAAGTATAAAGGGCTTATGAGGAATATTGGGTTTGTGATGGAGAATAAGAAAACTAAGTAGCATGGTTTATTAAACCCGGAATATGCAATAGAAAATTTATTGTTTGTAATACTTCCTCAATAAGCTTCTTGCCAAGCCCTTGAAGTTGCATATTGTAATAAGTAATTGCATCATCTAATTCAATTGATGCCGGTTCAATGAATTCAATATCCATCTACTTGTATCTTTCAATTATTTCGTTTAATGAGAATGTATTGACTTTTCCTGCATACAATGCTTTGGCCCTTTTCTCAGATTCCTCAGTCCATACGCTGTCAATTTTTTCATCAGGTCTGTCAAGGCTTTGTGCGATCCATTCCATCAATTGAAGCCTTTCAACAGGTCTTAAATTCAGCGCTTCTTTAAATAGTGATTTTGAATTCATTTGCGAATCTTTGTTCATGGAATAAGTAGATAACTTACTGTTGATAATGTTATTATTGTTTAGTTTATGGCAAATGTACAAAATCCAACGGAATCAAATCCCCATAAGTATTTACTCACATCTATAATCCTCAATAGTTCGGTAAATAATTACAACTTATTGATTGCTATATGTTTGCGATTTGGTGCATTTATTAAGCACGTTATTGTAAATCAAAACGTTGCGATCTTTGCGGCGTTGCGCGAGAAAAAATTTACCGAAGTATTAATCCTATGGAATTAAAGGATGAACTTTACAATTAAGGGTGTAAACATTATACTGGGGCCAGATGTGGCTTTATTATAAAACTCGATATCCATATCCCCAATTTGCAATTCGTGGCCAAATTTGATTTTCCCCTTGCCGTAACAGACGGACAGGTACCCTCCAAGAAACCTTTCGAAATTAATCTTGTTATTTGTGATGAAAACATAACCTCCCGAAACCCTGAACCCAAGGTCGGCACTTACGTTTTTGGAAACATATCTTCGGAACGGAAAATTGAAGAAGCTGTAAATTAATTGTGGGGGATGAATAAGTAAAGTCAAATTGTTTCAAATAAAACCGGTAACCCGGTTTGTAATCCGGGTGATAGAGAAAAATATTCCCCCCCAAGCCCATGCCTGCCGAAAACCCCAAACCGGAATGTTTTGAAATTACATGTGCATATTCATAATCAAAGCCCAAAAAAGCCCGTACCGAAATGGAGTGCGAGTGCTTTGCCAAATCTGGATTATCTTCCGTCTTTGTGATTGAATCATTTTGTGAAAACGAAAAATGGCCAATTAGGATAAGGAAAAGGAATAGTGTGGTTTTGCCCATGTTGTATTAAAATTTTAAACCGATGCCCAAATTAATTTCGAATACATTGTATTTTAAGTCCCATGCCCATTTGTTGTAGGTTGTTGTATAGCATTCTTCACAATCATCACTAGGGACAAAGTATTTCCGGTCGGCGAGAACCCAAATTAACTGCCGGACAGAAATACTGGCAAATGCCTTTTTTGCAAAAAACCAGGAGTAACCAAGTTTGTAATATCCTGATATTCCTTTTTGTTCTTCAGGCAAATTAAAATTTGTCCCCAGCCCGAAAAGGATAAAGTGCCTTTTTATCCCATACTCAGTAGTTAAAGAGAAATCAAGTACCGGGCAAAAATAAAACTCGCATGCATCCCTTTTTGTGCCCAGCCCGAATTCCGATTTGATGAGGAAAGACCCCGGCCTTGATAGTATTCGTTGGTATTTTATGTTTAAAGTCCGGCCATTGTTGAATGGGTCGATTTCGGAAAAGTTTTTTGTTGTCCAAACAGGCAATCCGTATATAAATGAAACAGCATTGTTCTTTACCGTATCAATATGGTTTTGTGAAAAGGAGAGAAAAGGTATCAAAAACACAATGATAATAATCAGTAAATATTTTCGATTCGGTTTTGCCATTTTGAATATGCGGTTTTTGAAAGGCAAATATATGAAAAAATACTTTGTTGAAACAGCCTTACATTCCTTTAAAAAACAAAGGGGTTTTCTTTTATAGCATCATTGGTGCGGTTTTCAGGGTTAAAGCACTGGGTCATAACATTAAAAAAACCGGAAAGCTGCCAAGGCCGAAACTGTTTACGTTCAAGTGGGTGACAACACCAATCTTGAGGCAAGGGGCGGGGCAAGGTTGAAAAACTGTGTGGCAACACCAACGGGATCAATTTCCGAGTGAACCTACTTATTCTTCCAAAAAAATAAAACGGTTGTTTTCATCTACAGCATCTATTGTTCTGTTTTCACGGTTAAAACGCATATAGTACCGTCTTTCCTTCCCTGCAGGGAAATTATCGGAAATATACTCGTTCATGAAATAATCAAAAGCATAACCTGCATATCGCTTTCCTAAAATCCCGCAATAGCGGTAAATGTCATCCAATTCCATTTCACGTTTCACATATTTGAACTGCACGTCCCCCGTAAAAATATTTTGTGAAAAATAGCCATCCACATAATCCGAAACTTCCTCGGACGCATAGAACAATTCATGTCCTTCTTCTTTCGGGTTCAACCGCGTGAGCTCAAACCAGGAATTGATGCTCACGGCATTTAGGCTGATATTTTTATGGTAAACGAATTCGCCAAATTCTTCCGATTCTTCCTGAAGCGAATAATACTCTTCCAACTCAATCTGGGCAATGCTTAAAATATAGGCCGGTGTTTTGATAAAAAGGAAGTCGTTTAAATGGGATTCGTCATAAACCGTGACACCAAGACGTTCAAATTCATCAAACAAGCTGTTGATGTAAATTTCCAAAAAAGCAGAATCGGAAACATCCTTCAGGAAAATGCTGTTTGTGATTGCCGCCGAATCTATCTGCCATGTATCCATGTTGGAAGTGTCGCCAATGTCATCCCTTTTGAGGTTGTTTTTTAAAATCGTGTTCAAAGGCAGGATCAGTACCGAAATATCCGGTCTTGACTCCACGAACTCCCTCGCCATCTTTCGTTCAACGGAACAGGAAATCAACGAAAAGACAACGACAACGAGGAAAAATAAAGGATGTGCCTTTTTTGAAATCGTCATAAATTCAAAAGTAATTTGCAAATGTATTATTTAGAATGAAAAAACAAAGATTATATTTTCCATGAATGAAATATTTTTAATTTTGCGGCAAATTATAACAGCCTGGAATTATGGACGAATTAAATGCAGTGGTAACGCAGGTGGTACAGGTATCACCCATTATGAAAGTTTTCAGGGTTTCCCCCGATGGTTGGGAACTCCCCGAATTTACGCCCGGACAATTTGTGGCGCTGTTCCTGCCCCCAACGGCAGCACGGGCACCGGAAGCCACCGAGGAGCCTTTTAAGGCAAATCCAGATAAAATGATAAAGCGGGCCTATTCCATTGCCTCATCGTCGAAAGCCAAGGATTTTCTGGAGTTTTATATCACTTTGGTCCATTCGGGCAACCTGACCCCAAGGCTTTTCAACTTGCAAATAGGCGACCGGATCGGTGTAGGGAAAAGGTTTGTGGGGATGTTCACCCTAAAGGAGATCCCTGAAGAAAAAAATATTGTCCTGGTTGCCACCGGAACAGGTGTGGCCCCTTATATGAGCATGTTGCGCACCGATGCCCTTCAGCGGAAAGGAAAACTGGCCGTTATCCATGGCGCATCCAACTCCTGGGATTTGGGTTATTCTTCCGAACTGAACCTGCTCGAAAATATTGCACCGGGCTTTACCTATATCCCGACCATTACTTTCCCCGAAAAGGAACATACTCCCTGGAACGGTTACACGAAATTTATCCAGGATATGTGGAAAGAAGGCATCATGGAGGAAAAATGGGGCTTTAAACCCACTCCCGAAAACACCAGTGTGTTTTTATGCGGGAACCCACGGATGATAAATGATATGGTGGAAGCAATGGCCGTGGATGGCTTTACGGAGCACAAAAGGAAATCGCCCGGGCAAATCCATATAGAGAAGTTTTAGGTATATAAGTGACGGGGTGGCTCAAAGCCGCCCCGTCACTGCTTTTAGAATAACTCCATTTGTGTATCTTCATCTGTTTTTGGGCTGTCCGGTTTCTTTTTCGGGGATTTTTTTGTTGGCTTTTTAACCGAAGGTTTTGGGGTTTCTTCCGATGTGATAATTACTTCCCCTGGATTGGTAATCTCAAGCCCTTCTATTTCAATTAACACTTCCTTCTTTCCCTCTTTCTTGGTTTCTGGTTTTGGCTCTTCTGTTACTTTAGCCTCATCCCTTGTTTCGGCCCCTTCTGCAAATTCGGGTTCTTCTACAACTTCATTGGTAATTTCTTCTTCGGTTTCGGGAAGCTCATAGGGGAGGGGCTCGATAAACTCCACCTTCTTCACCACTTTTGAACTTAACCTTTTACCCTTGGCCTTTGCACTTTTCACACCTATAAATTCAGCAATATCAATCACCTCATCTGGGTACTCCTTCCCATTGGCCTTGGTGTCAAAAATAATTTTGAGCTGGGGTCGGTAATCAAGGCTCAGGTCTATAAAACGGTTGTTTGGGTCTTCCCCGATAAAATCCACCTTTTTGTTTACGGAATTGTCCGAATCGGGTTGAAAGCGTTTTATGTACATCTTTTTCGAGGATGTATCAAAATAGACCGCTGAAATTATTTTTCGTGGGTCCAGCTTTTCTATCAGGAACATATCCTCTTCAAAATGGTTGGAGAGGTCGTAATTCATCAATTTAAAATTTCCTGATTTTTGGATGGTAAGGATTTTATCATCCGATTTAAAAGCCCCAAGTAATTTTCCCCTTTCATCTGAATTCAACCGCTTAACGGTTTCATCGTACCAGATGTTCCTGGCACCAAGGGTTGAAATCCCTTTTTCCCTGACCACGATATTTTTTACGCCAAATTTTGTGAGGATATTTCCCTGTGATCCTTTTCCCTTGATTGCCAATTCGCTGAAATCAAATTCAAAAGAGGTTTTTCTGAGTTTGGGCCTGGGCTTTAGGTAAACCTTTATGGTCTCGGCTTCCCCGTTCGGGTTGGCAGAGAAATGCAGTATTTTTGAATGGGCCGTCCCTTTTGTGATGACATACTCTTTGTCGCGCGTAATGCTTTTTACGGCAAACCTTTTTACACGTGTTGCGCCCTGTCGCCCATCGCGGTATATCATGTTGTAGATCGTCCGCTCGTCGTTCTTTTTGAATACGGCAATGTGGATTACGTTTTGTCCCACAAAGATTTTAGGCGCAACCTTCGTTACCACAAAAGTCCCATCCTCCTTGAAAACAATAATGTCGTCGATATCGGAACAGTCGCAGACATATTCGAATTTCTTCAGGGAAGTGCCCGTAAAGCCTTCCTCCCTGTTAATGTACAGTTTTTGGTTGGATGCAGCAACCCTTGAAGCTTCAATGGTTTCAAAGTTCCGGAGTTCGGTTTTGCGTTCGCGCCCTTTTCCGTATTTCTTCTTTATCTGCTTAAAATAATTTATGGAATAGTCGATCAGGTTGGTCAGGTATCCTTTCACCTCTTCAATTTCTTCCTCGATGCCTTTGATCAGTTCATCGGCCTTGAACGAATTGTATTTGGAAATCCGTTTGATCCTTATTTCCGTTAGGCGGACAACATCCTCTTCGGTAATCTTCCTGTGGAAATTCTTGACAAAAGGTTTCAGTCCCTTAAATATGGCGGCAATCACTTCTTCCCAGGTTTCGCATTCTTCAATGTCACGGTAAATCCTTTCCTGTATGAATATTTTTTCAAGGGAAGAAAAATGCCATTGTTCCATGAGTTCCTCTTTCCTGATCTCCAGTTCCGCTTTCAACAGGCTGATAGTATGCTCGGTATTGATTTTCAGAATTTCCCTGACACCGATAAAACGGGGTTTTTCAGCATCGATAATGCAGGCATTTGGCGAAATGGAAACCTCGCAATTGGTGAAAGCATAAAGGGCATCAATGGTTTGATCGGGCGAAACCCCAGGCGAAAGATGGACGATGATTTCCACATTTTCGGCTGTATTGTCATCAATCTTCTTGATTTTTATTTTCCCTTTGTCGTTGGCGGCCACCACCGAATCGATCAGATTGTTGGTTGTGGTCCCAAAAGGAATTTCGGTTATGACAAGGGTTTTTTTGTCTTCCTGTTTTATCTTTGCCCTTACACGGATGCGGCCACCGCGCAGGCCATCGTTGTATTTTGAAACGTCGGCAAGCCCTCCCGATAGGAAATCGGGATATAGTTCGAAATCTTTGCCACGCAAAATATTGATGGAGGCATCAATGAGTTCGTTGAAATTGTGGGGCATTATTTTGGAAGCCAACCCAACGGCAATCCCTTCAACGCCCTGGGCCAACAACAATGGGAACTTTACGGGCAGGGTAACCGGTTCTTTGTTGCGCCCGTCGTAGGAAGCTTTCCATTCAGTGGTTTTAGGGTTAAAAACCACTTCGTTGGCAAATTTGGAGAGACGTGCCTCAATATACCTTGGTGCGGCAGCCCTGTCGCCTGTGAGTACATTTCCCCAGTTTCCCTGCATGTCAATTAAGAGTTCTTTCTGGCCCAATTGGACCAGTGCATCGCCAATGGAAGCATCGCCATGCGGATGGAATTGCATGGTGTGTCCGATGATGTTCGCAACCTTGTTGTAACGGCCATCATCCAGGTTTTTCATAGCATGGAGTATCCGGCGCTGCACAGGTTTCAACCCATCTTTGATATCGGGTACGGCACGCTCAAGGATAACATAGGAAGCGTAGTCGAGAAACCAGCTTTCGTACATTCCCGAAAGGTGAATTGTTTTATGCTGGTCGCCTGTTCCCGGAGTTTGGGAATTGGAAGCCATTTCATTAGATATGTCCGTGTCTTCAAATTCGTTCATTACTGTTCCATACATTTTTGGAAAGAGGGCAAAAATAGAAATAAATTACAAGCAGCAATAAACAAGTATTCACAATTTATCCACCATAATTGTTTTTGTCCTGGATTATGATCCGGATAGAATTATGACCGAACAATATTTTGAAACTTTTAAGGAAAAAGATTGATTGTGCAATGTTTTTTGCAGTGGATATTCCCAACTAAATTGACCCTTGGCAGGTTTGCCCGCCTGCCTTTCCGGGATGGCAAAAACAAAGTTGTTTAGAACCATTATCATCCCGATATACGAGGACTCTCGGCAAAGATGGAGCCTTGAAAGAAATCAACTCTTAAAACAGCAATATTTATCCGTATGGACCAGATTTCTTTCGTTATAAAAGAACAATCCCAAATCCAAGAACCGAATCAGCGATCAACCAATTATTTAAAATCCAAAACCTTGTAGGCCATCACCCTGTTCGCCCCAAATGTTGGGACCAACAATAGGTTTGTTTTTTCGATGTATTCGATATCTGCGGCATTTATACCTGTTTCGGAAGTGTCGAGGAGTATGACAGGCTTTTCTTCGGTACTCACCAATTGGATTTTCCCTTTCCAGTCGGAAATTATATAGCTACCGTTCCCATCGGATTTCAGGCCGTCGATCCCACCGGTTTTTTTTACGATATGCCACATTTTCCCATCGGAAATACGGACAGCAAATATCCCGTTTTTTGTCCCGACGACAATGTCCCCGTTTTCGTACAAAACACCATTTGGATTTGAAATTTCAGGATTGTCCAGGAACATTTCAACTTTCCCGTTGGAAAGCTTGTGGACAAGGTCAGTGCCCATATCCGAGAAATAAATATCCCCTTTTGGGTCGATGGTGACATCGTTCAGGAATTTGGCCCCGTCCACCGGGAAACGGTTTTCGATTTTGGCCGTGTTGATATCGATTTCAACAAGGTTGTCAATGTCGGTCACATAAAGTTTTCCGTTGAAAATCCCCATCCCCTTGGGCGCATCCAGGCCGGAGACCCATTTCTTGTTAATGATTTCCCCTTCAAGCGAAACCTGGGCAATATATCCGCTTCCATCTTTTCCGGTAGGATTTCCATTGATACATGAAACAAACAATACATCCCTTTCTGCATCATAGCAAACCGATTCGCAAATTTTCAATACATCGGGTGTCTCCCAAACTTTTTCAAGTTTATCTGACATAATAATATCCTGTCCAAACATTGTTAAACCAGATAATATAAGCAGAATCGTGAATTGTGGTTTTTTCATTTTACGGATTGTTTTCGTTTGAATATTGTTAATTGCACCTTCTGAGCAGCGAAATTAAGAATAAATCGTGAATGGTTTTGTTGAAACGGTTTGGCAGCATGTAATAGTATTTACGGTTCATTTACATTTGTAAATAATTGTTAATGGATGCAAACGAACAAAACTAATTGATATATTTGTCAATTATTAATTTAAAAACAGAAAGATTATGAGAAAATTAATTCTATCATTAGCAGTTGTTGCTTTTGTTTCTTTCTCTTTGAGCGCACAGGTTTCGAGTAGCGAAAAAAGTGTGCCGGCCAAGTCAGTCGAGCTACAGAAAGTGGAGAAAGAGAAGAAGTATGAGCAACAAAAGCTAGAAAAGCAGAGGTTGGAAAAGCAGAGGTCGGCCAATGAACAGGTGCAAAACTCTCAGGCCAACAACCCAAATGCACCCGTTGCAACATTTGAAAAATTGGTTCACGATTACGGGACCATTGAGCAACATGCCGATGGTAATTGTGAATTTGTATTTACAAATACCGGGAAAGAACCATTGATTCTTTCCAATGTGAGGTCCAGTTGAGGCTGCACCATCCCAGCATGGCCAAGGCAGCCTGTATTACCCGGTCAATCTGAATCTATTAAGGTTAAGTACGACACCAAGAGGGTAGGGACAATAAATAAAACCATTAGGGTTTATTCAAATGCAAAAACTTCACCGATTACTTTGAAAATCAAAGGGAAAATAATTGCCAAATCAGGTGCAACGATACCTGAAAAGAAAATTGACAAAACAGCTTCCCCAGTAAATAAATAGTAGTTCTGGTTTTGATACACTGATGCTGTTTTGAATCCCGAAGCTTCGGGAAGAAATTCAAACAAATCAGTATAATAGAATAGCTACTGATCCATGGTTATCTTTAATAATCTATGATTGGTGGCTTTTTTAATGGATCGTGATTTCTGTGGTATTGGCCCATAAAAAAACCAGCAACCCGGGATGGATCGCTGGCAGTCTCGATAAACTTGAGGTAATTTTATCGATAGCATAGATGGATCTTTATTTCATTATTATTGCATCAAACCAAATAAAAGATACGCTTGCTTATACAATGAAAAAATGAAATAGTTACTTTTTGAATGGATATTTGTTGTGGGAATTATTTGAACGAGATACCGTGTTCGACGTGAATATTTAGCAGCTATCGGGTAAACTCCTTTATGATTTCAGCATGTTGTGGAAATCGATTGATCAGGGATTCCCTTTTCCCCAATTCAAAATCCTCAAAATCAAAACCGGGGGCAACCGTACATCCCAGAAGTGTATATGAAGAGGGATCGGTCACTTTTGCCGCAAACCAATTCCCTTTCGGGATAAGCAATTGGAAGCTGTCCCCTTTTTCGGGGAAAGGGCCACACGTTTTTATCGTAAGATTCCCATTGGGTGAAATAATGTAAACATCAATCGGGGAACCGCTGTAAAAATGCCAAATCTCATCCGACCTTAAACGGTGAAAACCTGAATGTTCACCGCTTTTCAGCAAATAGTAAATGGAAGTGGAAGCCGCCCTGAAACTGGTATATCTTACGGGAAGGCTTTTTTTGCTCAGGATTTCATTGGAACGGAAAACTTCCTTGAACCAACCACCTTCCGGGTGCTTTTCGAGCCCGAGATGGGCAATCCAGAAATCAGCTTTTTTATCATCCATCTATAAAAATCCTTAAATCCTCATCGCATTGTCCCCTTCAATCAAATCAATCCATTTTCCCTTAAAATACTTTCCATCTGTTGTTGAAGCAACGAAGCTTGCCCATTGGCTTTTTCGGCAAAGTCTTTTTCGCCGGAGGCAAAAATAATCCCCCTTGAAGAATTCACGATGAGCCCACATTGTTTGTTGAGGCCATATTTCGCCACCTCTTGCAGGCTTCCCCCTTGCGCCCCAACACCCGGGACCAAAAGAAAATGATCGGGGATGATAGCCCGGATGCCTCCCAGCATTTCGGCCTGTGTGGCACCAACAACGTACATAAGGTTGTCGGTATTTCCCCATTGCCGCGATTGTGTGAGCACTTCCTCGAAAAAAGCTTTCCCGCTTTTTGAATCCTTTAGGAATTGAAAATTGAACGCACCTTTGTTGGAAGTGAGCGCGAGAAGTACGACCCATTTATTTTCAAAGGCAAGGAAGGGTTTCACTGAATCTTCGCCCATATACGGTGCAACGGTCACAGAATCGAAATCCAGGTTTTCCAGAAATGTTTTTGCGTATTGTGCGGATGTGTTCCCAATATCCCCTCGTTTGGCATCGGCAATAGTGAACACCTCGAATTTCTTCAGGTATTCGATGGTCTTTTCCAGGCTTTTCCAACCTTTGCTTCCATTGCTTTCGTAGAAAGCCAGGTTGGGTTTATAGGCAATGGCCAACTCATGTGTGTTGTCAATTATTCGTTTGTTGAATTCAAAAACCGGATCATCCTTTTCCAATAAATGTTTTGGGATTTTGCCAATATCCGAATCCAGGCCGATACACAGGAACGACCTCTTTTTTTGAATCAATTGGAATAGCCCTTGGGAATTCATATTGGTTGTCTTTAAGTTTAATATCATCCTGTCACTGACGCTTCCAGGTCGTACCGACTCTGGAAGGTCTATCCGGTTTAAATATCATCTTTCAGGCGTTCGGCATTTTCGGCCAATTGCAATTTGTCGATTATTTCCTGGATATTCCCATCAATGATATTCTGAAGATTGTACATGGTCAGGTTGATCCTATGGTCGGTAACCCTTCCCTGTGGCCAGTTGTATGTCCTGATTTTTGCGGAACGGTCGCCGCTCGAAACCATGGTTTTCCTTTTTGATGAAATCTCATCGAGGTACTTTTGGTGTTCAAGTTCATAAATCCGGGAACGGAGTACGGCCAATGCCTTGTCATAGTTTTTCAACTGTGATTTTTGATCCTGGCATTGGGCCACGATCCCTGTTGGGATGTGCGTAAGGCGAATGGCCGAATAGGTTGTGTTCACCGATTGTCCGCCCGGGCCGGAAGAGCAATAGGTGTCTTTCCTAATATCCGCTGGGTTTAGTTCCACATCAAATTCATCCGCTTCTGGCAAAACTGCCACCGATGCTGCCGATGTATGTACCCTTCCCTGGGTTTCGGTTTTGGGAACACGCTGTACACGGTGCACGCCCGATTCGTATTTCAACTGGCCATAGACATCTTTTCCTGAAACATTGATGATTATTTCCTTAAACCCACCAACGGTTCCCTCTGTTTCGTCCACCAATTCAACTTTCCAGCCCTTGGTTTCACAATATTTATTGTACATCCTGAACAGGTCACCGGCAAAAATACTCGCTTCATCGCCTCCCGTTCCGGCCCTTATTTCCATAATGGCATTTTTGCCGTCCTCGGGATCCTGGGGGATCAACATAATGCGTATGTCCTCCTCCATCAAATCCCTCTTCCCGATAAGTTCGTTCAGTTCCATTTTCGCCATCTCCCTGAATTCTTCATCCTTTTCGGTTTTCAACAGTTCCCTCGTCGATTCAATATTGTCAATGACATTTTTATATTCTTTATAGGCATCAACAATGGGCTGAAGGTCTTTGTAATCCTTGCTTAGTTTTATGAATTTCTTCATATCGGAAACCACGCCAGGATCGTTCATCTGTTCCCCGATTTCTTTCCATCGCTCATGTATGGCCGCTAATTTATCAATCATAGTATTGTGAAATTTTTACAGGCACAAAATTATAACAAAAAACAAAACCATTTATACCTTCATTCGTTATTAAAGTATAAAGTCGTATTTTTGGGCCAAAGTCCATAACATGGAATTTACAGGAAATTATTTTTGAAAACCGTTTTGTATGAAGAAAATATTTTGCATCGTATTTTTGTTTATTGCCGTGAGTTGGGGAAGCCCATTAATAAGCCAGATTAGCGAAGGCGGGGTGCCGCCAAGTTTTGCCCATAGTGAACTTTCATCGTATTTTCAGGAGATTGCAATTACCGTTCCCACCCCGGATGAACTTTACGAAGATGTAAATTATAACGACAAGATAAACCTGCCCCATCGTATTGCCAAATTGCTCCCTCTTGACCTGAACCTTGAAAATTCAGGTACATGGAAAACCCTGGGGAATGGAGACAGGATTTGGCGTTTGGGTTTGTATGCCGAAAATGCTTTGTCATTGGGTTTGTATTTTAACGATTTTTATTTGCCAAAAGGTTATAAGTTGTTTATATACGATACGGAAGGCAAGCAGGTGAAAGGGGCTTTTACAAGTTTAAATAACCAGGAAAGCCATTTGTTTGCAACCGAATCAATCCGAGGGGATTATTTGATCATTGAGCTTTTCCAACCTGAAAATATTTTAGAAAAGCCAATCCTGAGTATTTCGGACATTGCCTATTCCTATAAGAATGAGGAAAACTTGAACGGTTTTGGTGGTTCCGACGATTGTGAAATAAATGCAGTTTGTTCACCGGAAGGGGATGGCTGGCAAACCGTGAAACGATCGGTTGTGAAAATAAGAGTGAGAGTTGGAGGAGGCAATTATTGGTGTTCTGGCGTGTTGTTGAACAATGCCAATTACGATAAAACCCCTTATGTGCTTACTGCCGACCATTGTGCTTATAAGGGCGGTTATGCCAGTCCTGAGGATGTCAATCAATGGTTGTTCTATTTTAACTATGAAAGTGCCACTTGTGCGAACCCAACGAGTGAGCCGCAATATGTTTCACTTGAAGGGGCGCATAAAATTGCCAATGGCGGCGATCATGGGAATTCGGGCTCCGATTTTTATTTGGTGAGGCTGAACGATGATATCCCGGAGAGTATCCAACCTTATTACAGCGGTTGGACGGCCTCGGGGATTTCTTCCCCATCGGGAGCGGGCATCCATCACCCCGAAGGGGACATTAAAAAAATCTCCACTTATGTAACACCCTTGATCAGTTCGCAATGGTCGAACAATGGGGTTTATTCCCATTGGAAAGTTGTATGGGCCGAGACCCCAAATGGCTGGGGCGTAACCGAAGGCGGCTCCTCTGGCTCACCCTTGTTCGATGAACAGGGAAGGGTCGTGGGAACACTTACCGGCGGATATGCGGCCTGCGATCCCAATGGACAGATAGGGCCGGACAAACCTGATTTTTATGGTGCATTTTCCTATCATTGGGAATCGAACGGTACGGCCGACACTTTGCAATTAAAGCCCTGGCTCGACCCGGGAAATACGGGGATCACAGAGTTGAATGGTTTTGTGGGCATTCCCGAAAGCCCTGAAGGGGCAAATAATTTATTTGATGTTTATCCCAATCCAGTGGATGAAAAATTAATAATAAGATTTAATAATTTTGACTATTCCACCGTGCGTATTGAAATATTTAATATTTTTGGAAAGAATCTGTTTACCTCGGAACAAAGAATAATAACAACAGAATTGGCCATTGATACAAAATCCTTTAAACCCGGTATTTATTTCGTGAAAATCAGGAATCAACAGCAGGGTTTTGTTGAGCGGATTATTAAGAAATAGGATGTTAATTTTAAAATAGAAATGTGATGCAAATTGAACGAGCTGAAAATATTTTGATTGTTGAGGATGATATCCTGTATATGAACCTGATTAAAAAGGAACTGGAAAAAATGGGCTATAACAAGATCAAGTCTTTTTCCACTGGGGAAGAGGTTATCAAAAACCTTGATTTCAAGCCCGATATTGCACTCCTTGATTATTTTCTGGAAAAGGACCTTACCGGAATGGATGTGATGAAAATCATAAAAAAACGGTATCCCGATATGCAGGTTATTTTCCTTACCGGTTCCGACGATGTGAACATTGCCGTGGATACCATGCGCAACGGCGCCTATGATTATATCGTGAAAGGGGATACCGCTTTTATCCGCATCCGCCATCTGCTGAATAAAATATCGGAAGAAAACAACCGGAAATCAAAAAGCAGGTCGATCATCCGCTTCCAGATCATCGTGATTATTTCAATTATCCTGATTTCTATCCTTGGAATCCTTTACTTCCATTATTTTGTGTATTGACATTTTTGAAAATAAATTATTATTCCTTTGTTTTTTAAAATATTCAATATACTTTTGCACTCCCAAAAAATAAAGGTAAAAACGGAACAAAAATGAAAAAAGATATTCATCCAAAAGATTACGGTTTTGTAATATTCAAAGACATGTCGAACGATTATGCTTTTATGACAAAATCAACAGCAAAATCAAAAGATAAGATTACATGGGAAGATGGGAAAGAATACCCTCTTATCAAACTCGAAATTTCCCACACATCCCATCCTTTCTACACAGGTAAGATGAAACTCGTGGATACTGCCGGTCGTGTTGATAAATTTAAGAGCAGGTACCAAAAACACATTGATAAAAGGAAAGAACAATAGACAGAAACCCAAAAAATATTTGATTTGGCCCTTATTTTTAGAAATAAGGGCTTTTTCATTGTAAGGCACAAATAACCAGAACAAAAACAAGGAAATGTTCGTATCATTGCAAATTGAACAATTATTGACCTTTAAGTCTTTTAAAAAATCAAATTACCTATGAATTATATTTTATTTGGCGATCAATCAAGGAACAACCTTTTGCCACTCACCTATATGCGGCCTGTTGCCGATATCCGTATCGGGATATTGACCATCAGGGAAAAATGGGAGATGGTCTTGCAAACCAAAACCTCGACTTTGACAGAACCTTATCTCGAAAAGAAATTCCCGGTTGTTAAGGATAAAGAGAACATTTTGATCAATGGGGCCATTTGCCCTACACTTGGACTGGTAAAGGAAATCACCGGGCTTAAATCGAACCAGGCCCTGATAAATTCCGATTCGATCATTGCATTGAACATTAAAGCTGAAGACCTTGACGATTCCGGGGAAGTGGGTATGGAAGGGATTGAGGAAATCGAGACCAAAACAGATATTCTAAGGATCAATAATGTTTGGGATATTTTCAGCAAGAACGGCGATGCCCTAAGGAATGATTTTGAATTGATAACCAAAGGCCGGAAGTCCGAAAAGCTAAGCTCTACCAATAATGTCCTTGCACCGGAAAATGTTTTCATCGAAAAAGGGGCAAAGCTTGAATTTGCCACTTTGAACGCTTCCACCGGGCCTATTTATATAGGTAAAGATGCGGAAATAATGGAAGGGGCCGTTATCAGGGGGCCGTTTGCATTGTGCAATAATTCGGTTGTTAAAATGTCGGCAAAGATTTATGGCCCAACCACCATCGGGCCATATTCCAAAGTTGGCGGTGAAATAAACAATTCGGTTATTTTTGGATATTCAAATAAGGCACACGATGGTTTCCTCGGTAATTCGGTGATTGCCGAATGGTGCAACCTCGGTGCGGATACCAATAACTCCAACCTGAAAAATTCCTATGATAACGTGAAATTGTGGAACTATGCACAAAATACGTTTGTGGATACAGGAAGACAGTTTTGCGGGCTTATCATGGGCGATCATACCAAAACGGGTATCAATACGATGTTCAACACGGGAACAGTTGTGGGGGTGAATGCAAATATTTATGGTTCGGGTTTCCAAAGGAACTTTATACCCTCTTTTTCATGGGGGGGCACAAATGGTTTTAAGGTGTTTAATTTCAAGAAAGCTGTGGAAGTTGCCTCCGCAGTTTACAAAAGAAGGGATATGGGGTTTGGTGAAGTTGACCGGGAAATCCTTAAATATGTTTTTGAGTTAACGGGCAGAAACCGTAGGCTGTAAGAAATAATCAATAGTTTTAATTAAAGTTGAAAGTTTTGAAATTGTATTGACTTACTAGATGATTATATGTTAAATAGTTAAGGGTTATGCGTTATGAATCAAACATAATTCACTGGTTTTTCTTTTAACTTGATAATAACAGTTTTTAACGCCTAACTTTTAGCGCTTAACACTTAACACTTAACACAAATGATATTCCTGTTGTCCAAATATTTATCAATTTATCTTATTGCACTTCTAAAACATAAACCCTTGGCATGTTAATTGACATAGGCTTGCCTCAATTTTTTTTAGATTTGTTTATCCAGTTTTTTTTATGTTGTTTTGTCTTGTCCGTAGCAATTTCAGGCTTTTGACAATGAATTTGAATTCTTGCTTGTGGGGATTGTATGGCAGAACGACTGAACCTTTGTCAAATTGACGTTTCGATTATGAGTTTTTTTGAAAGAGAAATTTTATCCATATCCGATATGCTTGAGGGTGAAACCGAATTCATCCCATTGCTTTCCTCCGAAGACGAGGAAATGATGAATGCCGAAAACATCCCTGATGTACTTCCCATATTACCTTTAAGAAATACGGTTTTGTTCCCCGGTGTAGTGATCCCCATTACTGTTGGGCGCGATAAATCCATTAAGTTGATAAAGGATGCCTATCGCGATAAATCCCTGATCGGGGTGGTTGCCCAGAAAGATATCAATGTGGAGGAACCGGGCGTTGATGACCTGAGTTCCGTGGGGACGGTTGCGCATATTATCAAGATATTGCAAATGCCCGATGGCAACACAACTGCCATTATCCAGGGGAAAAAGAGGTTTTCGCTGATCGAGCTTGTACAGGCCGAACCTTACTTTCTGGCAAAAGTGGCGCAATATGCCACTATAGACAAACCAAAGATGGGAAAGGAATTCAAAGCCCTGATAGCTTCCCTCAAGGATCTTTCCATCCAGATAATAAAGCAATCGCCCGTAATTCCTTCCGATGCGGCTTTTGCCATAAAAAACATCGAAAGCCCTGTTTTCCTAGTGAATTTCATTTCTTCCAATTTGAATATCGAAATTGTCGAGAAGCAAAAATTGTTGGAAGTTTCCGATTTCATGGAAAGGGCAAGGATGGTGCTTTCGGCGCTCACAAGGGAACTGCAGGAACTGGAACTAAAAAACCAGATACAGAGCAAGGTGAAATTTGACCTGGACAAACAACAGCGCGATTATTTCCTGCACCAGCAAATCAGAACAATTCAGGAAGAATTGGGCGATACGCCCGGTACGAATGACATTAACGAGTTAAAGGAAAAGGCCGCCAAAAAGAAATGGCCAAAAGCTGTTGAAGAGGTGTTTGTGAAAGAGCTTGGGAAACTGCAACGGATGAATTCGCAGTCCCCTGATTTTTCGGTGCAACTGAATTACCTTGATTTTGTGGTCGAACTACCGTGGAATACCTTTACGAAAGATAGCTTTAACCTGGGCCGTGCCGAACGGATTCTGGACAAAGATCATTACGGTTTGGAAAAGGTGAAAGAGCGGATTGTCGAGCACCTTGCCGTTATCAAACTCAAGAACGATTTGAAAGCCCCGATTTTATGCCTTGTTGGCCCTCCCGGGGTTGGAAAGACTTCCCTTGGTAAATCCATTGCACGGGCCATTGGCCGCAAGTATGTCCGTATGTCTTTGGGTGGTGTCAGGGACGAATCGGAACTGCGCGGCCATAGGAAAACATACATTGGGGCACTTCCCGGAAGGATCATGCAGAACCTGAAAAAGGTCAAGACTTCCAACCCGGTTTTTGTTTTGGACGAGATCGATAAGGTTTTGGGCGCCAATGTGAGCGGCGACCCACAGGCGGCTTTGTTGGAAATCCTGGATACTGAGCAAAATTTTGCCTTTCATGACAATTACCTCGAACTGGATTACGACCTTTCAAAAATCCTGTTCATCGCAACCGCAAATACCCTAAGTACAATACATCCCGCACTGGTCGATCGTATGGAGGTGATACATATAAGCGGATATTTATTGGAAGAAAAAGTGGATATTGCCAAAAAGCATTTGATCCCAAAACAATTGAAGGAACATGGCGTGCAGAAAAGCCAACTTTCTTTTGACAAAAAAACAATTGAAAACATTATCGAAAATTATACACGAGAGGCCGGTGTCAGGACACTTGAGAAAAATATTGCCCGTGTTATCCGAAAAAGGGTGCGGTTTATCGTTGAAGAGAGGGAGTATAATAGGAAACTGACTGTTGAAGATATTCGTGAAATACTGGGCCCACCACGTTACCAAAAGGAAAAGGAATTATTGGAAAATGTGGCCGGTGTGGTTACAGGATTGGCTTGGACAGCAGTTGGTGGCGAGATCCTTTTCGTAGAGGTAAGCCTGAGCCGTGGAAAGGGAACCCTGAACATGACCGGGAACCTGGGCGATGTGATGAAAGAATCCGCAACCATTTCATACGAATACCTGAAAGCCCATGCCGAAGAGGTTGGGCTGGACCCTGAAATTTTCCAGAAGTGGAACGTCCATATCCATATCCCCGAAGGGGCAACACCAAAAGATGGTCCGTCAGCCGGGGTAACCATGTTCACTGCCTTGGCATCTGCCTTTACCCAACGCAAGGTAAGGCGCAGGATAGCCATGACAGGTGAGATCACGCTTCGTGGCAAGGTGCTTCCTGTTGGTGGTGTCAAGGAAAAAATCCTGGCAGCCAAACGGGCAAAGATCACAGATATTATTTTATCGGTGGAAAACGAAAAGGACATCATCGAAATCAATGACAAATATATTTCTGGTCTTGATTTTCATTATGTGAACCGCATGATCGAAGTACTGGATTATGCCCTACTGGACGAAAAGGTGGAGAATCCGGTGAAGGTTTAATACGGGTTTTCCCATGTCTGAAGACATGGGAAAACGCATAATAACTCCAGTAAATCATCATACATAATAAGACTTCAATATCATTTCCATCCCGATGTCATTTCGACCCTTGGGGCTGGCATTAGCATGAGGGGGAGAAATCCCCTTGCTATGAAAGACACAACAAGCCCATCACAGTTTGTAACCCATAAACCCATCGCATTTTGTAACTGTGATGCCTTCTGTATATGATTTGTGACAATTTTTGTATTCCCTGCCCATTGTTGGTGTTTTCACCAACAAGAAAAGGTGGGCAATATCACTCCACCACCACCTTCTCCGTATATACCTTGCCGCCCGCCTGCACTTTCACAAAGTAAACCCCTTTGGGCTGCTTCCTGATGTCAACAGCGGTATTGCCCATTTGCACATTCCCCTTTTTGTAAACCACATTGCCCATCATGTTTGTTATTTCAACGGCAAAGCCGGAACTTTCGCCATCATCGAAACGGAGGGTGAAAGGCCGGGGGATGGGTTGGGGAAGATGGACAACTTTGGTGGCAAACCTATTTCCATGCTGTCCACAACCCCTGTTTTTATCTGGCCATTTTCATTTCCATGGACAACCGAAGCCTTATGTACATGGTTTTGGACAATAATATCACTTTGAAGCAATGCTTTCCCTTCTTTAAAAAGTATATCTTCCTCGGTTATCAATTTGCAAGTATTGTCAAAAACACTTACTGCATAATATTTGCCATTGGGTATTTCATTATAACCTGGGATTTCATAACAAGCATTTTTGCCGACAACGTATCCCGTACCGCCCGTAATCCATTTTTGGTGTTCCGGGTCGGCATATAAATAGAAATTAAACCCATCTGTGTTCTTAACGGTATAACATATGGTGGGCGTCAGCACATCCGGGCCGTTCGTCACCACGGGATATACAGGTTCTTGTACATCCTGTATCCTTGCCGTAAAATGTGAACCTGCTTTTGCATGGAAGCCTTTGACGAGTTTAATGGAGTTGCCCGCTGTGAACCCAACATCCATACCGGGCTCTACAACGGTAAAAGCAGGCTCATAGGGCAGTTCCGTTTCAACCGTTGAATTTGATTTCTTTGAACAATAAATACTGTTCCCCGCAAAAAACTGGTAGGGACCCTGATCGGTGTAGGCAAAGTTGGTGTTCATAAAGGAAATATCCTCGGCCGTATATTCGCAAAGTGTTTTTTCCCAGGAAAAATCAGGGTTGTCAATATATGCGTTTTTAATATAAAAATCCATATCATGTAATGCGCCTTCTTTAACGTTTCCTTCTCCAAATTCAAAAAATGAAAAAGCCCTGACATAGGTTTTCTCTCCATTTGGCGACCATGAATAAATATCCCTGGAAACAATACTGCTTTTCCCGTTGATGCTCATGAACATCCCTTTTTTTCCGATTGCCATTTTAACATGAACCCATTGGCCAGTGTTAATGCTTTCTTGTAAAATAATATGTTCCCGTCCTTTTACACCCCCATATTCAGGGTCTAAATGATTGATATGTGCATAAAAAGCCAACTGTATTTTGCTCGTTTCGATGTCCCAGCACCAACCTATCCTTAAACTGTTTTTGCTATCAAAGTTTTGACTTGTGCACAATGTAACAACTTTTTGTTTATAGTTCTGTTGATATTGCCAATAATCCGGCAATACATACTCGCAATTCTCGGCGAACATAATATCAAATTCAAGGTTACGGTAAAATGAGTTTGTTTTTTTCATTTCTTTTTTCCATTTAAACTTCTCTTCACTCCTGAACTTATTGTACTTATGTACAATGTGGTGATCACCTAAGTATTGCTGGGAATATGTTCTGTAAAACAAGGATAAAAGAATTATATTTAAAATCCATATTTTTATTTTCATAATTTTTAAGTTTTATAAAGTTATACCTATTCCAAAATTCACAATAAAATCATTTGTCTTTGAATCCCAAAACCAAATACTTTGAACCTTCTTTAACACGTCTTTATTATTATATCCTGATGAATACCAAACCACTTGATTAAATGAGACAAAAATAAATTTATTATTTTCAACAAATTTTATATATCTAAATTTAGCCAATCCCCATAAACCATACTCAAAAGAACCAAGACCACCGAACCCAATATCAATTCTATGTTGGTTTCTTATATAATTGCCAGTTAAGAAAACATTTGCGGTTTTATCCAATGTCATTTCCGAAGCACCAACACCACCTTGAAAATGTTTAACCCCGATACCTATTTCGCCAGACATTCCAAAATTATCAGTAGTGAAAACTATCCGGTGATAATTTACAACCAATGCAAAAGAATTAAAATGGAAAGATGATCTCTCCTTAACGTTAGCGAAGTAAGTGTCAGCGTTTAACGAAATACCATTTTTATCTCCATAGATTGATTTGGTCTCTTCTTGGGAAAGCAAACCAGAAGAAAAACAAAGTATGAAGAACAATATGTATATAGTTTTCATTTTATTGTCTTCTGTTTATTTCAATTTTCTTTTCTAACTCAATCACATACAACGTAAGCTCCTCCACTTTCTGTAAAAGCAATGCGTTCATCTCGGCAAGGTTTATCCCGTTTTCAAGCACATCGGCCTCTGAAGGGATGTCCATCAGGTGGTGGTGCTCCTTAACATAACGTTCCACATCGCTCAATGAGGGCAGGGGATATCCTTCTTCAAAAACCTCGTCTTTCCATTTTCCTATATCCTTTACCTCTTATTTCGCCCGCCTCTATCTTGGAGGTTACCGTTAAGGTTTCCATGGTCATGGTGGTAATGTTCATGGAGGCCACTTCAATGGAGTTTGCTTTTATGTTGCGATGTCCAGGCTTGCGCTTGGTGTATCCGTTCCTATCCCCACATGGTTGTTGTTGTCGATGAATATACCTCCACTACCATAATTGCCCGTTTTAATCCAATTGCCATTAAGGGATACGGTACCTCCTAATACAACACCTTCCTGAAAAAAAGCTTCCCCGAAAACCGAAACCTGTTTGCCCAGGGCTATGCCGTTCCGGCTCCAGGCCTTTGCCGAGTCGCCATATGCAAGGGAATATTGGCCCAAGGCTTCCGAATCGATGCCGCCTACAAACGAGGAATTCCCGGAAGCGGTGTTGTTGTCCCCTATGGCACTTGCGTTGGTGCCGGTAACGGTGTTTGTCCCGTAGTTTATTTGCGCATTTGCCGAAATCGCAAAAACAATCATGACCGTTAAGGCCATTATAACTTTTGTTGATAGTATATTTATTTTCGTTTTCATTGTTTCAAGTTTATATTGTTTAAAATTATTTTTTTATCAATTTACCGCTTTGGATCGTGTAGCCGTTTTCGCTTATCGTATAAAAGCAGAACCCGGCTCTCAAAGTCCCGAGATTTACCATTGTACGGTTTTCTGACAACGCGATGCTTTGGAGCAGGGCCCCTTCCGGGGAATAAAGCCGGAAAACCAGCCCTCTTCTTGTCGTGACGACATTCAACAGGTCAACGACAGGGTTGGGGAAAATTCTTACGTCCATATCATAAGGACAGGGTATTTCCTCGGTATGGGTCACCACATCTTCAGGGGCCACCTTGTTGATGTAAATATCCGTATAAAGCGTGCCGGGGTAATCCGGGACAATGCCAGTGAGGATACACCCGCCATCATTGGTCGTATTTAGGTGCATCATAAAATACCTTGTATCGCCCCCGTAGGCCTTCATCCCTTTCAGGTTCAGGTTTGAATCGTAGAGGTACAGGTAATAATGTTCGGTGCCGGTTTGCCAATAGGGGTCGGAGTTAAAAGCCCCTATCCATATATTGTCGTTCGAAACATATCCGATGGACTTGACTTGGAAAGGGCTGAAATCGCCACCACCGGCAAACAGGGTGTCCTTTATCAAATTAAAACCTTCATCAAACAGCCCGATGCTCAGTTCGTCGAAATGGGTGCTCTCCATGATAAAGTTGCCGTTGTCGAGCTGTATCGCTGAATAATCCAGGCCTCCGTTCTCCCAATCGATCAACCCATCGTCGGTAATGTTCAATTCCGTGTCAAGCTCTATCCATTCTTTTGCATCCTGATTTGTATAGGAAAAGCCCCCAATCAACAGATAACCCGAATTGTCCTGTTTTTCGAACATGGAAAAGCTGCCTGCGGACTTATATGGGGGGGCGGGGATGTTCATGGCGAGCAACTGCCCCTGCATGTCCACTTTTGCCATGTATAAATGGTGGTATAGAGTCTTATCCAACGGGTAATATGCCCTACCAACAATTATTACGTTATTATCGCTATCAATTATATAATTTCGTACTTCAAGAAATACATAGGGGTTGGGTACTTGAAAATGGTTTTCCAATACGGTTTCATAATCCATTGTCGTTTCCCATAAATATAATCCACCTACAGTATCACCAATGCCATAATTTCCGATAAAAAAATTGTTCCCGTTTGCTTTTTCTATCATAAACATTAGTTTGTTGAAAGTATCCTCCATTTGAAAATATTGAATGGAAGTATCCTGGGATGTCGAATAATCAATTAGAATGGCTTTTGATTGTTGGCCTTCAAATGAGTTTCTATGCCCAATCGTCAAAAAGGCACCATTGTTTTTTTCCACAGATGAAAAAGCCCACTCGGTAAATGGGTTTGAAACCACGAATTCAAACGAGTTTTGCGACTGCAGCTCCATGATGCCGAACAGCAATATAATTACTGTAAGTAATGAGTTTTTCATGATAAATGCTTTTTGTGGTCGGCAGTTGTTGTAAACTGCCGACCTTATGAACCTATAGCTCTTCGGGAAGGTTTCCATCGGCGATGTATATTTTCTTTCCAAATTTCAATGTCCCTTTATGGTAATATTTAACATAGGAATTATTGGGACCGTACAGGTCACTATAATCATCAAACACCAATATGCACATAATGTCATAGTCCTCCATGCCGGGTTGATCGAGGTAATAATGGTACATCAGGTATTTCAAACGGTTCCAATAGGTGTTCATCTCGGTATATTCAAGACAAAGTGTGTCTTCGGAAATGCCTATCTCGGTATCGGCATAAAACAGGTAATAGTCCAAGTGGTTGTCGCCCGGTACCGGGTCGTTGGGATATTGCAGGTCGGCATCACCCCCAAAAATTTCTTTTTCGATAAAAGGGCCTATAAAAGTATAGTTCCCGTTGGGGTCGGGGATGGTGTTCGAGGCTTCAATATACAGTTGCTCCGCAGCATCGGAGGACATGGGGGCATTCGTGCCACAATTTCCGGCATCTTCACCGTAATACCAGTCATCGCCAGGGCCAAAGGGGCCGTTTACGGGTGTTGGCGGTGGTTCATTGCTCTTTTTGCCTGTACCGCTTTCCACTATTAGGCTCATTTCTCCGTTGTTTTGCGAAATCTCGGTAAGCGATACATAACCCAATCCTTTTTCAGTAAAAGATGAATTATGGTAATCGTCTGCAACTTTTGCCTTCATCTCATCGTACTTTTGTGTGAGCACCGCCATATCAACTGTGCCATCACCGTTTAAGGGCACGGCAAGATAGGAAGTGTCCACTTCAAATTGATTATAATACTCATTGGGGAAAGCATGCGAATAATTGATCGTCGCTTCCAAATACCACAGGGCCGAATCGGCGGGAAGGCTTTCGCCGCTTTTCAATGTGGGGTTTTTGCGGTAATAGGCCACTTTCTGTTTAAAGTTTTTGATAAGGGCGTTCACCTTTAGGTCGGTGGGGGTCAA